>CAZXEV010000014.1:0-15937 GCA_964639735.1 uncultured Gammaproteobacteria bacterium
ATTACTTTCCAAAATTATTTCCGTCTTTATGAAAAATTGGCTGGTATGACTGGTACCGCTGTAACTGAAGCGGAAGAATTTTCCAAAATTTATAAATTGGAAGTGGTAGTAATACCAACCAATAAAAACAATTTACGTACTGATTATCCAGATAGAATTTACCGAACTGAAGAAGCCAAATATCAGGCGATTGCTCTGACCGTAAAAGAACTACAGAAAAAAGGACAGCCGGTTTTAATCGGTACTATTTCGGTAGAAAAGAATGAAGAACTAAGTTTGTATTTGGAACGTGAAGGAATCAAGCACGAAATTTTAAACGCTAAAAATCATGAACGTGAAGGTGAGATCATCGCTCAAGCGGGTAAAGCGGGAGCGGTAACTTTGGCTACCAATATGGCTGGTCGTGGTGTTGATATTATCTTGGGTGGTAATCCGCCAGACAAAACAGAAGCCGAAAAAGTACGTGCCAATGGTGGTTTGTTTGTTATTGGTACAGAGCGTCACGAAAGTCGTCGTATCGATAATCAGCTTCGTGGTCGTGCAGCTCGTCAGGGTGATCCGGGAGCTACTCAATTTTATCTTTCTACTCAAGATGATCTCATGCGTATTTTTGCTGGTGATAGAATTCGCAGTGTAATGCAAACTTTGCGCGTGCCAGATGATATGCCGATTGAACAAAAATCAATTACCCGCATTATCGAATCTGCCCAGAAAAAAGTTGAAGGCTTTCATTTTGATTCTCGTAAACATTTGCTCGAATATGATGATGTTTTGAATCGTCATCGTGAAGTGGTGTATGGAAAACGTCGCCAAGTTTTGGAAACTTTTAATAAACAAAAAAATAATCAACTAGCAGAAGGTGAGAAGTCTTTGCAAACTTTGGTTTTGGATATGATCGAAGCAGAGATTGAGCAAGTTGTTTCATATCACACCAACGCTGAAGATAAAAACGAATGGAATATCGAAGAGATCGCCGAAGTAATGGCCACTATTTATCCGATTTCAGAAGAAGAAAAAAATAAGATTCTGAATTTTGGTGAACATGGTGAACAAAAGTTGGAAGCGATCACTGAACGCACTCATATCATAGAACACCTTACCGAATTGGCTAAAGAAAAATATCAGAAATTGTTGGCCGATAAAATTGGTGATACAAATATTCAGGTTGAAGTGGAAAAACAAATCTTGTTACGTTCCATGGATATGCTTTGGATAGATCATTTGGTGGCTGTTGATTATCTACGCACTGGTATTGGTTTGCGTGGATACGGTCAGAGAGACCCACTAGTTGAATACAAGAAAGAAACCTTCCGCATGTTCAATGAATTACTTTCTGCTATGCAACATGAGGTGGTATATGCAATTTTTAAAATAAATATTGGAATGCAAATGGCTCCAAATGTGATGGAAAAAAAGAACATGAAATATAGTGGTCCAGAAGGGGAAGTGACTGACATCAATACCAAGGTAAAAAATGAGGACGGCGAAAAGGTGGGAAGAAACGATCTCTGTCCGTGTGGAAGTGGCAAGAAGTATAAGAAGTGTCACGGAAGTAACTAAAAATATTTTAAAAACACCTTTGTTAAAGCAGAGGTGTTTTTTTTGATTTTTTATGGTTTTTATATTAGTCTATGTGAATATGAATATTCCAAAATTTTATAAAGACAAAGGCGTTACATCCAAACAGTGGTCCAGCTGGCTGTGGCAGCTTACCAACAATATCACAAAATTTTCCAAGCCTGGTTTCGACACTGAGCGTCTGACGCCGTTTTTATCTTCTCTGATCGATTGGAAAAATCCAAAAGATCCAATTTTTTTGCAGCACATTCCTAGTGAAGACGAGCTTTTAAAAGATGATTATGGAATAAATAAAGTATGGGAGCAGTCGGCTGATTTTGCTGATGGTGAAAATCGTTTTATTCAACAAAAATATCCAGACATAGTTCTGTTGCGTTTGACCAATACCTGTAATGCGTTTTGTCGTTTTTGTTTTGAAAAAGAACGCACTTTGCGTCAATCGGTGCGTACGGCTATTGGAGGTTCACAATTCAAAAAAGCGTTGAGTGTAATTGCCGGTCAAAATTCTGTGCGTCAGGTTTTAATTAGTGGGGGCGACCCTTTGATTATTGCAGATCCGTTACTATTTAATTATATTGGTGAAATTTCTCAAATACCACATGTTTCCACGATTCGCATCAATACTCGATCACTGTTGCACAACCCATTTAGAATTAATAAAAATTTTATTACCGGTTTGGTAAAAATACAAAAGGATAGTTGGAAGAATGCCAAAAGAGAAAGTGGGGTTAGTATTGAAATTGGGGTACATTTTAATCATATTCGTGTATTATCAAACGAAGCTCTTTTGGCTATTCGCGCTTTACGTCGTACTGGTATTGGTGTGTATAATCAAACGGTTCTACTCAAAGGAATTAATGATGACACAGAAATATTAGCCGATTTGTTTAGAGCGTTGCGGAAAGAAAATGTTCGTCTGCATTATTTGTCACATGCGATGCCGGTACCTGGTACTGCGCATTTGCGTACTAGTGTAACGGTGGGACAGAAAATAATGAAAGATTTACAAAAGAAAAAAGAATTTCGCGGACAACTTCCACATTTTGAAACTTCGCATTTTACTGGCAAGCAGATAGTGCCAACCAATTTGAGTGATGATTTTAAAATTGTTAAAACTAAAACAGGAGTAGATATTCATTTTTTGAGTGATATTACTGGCAAGACTGAAATTCAACCGGATGTGATATAATTAAAAAAATATTATAATATGATAACGCTTGGAAAATACCGACATTACAAAGGTGGAGAATATGAAGTGATTGCCCTTGGTAAAAACGAAGAGACACTCGAAGACGTGGTCATATACAAAGCTTTGTATGACGGCGGTAGTGTTTGGGTGCGAACTCTAAAAGTTTTTGAGGAAAATGTGGATGTGAATGGGGAAGTGGAGCCGAGGTTTAAACTTATGAAATAGTTAATAATAAAAAATCAACATGTAAAGCCCTGTTGATTTTTTATCTAAAAAAACCATCATGCGTACCTTGACTTTTACCAAAATAATCGCTAGTATCCTTGCACTAACTCGTTGTGAGCTAGTTTGGAAAAGTAATGGCTGAAGTCAAAGCAAATCGTCCTACCGGCAAAGGTGGACGTACCTACCATCTGGACACTTTACCGGGGAGTCTCTCCGAGTTGTGTCTCTTGGTTGGTTCTCCGGAGCGGGCGAAGATGATCGCGAAGAAGTTTTTCGATAACGCTGTTCGTGTCGGGAAGCATCGTGGTCTCAAAAGCTACACCGGTGAATACAGGGGCGTACGGATGTCCGTCGTCACCACTGGTATGGGGAGTGCCAGTATTGGGATCGTTTTGCCTGAAGCAGTCGAGTCCGGCGCGCGGATTTTCATTCGTGTCGGTTCTTGCGGTACGCTTCAAGCTGAACCCGAGGTGGGCGACTCGGTGATCTGCACTGGCGCGGTTCGTCTCGATGGTGCCAGCGACAATTGGGCGCCGATCGAGTACCCGGCCGTGGCGGACTACCGGGTAGTGGCTGCGTTGGTTGAGGCGGCGAAGAATCTTGGATTGCCTCACCACATTGGGATTGGCGCGATCACTACTTGTTTTCGTGAAGGCCAGGCTCGTCCTGACCTCAACGGCTACATCCCGCCTCGTCTGCAAGCTCAACACGATGAACTCCAGCAACGTGGCGTCCTCTTCTACTCCATGGAAGAAGCGACGTTGTTCGTGTGGTGTACGACGCACGGCAAGCAGTTCTTGGCAGGTGACGTCAACGCCATCTACGCCAATCGTGTCAACAACGACTTCAGGGTCACCGGTGACAGAGAAGCGGCATTGATCGCGCTCAACGCGCTGCTCATCCTCAAGGCTGCCAACGTCTGACAACGTGTCGGGGGCGCACGCAATCTTTCTCCTCAGCCCTATCCCATTAGTACATAATTTATTTGTGTGTTGGTGGAAGCTGAGGAAAAAGCAAATAATAAACATTGTTGTTGAAACGATGTTTTTTTATTTAAATATGACGCTTTTTAGCCAAATTTTATCCACTTGCCAAAAAAGGTGAAAAGCGGTAGAATTTGGCTGTTTAATTCTATTAATAAAATTATTAAATTTATCTAATTTATGGCTAAGAATGCAAAACCGACTGTCAGTTTAACACGGTCTCAGATTAAGTGGAGAGTATTGTGGCTAGGCATTTTATTGGTTGTTTGTACTTTAATTGTTGCGCCTACATATGCTAACAAGGGCGTAGATTGGGTAAATAATAAAGCAAATTTAGGTTTACCACGTCTTCCAGACAAAGGATTCAACTTAGGCCTGGATTTACAAGGTGGTGCTCATTTGGTTTACCAAGCAGACACTAAGCAGGTTCCAGACGCTGATCGCGTAGATGCCGTAGAAGGTGTGCGTGATGTTATCGAACGTCGTGTACGTGGCGGTCTTGGAGTTTCTGAACCTTTGGTACAAACTACCAAAGTTGGTGAAGATTTTCGTATCATCGTTGAATTGCCAGGTGTAGCTGATGTGAATCAAGCTATCAAGATGATTGGTGAAACACCAGTATTGGAATTCAAAGAAGAAAATAACGAACCTCCTCGTGAATTGACCAAAGAAGAACAAAAACAATTAAATGACTTTAATAAAAAAGCTGAACAGACTGCTAAGCTTGCTTTGAATGAAGCCAAAACAAATCCAGATTTTGCAGCGGTTGTTGCAAAATATACTCAAGACGAAAAAAGTAAAAACAACGGCGGTGATTTAGGTTTTATCACTGATAAACTTTATCCAGAAGTTTATGCTTGGGCCAACACTCACAAAGATGGTGAAATAAGTAAAGAGTTGGTAAAAAGTTTTGACGGTTTAAATGTTGTTAAAAAAGTTGCTACTCGTCAAGGTGAAAAACAAGTGTCTGCAGCCCACATTTTGATCTGCTACAAAGGTGCAGAACGCTGTGACAATCCTCAATATTTAACAAAAGATGAAGCCAAAGCTAAAATCTTGGAAATCAAGAAACAAGCTACAGCTGCTAATTTCTCAGATTTAGCAAAACAATTTTCTACTGAACCAGCTGCTAAAACCAGTGGCGGTGATTTAGGTGAATTTGGCAAAGGTCAAATGGTACCTGAATTTGAAAAAGCTGTTTGGGATGCGACAGTAGGAAGTATCTCTGATGTTGTTGAAACTCAATTTGGTTATCATATTATCTATAAAAAAGGCGAAGACTTTGTTAAAGAATATCAAGTTGCTCGCGTATTTATAAAAACTGAACAAAAAGGTGATATCGTTCCTCCTACAGAACAATGGAAAACCACCGGTTTGTCTGGTAAGCAATTGAAACGTGCTGAAGTAACTCAAGATGTTCAAACTGGTCAGACCCAAGTAAGTTTGGCTTTTGATGACAATGGAACAAAATTATTTGCAGAAATTACTGGTAGAAATGTTGGTAAGCCAGTAGCCATTTATTTGGATGGTCAGCCAATTAGTATTCCAAAAGTTAATGAAGCGATCACTAGTGGTAGTGCTGTAATCTCTGGTGGGTTTACACTGCTCGAAGCTAAACAGCTTTCTCAAAGATTGAACTCTGGTGCATTACCTGTACCTGTTGAATTAATTTCTCAACAAAAAGTTGATGCCACTTTGGGTGTCGATTCATTAACCAAGAGTTTCCATGCTGGTTTGATCGGTTTGGTTGGTGTGATGTTGTTTATGATAGTTTATTATCGTTTCCCAGGATTGTTATCTGTATTTTCTTTGGTAGTTTATGCATTGCTCAGTATGGCTACTTTCAAAATGCTTGGAGTAACCATGACACTTTCTGGAATTGCTGGTTTTATTCTATCTGTTGGTATGGCGGTGGATACGAACGTGCTTGTGTTTGAGCGTCTAAAGGAAGAATTGAGAACTGGTAAAAATCTTCATACCGCATCCGAAGAATCTTTCCGTCGTAGTTGGCCATCTATTCGAGATGGACATATTGCCACTTTGGTGAGTTGTGTGTTCTTGGTATGGTTTGGTACTGGTTTTGTACAAGGTTTTGCTGTGACTTTGGCTATTGGTGTGTTGTATAGTTTATTTACCGCTATTATAGCAACTCGAGCGATGTCTCGGTTAGTATTCAAATGGTTCAAAGAAGATGCTAATTGCTTGTTTTTGGGGTATACCAAAAAGGAGTCATCTGAAGTAATTAATAAATAATCGATATGTCTATTCCTTTTATAAAGTATTCTAAATATCTATTGGCCGTAAGTGCGGTAGTAACCATCGTGAGTTTGGCTGCATTGATGGTCTGGGGACTAAAGCCGGGTATTGATTTTACCGGTGGTTCGTTGTTGGAAGTAACTTTTGGTCAAGTTCGTCCTGACAATGCAGTAGTTCAAAGCACATTGGGTGCTCTAGGGCATGAAAATGCTGTGATTCAAAAAACCGGAACTAACGGTATGATTATTCGAACTGCATTTTTGAATGAAAATCAGCACCAAGATGTTTTAAAAGGTTTGCGTACAAAATTTGAAAAAGATGGTAATACTGTGCGTGAAGATCAATTTCAAACAATTGGAGCTGCGGTTAGCAAACAGTTGCGCTCTCGCTCAGTTTGGGCAGTTTTACTTGTGGTGGTGAGTATTATCGCTTTCGTTGCATATGCCTTTAGAACAGTTTCGTTTCCAGTCGCAAGTTGGAAATATGGTGTGGCCGCTATTATTGCAGCCGTACACGATGTTTTAATAGTAGTCGGTGTTTTTGCTTTCTTAGGTCACTACAACAATGTGGAAGTTGATATTGGTTTTACAGTGGCTTTGTTGACAGTGCTTGGTTATTCAGTAAATGACACTATCGTAGTATTCGATCGTATCCGTGAAAATTTGATGCGTCGTACTAATTCAAATTTTGCGGATTTGGTGAATTCAGGTTTGAACGAAACTTTGGCTCGTTCAATAAATACTACTCTTACCACAGTCATTCCATTGACAGCACTATACTTCTTAGGTGGGTCAACCATCAAAAATTTTGCTCTCGCTCTATTGATCGGTATTGGAAGTGGTGCTTACTCTTCAATCTTCGTAGCTAGTCCATTGTTGGCTTATGTTGATAAATGGCAGAAAGCTCATCCAAAAAAATAATTTAAAAAAATCAAAACTCCCTCGCAACTAGCGGGGGAGTTTTTTGTTTTTTAAGTTTTGTGTTATAATATCATTAATATTATACGAACTTATTTATAACATTTTAATATGTCAGGTCACGGTCATAGCGAAAGTGGATTGCGCCATTTGATAGCCTTTTTGGGCACATTGGTAGCCGGCTTTGCCTTCTGGGGAGGTTATCTTTCTGGGGCACAAGGTTGGTGGTGGACAGCTTTTGGTTTGATAATTATTTACGGTGGAATATACAAAATTATCGACGCCTAATCTATGGAGCCATTTACATTTTCATCAGTATTTGGTGTTTCAATCAATTGGGAGTTTTGGTCTTGGATTTTTTCACAACCAAACGCTGATTTGATTAAATATTTATTCGCCATTATTGGGTGGATTATTTTAGCATTGATCTGTGTTAGTCTTGGCGCACAACTTTTGGCAATGTATCGAGCGAACAAAGCGGGTTCAAATTGGGAGTGGGTTTTGCTTGCAGTAGATGTGCCGCCATTGTTTATTCAGTCACCAAAAGCAGTGGAGCAAATTTTTGCGCATTTAAGTGGTGCAAAGGTTGGTATACGTTTGGCCGAAAAATATTGGATTGGAAAACGTCAAAAGAATTTTAGTTTTGAGATTATTTCTATCGAGGGTTATATTCAATTTTTAATACGAACTGAAACCGCCTATCGTGATTTGGTGGAAGCGGCAGTGTATGCTCAATATCCAGAAGCCGAAATTACCGAGGTAGAGGATTATGTGGATATGATTCCACAAACTTATCCAAGTGACACACATCATATGTTTGGCGTGGAATTTCAACTGGCCGAAGCTGATGCATATCCGATTCGTACATATCCAAGTTTTGAATATAAAATTAGTAAAGATGACGTGTTCAGTGATCCGATGGCCGCTATATTAGAAAATTTTTCTCGTGTTGGCCACGGCGAACATTTTTGGTTGCAAATTATTATTGAACCGGTAGGAAATGATTGGAAGACCAAAGGCATACAGCTTGTAAAAGATATTATTGCTGGTCATGTTGGACATCATGGTAGTAGTTTCTTGACAGATATGATTGCAACAATTGGAAATATTCCAATGGTCATAATGAAAGAATTTTTTAGATATATCAATAACGCCGAACATCCAGAAGATGAAGGACATGAAGAAGCGGTTGGCAAACTAAGTGATGTGACTCCAGGGGGAAAGAGTACAATCGAAGCGATTGAAGACAAAATCGCAAAACTTGGATTTAAAACAAAAATTCGAGCATTGTATGTAGCCAGAAATGAAGTGTTCAATCCTGGTCGTTGTGTGGATGGTTTTATTGGTTCTTTGAATCAGTTTCATATGCAAAGTCGCAATGCGATTGTACCACGTGCGATTACTCATACTCACTTTTTGTTTTTTAATCACGCAAGAGAGATAGTGGTTCAAAATAAATTTTTCAAAGCTTTCGCCAAGAGAAAAATAAAAATGGGTGGTACTCCTTATATTATGAATATCGAAGAGTTGGCTACCCTTTGGCATTTCCCATTACCATTTGTAAAGACTCCGCTCATCCAAAAGGCTGGTGCAAAGCGCGGCGAACCTCCTATGAATTTACCGATAGAAACAGAAGCTGGACCACTACGCGCCAAGGTAAGGACGGTAGATCAAAATCCGCAGGTGGTAGATGTGCCCGAGCCAGAACCAGACGAGCCAATGTATGGATAATAAAAAAACCTCCTTTAGTGGAGGTTTTTTGTTTACAATTTATTTAGTCGCTGTAACAGATTGTGGTACTAATTTTTTTATCATTTCATATCCGCCAACCAATGTGGTCACATAAAATATGTTGCCCAGTAATTCATTTCTGAAGAATGGTAGAGCAGAGTAATAACTTGTTATTAGTCCAGATACATCATGAGTATACATTGTGCCAAATACCCACACCGCAGTGTTGGTGAGTAAGAAAAATAATACACTGCCAGTTAATGCGCCCAATGCCACTGGTAAAAATTTGATATTATTTTGAAGTTGTTTTCCGATGATTACTACCAGTGCAAAACCGATATATACTGAAGCCATGATGTAGGTGTTGTAAAATCCAATAAAAATATCACTAAGGAACATGGCTGCCAATGGTAGAATCAGAGCTTGTTTTTTATCGAGATAAAGGCCACTGAACAAGGCGATTGCACCAATAGCAGTAAAGTTGGCTGGATGAGGTGCAAAACGAGTAGCAATGGCTAAAATAATGAGTAGATAGGCGAGGAGGTTTTTGGACATATTTATACCAGATTAGGCATTAATTAAGTTTGTATATTATACCACGTTACGCAACAATCTCAACCCTAAATAGGCACCAACTACCAGTGCGCTGCCACCGCTAATAGCCAATACTTTTTTGGCAGTGCGTTTGGTCGGAGTGTCTAGTGGAAGATCGTCGATTATCTGATTTTGATTTGGAGTGCTGGACGCAGATTTTAATTCTTCATTGTTGTTTTTTTCTTCAGTATTTTTGTTAGTGCGATACAGCGTTGGTACTGGTTTTGGTTCTTCTTTAACTGCGATTGTAAAAGTCTCAATATTGACTGGGATAATTTCTGGTGTAGTAGTAGTTAAAATTGTTGAGGTGGTGCTGGTCGATATTTCCAATGTGGTAGTTGTGATCAGTGCACTTGTGGTTATTGGTGTGCTGGTAGTTGTAATAGTTGAGGTTGGTATTTTGATTTCTTCACTAGCACCGCTACTGATTTGATTAATAGTATTTGTTTTTGGATCTAAAATTATTGGCCAAGAATTTCCTAGTAGTGCTGGTACAGCATGTTTTGTGCCAAACCAGTCAATTCCACCGTCCCATGATTGGGTGTAATGATCGCCGTCCAAAGCTGTTAGAACATTCCATGGATTTTTTCCAGCACTGTTAAACCAATCGTTCTGAGTTTCGCCAAGCGCATTTATTCCCATTGTTGCCCAGCTAGTTGTGAGTGCGTCACTTGCTCCAAAGCCCCAGCCACCATCGGTGAGTTGTTGTAATTTTAAATACTGTTTGGCTTTCGTAAAAACATTTTGATCTACTGAAGCGCCTTTATTTTGGGCGTACTTTAATGCATTAATAGCGGCGCCGGTCATATCAGCTCCTGACCAACCATCCCAGGTGAATGAGCCATCTGTTTGCTGATCAGCTTTAATAGTGTTTAGTGTAGCAGCAACTACTGGTGAATTTTGATCTTCGTCCAATGCAATTGCGGCAATGAGCCCAAATACATCATCATTTATGCCTGACAAACCAAAAATATTATTTTGGACACAATTTGTATTAAGTTTATTTTTTAATTCAATCATTTTTTGATCTGTCTTTGGTACGCCAGAAGAAAGGAGTGCTAGAATATGTCTGGAATAGGCAGCACATTTATTACTTTCTTTTTCTAAGTCTTCGATTTTTGTGTTGTAAATAAAATTGTAAAGTGATTTGTCTCCATTATTTATATCACTCGCATAAATATTTTTTGCACCAAAGGCCATGACTGACCAATCCGAAGTGTTGATGTCAGATATTTTTCCGTCAATATCTTGTTTCGATTTCAAGAAGTTGATTAGTTTTGTGACCGTATCATCTATTTGAGATGAGGAAATTTGAATGTTGATTTGGGTGTTGGAAGTTCTGTTGGAATCGGTGCTGGTCGAAGTGTTTTGCTCAGTGGATGTTGGTGTGCTAGTAGTTGTAATACTAGGAGTGGAGGTGTCGATCACGACTGGGGTTGAGGTAGTGGTTGGTGTAGAGGTGGTAATCTCTGTGCTGGTGCTTGTGCTTGTGTTATCAATAGTAGTTGAAGTTACTATTGCGATTTCGACTGTAGTGGTTGTTTCGATAGTAGGTGTTGAAGAGGTGGTGGAAGGAGTTTCTACAATTGGTATAAATATTTCAGTGGAGGTTGATGAAGTGTCTATAACAGGAAGATCGCTCGGTGTCGAAGTTATTTCGTCGGCACTGGCATTTGTTATTATGGCAACGCTTAGTACCACACCAATGGTTACAAATTTTACAGTATTTTTAAAATTTAGAATGTTCATATTTCCAAGTTATTAAATCATTTTGTTTTAAAGTGTAAGCCGATATTCCAACTTTGGCTGGCTGGCCATTGACATAGTAAATCCAATATTTTCCAACCTGAGTATCGTTTTTTGTTCCATTTATTTCTTCCACAAATTTCCCTATACCACTGTATTCTTTGATCAAAGCGGTAATTTTTTTATTATCAATGAGATTTTGCATAGCATCATATGCTGTAGATTTTTCTGGAAGATGAGTTTTGTAAAAATCTCCACTTATTTCTACTGTTGTATCAACCTGGTTTATATCCTCTAAAATTGTCGTGGTGGTCGGATTAATTTTGACAGTACTTGTAGGTGTGACTGTTTTTATAACTGATTCAGTTTCTTTGCTTTCAGTTATTACTGTGTTGGTGACCGTGTCGGTCCAGGGTAAAACTTGAATTGCTGGTTTTGGTTTCTCGATTTTTTTCTGATCAGGCAAAAGTACGTACGCACCAGTTGATATAAACAAGAACGTCAGAATAAAAAATAGGCGAGCGAGATGTTTATTTTTCATATATAATTTATTAACAAAAAAATCTTTCCCGATACGAAAAGATTCAAAAAGAGAATACTCCTGCTCGGGATATCTATTATTTGAAGACCGGACTTGTTCTCGACCCTGTCGAGACTTTACCGTTGCGGCACAGTGGAGGAATAAACCTCACTTCCACAAATAATAGTTAAATTGTCTTGCTGATACACTACCAGTCGCTCTAACCTTTGTCAAAACGAGTTGTGCACAGCCTCAAAATTGTTGTAAAAAACTCGACAATATCTTTATTGGATAATTTGGAGGTGCCAGTTTTGCGATCAGTAAAAATTACTGGTATTTCTTTGATCTGAAATTTGTGTTTTTGAGTTCGATATAGCATTTCTTCTTGAAAAGCATAACCATTACTTTTGATATTTTCAAATTTTATTTTTTCTAAAACTTCGCGGCGATAACAGCGAAAACCAGAAGTTACATCTTTGGCACGTAAACGTAAAAAAAAGCGAGCGATCATCATGGCGCCTTGGCTCATTAGTTTTCTTTTAAAATTCCATCCAATGATTTTTCCACCGACTATTTTTCTCGATCCAATCGCTAGATGAAAACCATCTTTGCAAGTTTGTATTAAGCGAGAAATGTCTTTTGGGTCGTGTGAAAAATCCGCATCCATTTCAACTATTAAATCAGCACCCAAAGCCATAGCTTTTTTAAATCCGGCAATATAGGCGGTGCCCAGTCCTAGTTTATTATAACGTTTTATTATATAAAGATTAGAATTTTTTATAGTATTTGCTGCTTCAGCAGTTTTGTCTGGTGAATTATCATCAACAATAATTATCTTCAAATCTGAAATATTTTGAGCAAAAATATCATTAATGAGATTAACAATATTATCCCGCTCATTATAAGTGGGTATGACTATGATGGTTTGCATAATTATTTTTTGGAGTTATGTTTGGCGCAAAGAACAGTGTTTTGTAAAAGTAGCGCCACAGTAATTGGTCCAACTCCGCCAGGAGTAGGGGTGAAGTAGCTTGATTTTGGTAATATTTCTTCTCTGTTGGCATCTCCATACATTTTTCCATTTTCAAATACGATGCCAGTGTCTATGATGATGGCGCCTGGTTTGACCATATCACCACGTAGTAAATCTTTTTTTCCTACACCAGTTACAATCACATCGGCCATTAAACATTTTTCTTTGGTGTCTTTGGTGCGGCTGTTGCAGGTGATGACACTAGCACCAAAGTTAGACAAAATTATTGCCAACGGTTTGCCAACCAGTGAGCCCATACCAACAATAGTAATATTTTTTCCGGCTACTTCGAAATTTAATTCTTTCAAAATTGTCATTACGGCGTATGGGGTAGGTGGGTAGATATAGTTTGTACGCATTACTAATTTGCCAATATTTGTATCAGTGAGACAATCAACGTCTATACTAGAGTTAACAGCATTGAGCACTTCGGAGGTGTAAAGTTTTTCAGGTAATGGTAGTTGAATAATAAGACCAGAAAGCTTTTCATTCTTTTGTAATTTTTTTATATCTGCTATTAATTTATTTTTATTAACAGTTGCTGGGAATTTTTTTAACACAAAACCGATTCCAGCCGCTTCTGCCGCCTGTTGTTTTTTGCCGACATAGGTTTGAGATGGTTTGTCGCTGCCAACCAAAACTACACCTAGTTTAGGTTTAATATTTTTCTTTTTTAGTTTTTTTACATCCAAAGCGATCTGGCCGCGAATTTTTTCTGCGATTGCTTTACCGTCGATAAGTTGTCCCATAATAAGCTAATTATGTTCGTATGTTAACACAATATAATAAAAAAATCCAGTTAATAACTGGATTTAATATTGCTTGGTTCCGAGACATGGATTCGAACCATGATAAACGGCTTCAGAAACCGTTGTCCTACCATTAGACGATCTCGGAGTGTATCATTTGTATCTGTGATTTAACTATATTTTTGGCTTATTGTCAAGCAGATATTGGGTCTCCAGTTTTTAGACTATCTAATCTTTTTTGTTCAACAATACGAATTTTGTTCCATTTAAAGCCTCTTTTCTTGAACGCATCAGAAGATGTGATGTGATATTTGATATCGTGCTTTATTAAATAAACATCCGGATTATTTTTGGTCTTAAAAAGAACTCTTGAATCAGTGAATAATACACGTGGTGGACCGTCGGCACGTTTAGTCGCGTGATTAAAATCGTGTAGATTGTTCATTATGTCATCGTATCTAAAGCGATAACCGGCGCCAGTAGTTGAGTTTCCGTTGTCATTGGTAATAAATTCCTGGGTATTATCATCATATCCGATAATTACAAAAACATGATAATAAGATCCGCCAGCTCTAAAACGGTGATATTTATTTACAATATTTTTCATGTTAAGCATGGCGATTATCGGGCGACCTTCATTTAATTCGTTTTGCATTTCCTCTAAAGTAGGATTTGTTTTCACTTTAGCAGAAAAATCAGTATAGTCGTTAATCAATTTAGCAGTGCGAGCCGCGTCTGTGTCGGCGTTGCTGCCGAAAATTTTATCTTCAATTTTGAACAATGGTTTCATGTCTGCCATAGCAATCTGTTTTGTAGTTGCTTCGTAGCCAAAGTAGTAACCCTTTATCATCACGATGCTAGCTTCTTCACAGGCGTTGTTCCATGGTTTGATCCAACTGCCGTTTGGAATTTCAGAGGTATATGGCACTTTTAAACTCACTATTTGTTTTTCGGCTGCGAAAACTTCACCACTTGAAAAAAACAAGTAAATAAAAGCAAATATTAATAGAAAATATTTAGTCATGATACTATACCAATTCGCCGCCAAATTCAGCCGCTAAATTATTTAATTCGTTTTCGTCTGTCACTGGTGCTTCGACAGCCTTTACGTCACACAATACGCGGATTCTTTCGCCGAGTATTTTTTCAATTTCGTCCTCAAGACTTTTTTTATTTTTGGCTTCTTCAATTTTATCTTTGTGAATAGCAAATTGAAAGGTCAAATTTAATCCGTTTTCATCGACGCTGGTCAGCTCGCAACTTCTTAACACAAAGGTGAGTGAAGGGATTTTTTTGGATAATCCAGATACAATCTCCGCCCATTTAGTTTTGATTTCCTCCAAAGGAGTTTTTGGGATTGATTTGTGAGTCAGGTTGTTGATTGCTGTTTTTATGGATTCGGTTATATTTTTTGGTTTAATTTCCTCTGTCTTGGCAATTATTTCTGAGTCGTTTTTAATTTCAATATTAGTTTTTTTTTCTGGCAACTTTATCTCGGTGATGGTTTTTTTGATTTCAGTGTGTGGTGTGTTGATAACAATATTTTCAACACTACTAAATTGGACAGCAAACAATTCGAGTGGAAGTTGAGGAATAGGTGATTGTTTGATCTCACGCTTGCGCATCGAAATTGAATCTACCATCGCGATGATTTTTGTGGAGGTAAATTTTTCTGAAAGTTTTTTAATTTTGGCGATGGTGTTTTTGTCTGCATTTATGGTAGTAGAAATATCAAAACCAGTTTGAGCTATCAAAGTTTGTCTCAAAATATTTATCAAGTCCAATGCAAATTGCTCTAAGTTGGTACCCTGGTTGGTGATTTCGTTTAGATGCTCTATCGCGGACTTGGCGTTTTGTTCTGAGATAAATTCTATGAAAGATAAAACCGAATTCAAATCAGAAGAAGGTAGAATTGAAACAATATCCTCATCGGAAATTTCTTTTAGATTCAAGGTGAGGATTTGGCCGAGTAAACTTTCGGCATCACGCATGCCACCTTCACTTTTGACAATAATTTTTTCCAAAACAGATTTGGCTACTTTGATATTTTCTTGTTTACAAATATGTTCCAGTTTTTGCAACATGCCTTCGTAGGTAATTTTTTTGAAGGCAAAACGCTGACAACGAGAGATAATAGTGGCTGGTAATTTTTGTAATTCTGTAGTGGCCAAAATAAAGACGATGTGAGCCGGTGGTTCTTCGATGGTTTTGAGTAGTGCATTGAAGGCGCTGGTCGAAAGCATGTGCACCTCATCGATAATAAAAATTTTAAATTTTGATTGGGTTGGTTTGAACTGGGCGTTATCGATAATATTTTCTCGGACATTGTCTACGCCAGTGTGAGAGGCGGCATCTATTTCGATCACATCAATATTTCTTCCCAGAGTAATTTCTTGGCAAGATGCACATTCGTTGC
>CAZXEV010000015.1:0-1151 GCA_964639735.1 uncultured Gammaproteobacteria bacterium
TAAAAAAACTGCCGGCGGACGGAAAGTGAGGGTAACGACCGGTACGGTGTTTCATATATTCTTGCACTCTACCCATGATTTCTTTTCTGTCTCCTGGTTGAAGCTCGAACCAGGCGCGTAAAACAACGTCTTTGTTAAATTTAAAAAGACTTTCGCGATATCCAAACTGACAATCCGAATTTTGAATTTCAATAATTTCACCATCGCGCCAAATTTCTACTTTGGAAATACTGCGAGCAATATCTAAACCCATAGCACCAGCGTTGCCTCGAACGGCGCCGCCAACTGTGCCAGGAATTCCAACCGCCCATTCCAATCCAGCCAGACTGCTCTTAAAAGCTAGATTTACTACGGCACCGAGTTGAGTGCCTGCTTCGGCAACTATAGTATTCCCAACTAGTTCGATTTTTGGGGTCTGGAGTTTGATAATAACACCTTCGACACCGGCGTCTGGCATAAGTAGGTTGGAGCCACCACCAATGATGAAATAATTGACACCTTCGCCATTTAAATAGTTCAACAAATCAACCAATTTGGTTGAATCGGTCACTTGGACGAGGTATTGGGCTGGTCCGCCTACGGCAAAGGTTGTTAATTTGGAAAAAGGTGTGTTTAGTTTGAGATCTCCGTAATTCTTCAAATCAGCGTAAAGTTTGTCCATAAAAAGTGAGTTTAATTGCCAAAACAGCAGTATTTTAGTATAATCCTTAGGTATGAATTTTTCCCTCACAAAACCAGTAGTATATGTAGCGCGCGATCTTGAGCGTGCATTGGGCTTGCCCATGGATACTCGTAACTACTATATTATCTCAAATTATACTACCTTTGCCAATAGTTTGGTAAATGGACGAAAAAATATTTTGTTGATAAAAGAAAATGAACTTTTGGACACGCGAGATCTGTTATCTCACCCAATTGCGAAAAAATTTATTGGGGATTTAAAAACACCCAATATTTTAGTTTTTAAAAATACATCGCGACTTGAAAAATTGTGTGCTAAATATAAATACACATTGCTAAATCCAAGCGCCCAGACATCGACCATGGTAGAAGAAAAAATTACCCAAGTAGAATGGCTCGGTAGTTTAAAAAAATATCTACCAGCACACGAAATTCAAATTTCCAAAGATTTGAAGTGGTCCGGTGATAAA
>CAZXEV010000015.1:1161-3358 GCA_964639735.1 uncultured Gammaproteobacteria bacterium
AAATTTATTTTACAATTTAATCACGCTCACACTGGTAATGGCACGATTTTGGTAGAAGACAAAAAACAACTTCAAACAATTCAAAAAGATTTTCCTGACCGTCCTGTGCGTGTTACAAAATATGTAGATGGTGTTATGCTCACAAATAATAACGTAGTGTGGGGTGACAAGGTTTTGTGTGGAAATATTAATGTGCAAATTACCGGCATTGCACCTTTTACCACACGACCGTTTGCGACAGTTGGTAATGATTGGGCTTATCCGCACAAACTATTAAACGCTAAACAAAAAACCGAATACATAAAAATGGCCCAGGCGATTGGTGAAAAATTAATACAAAGTAATTGGAAAGGCTTGTTTGGTATAGATGTCATGCTGGAAAAGAAGACAGGTAAATTATTTTTGATTGAAATTAATGCACGTCAACCAGCTAGCACAAGCTTTGAATCCACGTTGCAACAGAAAATTAACAAAACCGGTCTGACCACTTTTCAGGCTCATGTTTTGTCTCTAGTTGGCCAAAAAAACGTAGACAATAAATTGACAGTAATCAAAGATGGCGCTCAAATAACCCAAAAAGTTTTGATAGAAAATAGCAAAATTTCCAACAATGATGCCAACAAACTTGCAGAACAATTACACAAAAATAAATTTGATGTGTTTGTGTATGAGAATACTGAATTTGAATCAGATCTAGTTCGCGTGCAATCCGAAAATGGAATTTTGCAAGATGAAAATACTTTAAACAAAGTTGGTGAAAAAATAAAAGAATTGGTTCAGCCTATTTTAAAAAAATAAATATGCTTTCAAACAAAGCACAGAAAATTTTAGAAGATTATTTCAATTTACCATTTGATGGTATCAAAGGTGTACGATGTCCTTATTTTAATAATGCGCGCTTGAAGCAGAGGGCGCAGTTGCGTGTATTAGTTGGTAAAGGAACGCCACAAGAAATTATTGAAGAGGCAAAAATTATTTCTATCCAATATCATGCCGGATTGTTTGATAAATCTGGTCACTGCTGTCTGCACAATGAACATACTGGCAAAGAAGTGAACAGTGAAGAAATTCGCAAATTTCTGATCGACCACAATCTGGGTATCGAGTGTTCTGGTTTTGTAACCCAAATTTTGCGAGCTCATTTTAAAGAAACAAAAAATATTGATATTGCGCGAAAGTTTTTTATCGCTTCGCCAAAAAATTTGTTGCGTTGGATGATTTCCAAATTGCGTCCGATTGAAAATATTAGTGTTTGTCGCTATGCCGATGACCATAATACTCAAAAAATAAATTGGCAAGATGCGCAAACTGGCGATGTGGTGATAATTTTAGAAACTGGTATCAACAATAAATACAATCACATTTTGTTGATCACCGAAAAAACAGCGGACACTATTTGCTATGCGCATGCACGCGCTTGGGGTAGTGAAGGTAAATATGGTCATGGTGTTTCAAAAGGGGTGGTCAAAATTGTTAAACCAAACGGAAATTTGCTGGAACAGGAATGGACTGAAATGGAAAAAGTTGCTGAGAATAACGAAACTTTTAAAGAACTAAAACAGGCTAAAACCGTAGAAGTAAGACGAGTTATCGTTTAGATATGGTAACTGTTTTTTATGTTGTAGTTGGAATCATAATTTTTGCTTTCACATTTTCGATTGTATTTTTGGGGGTACCTTTTTTGCCGACCCACAAAAGACAAGCGATTAAAATGGTGGAGTTGGCTGGTTTAAAACCAGGTATGAAAATGGTGGATTTGGGATCTGGTGCTGGAAGATTGTTGTTTTTGTCGGCCAAAGCGGGAGCGCAGGCGATAGGGTATGAACTCAATCCGTTTTTGGTGCTTTGGACAAAATTCATAGTTTTTTTGACCAGACAACAAGATAAGATAAATGTTTTCTACAAATCAATTTACGATGCGGATATTAGTGATGTCGACGTGGTGGTAATGTTTCTATATCCACCCCATATGAAAAAGATGGTAAAAAAGCTAAAAGAGACAAAGCCTGGCACAATAATTTTATCTTATACTTTTGCCTTACCAGATTGGCAATTAATAAAAAAGGAACAGGGGATATATGTATACAAACGATAAGATTGACTTTGCTAACTTTTTTTGATAATATTTTCTTGTGATAATGATTGTTTGTCACACATTTGGCCTGTTCGTCTAATGGTTAGGACTTTACCTTCTCAA
>CAZXEV010000015.1:3368-15848 GCA_964639735.1 uncultured Gammaproteobacteria bacterium
GCTACAACTGGAGGCTTTGCACTTGCAAACCCTCTTTTTTGTTGAAAGATTAGCGAAAATTTCGGGGTTTCAAATGTTGAATTTTGGTTAAGTTGGTTTTTTGGAAACACACACATAGTACTGGTCAAAAATACAAAAATATTGTAATATTAAATATATGAGTTTAATAAAAAAGATAATTTACTGGTTTGTATTAATAATCACTATCATATCAGCGATTTTTATTTATGTTTGTCCACCAGATTTTATGATGGACAATACTAAAACATCTTCGTTGTTATCCAGTGACTGTGGTTTCGGAGTGGGTGTTGGAGGCAATGCCAACGATTGTTTAAGCTACCATTTTTCTTTGAGTAATCAAGCGATTGGAAATTTACCACCAGTTGTTGCAATATATTTTTTAATTTTTTCTTTTGCCTATTTTATTTTATCTCAAAAGTTTCTTTTTAATGATTTTAAAAAACATTTCAGGTTTCTGCAGTTATTATGGAATTATTTAAGCATTATTAGGGCAATAACAGAACTACAATTAAGAAAATATTTAGTATTTATTGGGCATTCGTTAGCCGTTGTTTAATTTTGGTTTTTCTAAATAAAAGAAAAGCCAAAATTATAGGCGGTTTTTTTGTAATTAAATAAAATTAAATATGTCAGATAAAATGAATTATAAACGTTTTTTTGAAGTTTTGGATACTAAAAGTGCTTTGATTGTTGGTGTGGTGGGCGGTTTACTCTCTATGGGAACTATTGGATTTGTTGTTATGGGTGTTTTGGTCTTACAAAATAGAATTGACTTATCTGGAGGCAATAAAACAAATGTTCAAAAATATAATAATAGCCCGGTTGCAGCCTCCGTGCCTCAATCACAAGATACTGCACCATCACCAGTTGTACCAAAAAGTGATCGACCTAAGGTGGAATTATTTGTGATGTCTTACTGTCCTTATGGTTTGCAAATGGAAAAAGCATATTTGCCGGCGTGGGATCTATTAAAGAATAAAGCAGATATTGATCTAAAATTTGTTTCCTATGCTATGCACGGTAAAAAAGAAATAGATGAAAATACTCGTCAATATTGTATTCAAAAGAATTATCAGGAAAAATATATTTCCTATCTTAACTGTTTTGTCGGAGAAGATAATTCTGGGAAATGTTTAAGTGCTGTTGGTTTGTCTGATAATAAATTAGCATCTTGTGTATCTGCAACTGATAAACAATTTAATATTAGTGGCAATTTTGATGACCAGAGCAAATGGTTGTCTGGACGCTATCCAATATATGCTGTTAACGGTGATTTAAATGACAAATACAGTGTTCAGGGATCGCCAACATTAGTAATCAACGGTGTCCAAGCTGAAGCCGGTCGTACTCCAGAGGCTGTAAAACAGGCGATTTGTAATGCCTTCAATAATCCACCAGCAGAGTGTAAAAAGCAATTGGCTAACACACCATTCCAGCCAGGTTTTGGATCGAACGCTCAATAATTAAATTATAAATACATGATGTTGTTTAGATCAAACAAAAAAATTAACAGCTCAGTTAATTTTGAGTATCTAGATACAAAATCTATGTACTTTGATTCGGCTTGTCAAACTCTTCGACCCCAGCAAGTGGTTGATGCGGTGAATGAATACTATTGTAAATATAATTCCTGTGGTGGAAGAGTTAAATATGAGTGGGGGTTAAAAACTGATGAACGAATCCAAGAAACTAGAGACCGTATCCTGAAATTGTTGGACAAATCTTCTTCGGATTATGTTGTCGCCTTTACACTAAATACTAGTTACGGAATAAATTTGATTCTTAGCCAACTATCGCCTAAGTATGAAAAAATAATAACTTCAGAGATAGAGCACAACTCGGTTTTTCTACCAACGATGGAAGCGGCTAAAAGATTGGGCATACAAAGACTTGTGCTTGAACGTGATGAAAATGGCGCCTTGCAGTATTCAGCTGATGACTTGTCGAGGGCGGTAGTTGTTTTAAACAGCATGTCGAATATCGATGGCCGCCCTTTATCTAACCTAAAGACTATCGCACAAGATGTACATAGTGACGAGGGGATTATTTTAGTTGATGCGGCTCAAGGAATAGGGCATGGTTTAGAACTCATAAAAGATTGTGATTATGACGCACTATTTTTTTCCGGTCATAAATTTTATGCTCCGAGTGTTGGAGTTGTTGTGATAAAGCGTTCTTTGTTGCTAAATCTAGATTTTAGATTCGTAGGTGGTGGGACTGTCGAAGATGTTGAAAAAGATTCTTACAAACTCGTGTCGTCTCCAGAAAATCTATCAGATAGATTAGAAATTGGATTGCAAGATTTTGCGGCAATCATTGGTCTTGGTGAAAGTATAAAATGGCAGGAAAGTTATAAACCAGAAGGGGTGAGTAGAGATAAGCATCAGAGTATGATTTCCGAATTACTTTTTAATGGCTTGAAGGAAATACCTTCGTTAAAAATCATTAATTCTAAACCGTCGCCAATAATTAGTTTCTACACGGAAAAAATCGATGCGCATCGTCTAGCTATTTTTCTTTCTTCTCAGAATATCATGGTACGAAGTGGGTATTTTTGTTGTCATTATTATCTGAAAAATGTAATGAAATATCCACCGTTAGTCCGTATTTCTTTGGGATTGCACAATACCAAAGAGCAGGTTGAAAAATTTCTTGAAGTACTTAAAGCTATTTTAACCAACATATAATTATGTTTTGTATTGCTGCCTTCGTTATCTTTGGTATTTTAGGTATTTTTTCGGCACGCTACCGTGTCTTGGCAAAGAAGGCTTGGGGTTGTGTGTTAAAAAAAATCACCTTTAAACCTTGTGATATTAGCGTTCAAGAAGAAATAAAAAGTAGATTAATTGGAAAATATATAATCACTAGGCCTCGCCTGGCCAAATTCATCGATCGCTTCGCGGGAGCCTTTTCCTGGGCGTTTGTGGTTTTGAGTGTCTGGAGTTTGTTGATAGTAGTAAACAGCGGTTTGAATTTAATTGTTTATGATACTTGTAACCCAGACAATCCTGAGTCTTGTTCTTTATCTGGTGGAGGGTGCGGTATAAATTCAGGGAAACCTGGATTTTGGATATCATTAAAACATGGACAAATATTTACTTGGGCCAAAGACGAAGTTTTAACATTTGGGGAAACAGTAAGTAGAGTACCTAGCCGATTTAAAACATGGAATCCTCAAGAATATATTTTATCATCGAATACTTACTATAAACCATACGACGAAAACAAAAAAACCGCGTTGGAAATTATTGACCCGAGTTGCAAGTTTTGTGCAAAATTGTTTGGTAGCATAAAAGAAGCAAATTTTGAGGATAAGTATAATCTTACTTATCTAGTATATCCAATTCCAGATCCTGCGCAACCTAATGGTTTTAGATTTCCTCATTCTGCATTAATAGCTTCATATCTTGAAGCGGTTAAACTCAACCCGTTGAAAGATGTTTTGATATCAGCAGATTGGCAAATGCTTGAAAAGATTTTTAACGGTAAAGATATAGACGGTGTTAGTTATCAAATTAAGTTTAATACAATATATTCTGAGCAGGAATCAAAGAACATTCTCAGAAGTTGGTTAAAAGAAATTGGCTATTCAGAAAAAGAAGTTGAAAATATAGAAGAATTATCCAAATCACAAGAGGTAAAAGAGAGTCTTGTACAACAGAAAGAAATGGTTGAAAAGCAAATAAAAACAATCAAAATTCCAACTATAATTTTTGACGGCAGAAGATATGACCGTGCCGTCAGTCAAGATAAATTACAATAAATACTATGGAAAATATACCACAATTAACAAATCGTGAACGTCATCAGCAGAGAAAAGAAGAAAAAATGCAAGCGAAGATTGTTCAATCTCGTTCAAAAGTTATAAAAAAATGGTTGAAGATAATTGGGATAGTTTCGTTTATCGTCGCTAGTATCATTTGGTATAATTATTCGAACCCACCCATTTCTAGCAAAGATTTGCTCTCAATAAAATCAGACGATTGGTTCAAAGGAAAAAATGAAGCACAAGTAACTGTGATAGAATATCTTGATTTTGAATGTGAGGCCTGTGGTGCTATTTATCCGGTGACAAAACGCATTTCCGAAGAGTTTGGCGGACAGGTTAAATTTGTCACAAGATATTTTCCTTTAGATGGACACAGAAATAGTATGACATCTGCTCTTGCAGCCGAAGCAGCTGGTAAGCAAGGAAAGTTTTGGGAAATGCACGATAAACTATTTGAGAATCAAATTACATGGGGAGAAAGCAGAGACTCAAAATCTTATGTTTTTGAAAAATATGCAGAAGAATTGGGTTTAGATATGCAAAAATTTAAGCAAGATGTTAAATTAAATGAAACTAGGAATCGAATTGAGCGTGATCGGCTTTCTGGTATACGGTTGGGAATAAATAGCACTCCAAGTTTTTTCTTAAATGGAGAAAAAATAGTGAATCCTCGTGGCTATCAAGAATTTAAGGAATTAATTCAAAAAGCGTTGAATGTTAAGTAATAATTTATTAAAATGTTCCTATGAATTGTTGTGATACAGAGACAAAACTTTCAGCGGAGATAATTCAGAAGCTTAAGTGGGTGCTTTACGTCGTTTTCTTTATTAATGCTGGCATGTTTTTAGTTGAGTTGGTAGGAGGGATAGTTTCTCATTCCAACGCTTTGATAGCCGATTCTTTGGATATGTTTGGTGATGCGTTTATTTATGGGATTAGTATATTTGTCTTATCTAAAAACCACAAGATTCAAGCACGGGCATCTCTGCTTAAAGGTGTATTGATGCTTTTGTTGGGTGTGTATGTTCTTTGGGAAGTTATCTATAAAATAATTTACCCAGTAGTTCCGTCAGCGAATGTTATTTCGCTAATTGGACTTTTAGCTCTTATTGCAAATGCTATCTGTTTTTTTCTTTTAACGAGACAAAAGGATAAAAATATAAATATGAAATCGGCGTGGATTTGTTCAAGGAATGATTTTTATGGTAATATGAGTGTTATTGGGGCAGGATTTTTGGTTGGTTATTTCAATTCCATGTGGCCTGACACAATTGTTGGTTTAGGTATAGCCGGATTGGCTTTGTATTTTTCGATTGAAATTATAAAAGAGTCGAAACAACACGTTTCGCTGTAAATAAAGGTGACGTAAATTTTAACTTTTTAATAAGATAATTTTATGATGTATTACGGTTTTGCACCTTTTGGTTGGATATTTATGCTTGTTTTTTGGTGTCTAATGATAGGGGTGGTTATCGCATTGGCAAGAGGTGGTTTTGGAAAAGGTATGTGTGGACATAATCATAATGATGGTAGTACGCACGGAAAAAATAAATCTCCACTTGATATTTTGAAAGATCGTTACGCCAAAGGTGAAATTAATAAAAAAGAATTTGAAGAAAAAAAGAAAGATTTAGAATAAAATTTCTAAAATAAAGCTTCGCCAAGCCTTTATCTCAGCCAAAAAGGTGTTCCAATAGTCAATAGAGTGGTCTACAAAAAAACACACCGACTTCAATCGATGTGTTTTTTAATATGTTCAAGCTAATTAATCACTCGCATAATTTGAAAACAAATTATTATTTTCAAATTGCGAGGCGAGTGATTCACTCGTACCTCTGTCCCACTGCCCGCTTGTTGGCGAGTGGGACTGATGCCGCGGACTGTTGCCTACTCGGAGGGCACGATGACGAGGATGTCAGAGTCCCAATCCGTGTCGAGCAGGAACTTTCTTTCTCCATCCCACCAGTGGCCAGCCTCGACCCAGTTGAAGGTCCAGACGAATCGCCAGTCGTTCTGAAGGCGATGTCCGGTGGCGAGGTTGTACGGGAACAGGTCCTGCGACCACCTCCCGTCGGCGTTCTTCTTGAGGAATTCGGTGTCCTCTGCACCGATGGCGCTTGGAACGCGCTCCAACATCTTTCCTCCGGTGATCAACTTCTCCCCGTCGTTGAGGAACCCGATCGCCTTGAAGTGGCGTGTTTCCCCACTCCTGCTGTCCGTAACCTCGAACCTGTAACAAATGTCCTTGTGCGCCATGCAAACCTCCATCGTTGACCGCTGAACTGCGGCGTCTAAAAACAATCACTTTATTTGTTATTGAATGTTGTAGTTAAGTGAAAAAGAACAATAGCCAAATATATCAATAATCACCAGTTTTGTCAATGATGGTGGGAAGGCGATAACCAATTTAAGCACACAAAACGTACACTTAATATTTTAAAAGTTTATCTATCGTCTCGGTATGGTCTACAAAGTAAAAACTCCACTAATTTAGCGGAGTTTTTTTGTTATTTAAATAAACAAAATTTAATGGTATAATTAATTATTATAATTCCACTAATCTATGAATAAAAATTTTTTTCTTGCTGTGTTTAACATATTAATACTTTGTATAATTATCGGTGCAGTCAGTTTGTTTTTCGCTAATGATGGTTATTGGATTGGCCTTGTGTTAATTTTATTAGCTGTGCTTTGTCTGGTCTCACTTATACCTTTTAAAATAAGTTTTAAATCTGTCCAGCCAGATATATTTTTTGGGATAATCGATAATGGAATATTGGCAATAATGGCAATATTTGGTGGCCATTTCGGTGGTGTGGCAGGAGCAATACTTGGTGGGGTTGTTGGTAACGCAATAACGGACGGGATCGCAGGAATTTTTGAAGGGTATGCTGCTGAAAAGTTGAGACTCCAATTGGTCTCTGAGGAAAGAACTATGCTCAAATCGGCAGTTGGTAAAATGGCTGGTTGTCTTTTGGGAGCGGGCGTTGTTTTGATCGTTGCTAATTTTTTTAGATTTTGATCAGGTTGTTTTCCTACTATTTTATATTTTTAATATGTTTTTGTTAAATTTAATATCTAGCTTGGACTTTGGATTCAATAATTATTTATATCTTTATCGCAATCCTCTGGCAATTAAATTCTTTACAGGAATAACTTTTTTGGGCAACACTTCAACGATAGTTGTTTTAGCTGTTTTGGTATCAGCGGTATTTTTATTTACCCACAAAAAATGGCATATACTCATGTTTTTGTTCGCCATCATGTCCAGTGAGGCCTGTACTTTTTTGGTTAAAATATTAGTTCATCGACAAAGACCGCAAAATGCAGTGATGCTTGAGAATTCCTTTTCTTTTCCTAGTGGGCATGCCACCATCGCCATCGCTTTTTATGGTTTTTTGATCTATCTGTTGTTGATAAAAATAAAAAATAAAATCGTTAGAAAAATTCTTTGGTTGGGTGGTATTACACTCATTTTTTTGATTGGTTTTAGTAGATTATATTTGGGAGTCCATTTTGTTAGTGACGTGTTGGTCGGATATCTCATTGGTTTGTTGTGGTTGATTATTGGCATCAAATTAACCAATTTAAAAATGTATAAAGAATAAATTCATTGTTGACTAAAATTGGCAAAAATGATAAATTTCATTAATAATATTTAACTTTTTTGTATGCCAGAAATGGGAGAAAGAGGCTACGCCGAATGGGATCGTGAAAACGGTTGGTCAAATGGCGATAGCGACGATGGTGGAAAAATTAATCGTAAAAAAATTAATATTGATGATTTGGATGTTAATGTGCCTGTATCTAAAATTGGCGATGATGATTCTGAAAAACCAGAAGTAGACATCGAAGACGATAATCCGTCAAATTTGAATATCGTTCCGGTTACGCCGAATTCCGATGTTGACGATGATGACGAAGCGGTAATTCGAGATAGTATTATTCGTCAAGGGATTTTGGATGAATCAAAAAGTTTGACTAGTGAAAACCCTGATTTAAAAGAAGATGAAATAAATTAACCATTTTCTTAGATTAATATTAAAATTATGTTTCAAAATATAAAAAAATATTTAATTTCTTCGGCTACCATAATAATTTTTGTAATTTACGTTATTTATCAGCGCGTAAGTGATGCCAATGTGGTGCAAAATACTGCAGGGAATTTACCAAATGATAATACTACAACTTTGGGCACAACTACTGAACCGGAAGCGTCTATTCCAGCTGGTGGAACCAATCCAAATCCACCTCCTGCTGATATCAAAACACAAATAAAGAGCTTCGCAAAACAATTTGATGACGACGATGATGACGATGATGACAAAATTTTTGTTCCAAAACCTGCCCAAACTCCTTCTCAGACAACATCTCCAAACAAAGCTCCTACCGCTACAGTTTCTACCAAACCAAGTACAACATCTGTAGTGCAAACCGCTGGTTTGTATAAAGACGGGACTTACACTGGTAGTTCAGTATTTGCTCGCGATGGATATCTGCAAACTCAGGCGATAATTCAAGGAGGTAAGTTGGTAGATGTTAAATTCCCAGTTCTTCCAAATGGTAGTGATTATTCTACTACTATTTCTGCTACGGTCTTGCCAATATTGCGTACTGAAGCTATTCAAGCTCAAAGTGCAAATGTAAATGCAGTTTCACAAGCAACTTTAACTAGCGCTAGTTTCAATGAATCTTTGGGAGTAGCGTTGGCTTCTGCAAAAAAATAAAATTATGAAACAGGAGCGAGCGATCATGGGGATGCCTATCTCTGTAGAGGTGGTTGATATTGGTGTGGAAAAGAAAGACTTTGAAAAGATTTTTGATTATTTCAGATACGTTGAAGAAAAATTTTCAACCTATAAATCCACTAGCGAAACGTCTCAAATCAATCAAGGTCTCATAAAAGAAAAAGATTATAGTGAAGACATGAAAGAGGTAATCCGCTTGTGCGAGGAAACGTCGCGTCAGACCAATGGTTTTTTTACAACGGTTGCAAGTGATTTGAGCTTTGATCCTCTTGGTCTAGTAAAAGGATGGGCGATTTATAAAGCTAGTTTAATTTTGAATAATCTCGGTTTTAATAATTATTTTATTGAAGCCGGTGGTGATATTCAAACCAAAGGCAAAAATAGTGACGGGCAATGTTGGGCAGTTGGAATCCGTAATCCGTTTAAAGCTGAAGAAAATATTAAAATAGTTTATTTGAGTGGACAGGGAATTGCAACTTCTGGGACATATTCCAGAGGACAGCATATTATCAATCCGCTAAAACCAAAATCTCCAATTACGGAAATCGTAAGTCTCACAGTGATTGGCCCAAATATTTATGAGGCTGATAGATACGCCACTGCAGCTTTTGCGATGGGAAAGAGCGGAATAAACTTTATTGAAAATTTAGAAAAATTAGAGGGGTATATGGTAGACGACCAAGGTTTAGCTACCTACACCAGCGGTTTTGAAAAAATAACTTCAAATTTATGTTAAATATAATCGATAAGTTCCTCAGTCGGATTACTATGTATCGGGTCGTTTTATATTATCTTTTGTTTTTATTCGTGGTGGCTGCAGGATTAAGTTTTTTTGGTATTTTGTCTTATGGTGGGGTTTCATTGATTTTGTCGGCATTATTTATTTTGGCCATATGTCTTGTGTTCAATTATATTTTTGCCTGGGCATTTGACGCACAAGTAAATTTGGAATCTGCTTATATTACCGCTTTGATTTTATTTTTTCTAATCACCCCTTTGAAATCTTTGACTGATACGACATTTATATCAATGGCATTTTGGGGATCAGTATGGGCGATGATTTCTAAATATATATATGCAATTAATAAAAAACATGTTTTTAATCCGGCCGCATTGGCGGTGGTAATGACGGGGGTAACCTTACACCAAACAGCTAGTTGGTGGGTTGGAACGGCGTCAATGTTTCCATTTGTTTTAATTGGTGGGCTTCTAGTGGTAAGAAAATTATTACGTTTTGACTTCATTATTAGTTTTTTGGTCGTCACTGTTTTATTTAGTGTTGTGCCTCATTATGCAGGGATTGATAGTTTGGCTAAAATGTTAAAAAATTTATTGGTAGTTGGGCCGGCTTTTTTCCTTGCTTTTGTGATGTTGACTGAGCCTCTCACCACGCCCCCAAAGCGTTGGTTGCGCGTGTTCTATGGTGGTTTGGTAGGATTGTTGACTGTTCCGGGAGTGCATATTGGGGTATTTTATTTTTCTCCTGAATTAGCTTTGTTGGTTGGAAATATTTTTTCATATATAGTTAGTCCAAAAGAAAAATTAATTCTATCATTGCTCGAAAAAAAATTGGTTGCAAACGATACATATGATTTTGTTTTTAAACCAAGCGAGCCGTTGAAATTTGAACCTGGTCAATATTTAGAATGGACACTCGGTTCCAGTGGGGCAGACAGTCGCGGTAACCGTCGTTATTTTACTATTTCTTCTTCTCCGACTGAATCCGAAATTCGTATGGGTATTAAATTTTATCCAGATGCCAGTACGTTCAAATCAAATTTGTTACAGATGAAATCAGGTGACACTTTAATCGCTTCACAATTGGCTGGAGAGTTCGTGATGCCAAAAGATGTTAATAAAAAATTAGTCTTTATTGCTGGTGGTATCGGTGTTACTCCATTTCGAAGTATGATCAAATATTTGGTAGATAAAAACGAAAAACGCACGGTCACAATGCTGTATTCCAACAAAACCAAAGGCGATGTGGCTTATCATGAAATCTTTGACGAAGCTGAAAAAAAACTTGGAATAAAAACAGTTTATGCACTTACTGATGTAGAGGCTATTCCGGCCGATTGGAAAGGTTGTTGTGGGTTTGTAACCGCTGACATTATAAAAAAAGAAGTTCCAGACTATAAAGATAGAATTTTTTATTTGTCTGGTCCTCATGGTATGGTGGTGGCTTTTGAAAAGACTATTGCAGATCTGGGTGTGAGTAAAAGAAATATAAAAAAAGACTTTTTCCCAGGATTTGCTTAAAAATGGTCTTTTCAAGATATATTTTTACCAAAAACACATCTTGTCTGATGTGTTTTTGTATGGTAAAATTATGTAGTTATTTTTAATTTAAATGTATGGCCGATATCCAAGAAATATTTAACAGAATTCAAGAAACAAAGAAAAAACAAAAGGATATTAAATCTGCTTATCGTGATGCTTTGGCCGCTTCTTCTGAATACAAAGCTATTATCGACAAGATGACCGAATTGCGTGCTCGCAAAAAACAGATTGAAAATTCTATCAAACAAGATTTTTCCGGAGAGTTTCAAAAATTAGACGATTTCAAAATTGATTTGGAGTCAGACAATACTATGCTTTCAGATGCGGCTTTTAGTAAATTGGTAAAAGGGGAGACAGTAGCCGTGATCGATGAATACAACAACAATTACGAACCATTATTTATAGTGAAATTCAAAAAAACATAAATCGAAATAAATGAGTAAACAAAAAATAATTATTGCCCTGACAGTTTTGGTAGATGTTATTGGGCTTGGAATAGTTTTACCATCCTTACCTTTTTACGTGGCCAAAGTTGGGGGAGCGGCGCTTGAAGTTACTTATCTTTTTGCTGCTTTTTCAGTTTGTTCATTTTTGAGCACGCCGATGCTTGGCGCCTTGTCCGATCGTGTCGGTCGTCGCCCGATTTTAATTTTAAGTATTGCAAGTACGGCTATTGGCTGGTTTGTTTTTGCAAGTGCAAATAGTTTATTATTTTTATTTATTGGTCGTATTATCGATGGTTTGGCCGCGGGAAATTTTTCTACAGCCCAAAGTTATCTGGTAGATATTTCCAAAGATGATAAAGATCGAACTCACAATCTTGGTCTGGTTGGTTCGATGTTTGGAATTGGTTTTATTTTAGGTCCTATGCTTGGAGGATTACTTGGAGCGATTTCTCCTTCATTTCCGTTTTGGACGGCTGGTATTTTGGCTACTATAAATATGGTCATGGCGATTATATTTTTGCCTGAAACTAATAAAAATAGAAATACTGCCAAGATGAATTTTAATCCGTTTACTCCGATTGTAAATGCCTTAAAAAATAAAACTTTATTACCTTATTTTGTAACTTGGTTTTTGTTTGGTATCGCTATGTCTGGTACACAATCAATAATGGCTTTGTATTTTAGTGACCGATTTGGATTTAGTGCTTTGATTATTGGTGTGATTATTACAATACAGGGTGTGATAATGTCAGTGAATCAGATGGTCGGGTTGAAACGTTTTTGGTTACGTCGATTCAAAGAACCAGATTTAGCTTTATTCATGTTGTTGGCTTTTACCATTAGTTATTTATTGATGGGATTAAATTTTGTAACATTATTTTTTGTCGGCACATTGATTGGTGTGTTTGCTCAGTCAGTTTTTCGAGCCGTATTTACAAGTCAGGTGCTTGGATTGGCTGCGCCACATGTTAAAGGCGAGGCACTTGGAATTCTTACTTCGATACTATCGCTTGGCATGGTAGTTGGTCCGCTTGTTACCGGACCGGTTTATACTTTCAGAAATAATTTTCCTTTTTTTGTTAGTTCAATTTTGATGTTTTTAGCGTTTATTATTATATATCAACATCGAAAAAAATTGGAACGAATAAAACTCGACGAATGTATAGATGTTAATGTAATTTAAAAATATAACCCTGGCAATTAGCGAGGGTTTTTT
>CAZXEV010000016.1:0-15817 GCA_964639735.1 uncultured Gammaproteobacteria bacterium
TGGATTATAGAGAATTTGAAATTGTAATCATCGATGATTGTTCAACCGATGGGACAGTGAAATATTTGGCAACACTAAAAGATCCAAAAATAAAAATTGTGACTCATTCAAAAAATCTTGGTCTCAGTGAAGCGAGAAATAGTGGTATCAAGGCAGCTAAATATGATTTCGTTGCCTCGATTGATGATGATTGTGTGGCCGATAAAAATTGGTTAAAAAATTTGATGGCTGGTTTTACCTCGGAAAATGTTTCATTTGTATTTGGGCAGGTTTTTTATATCTCGGAAAATTATCACGGGTATTTTCCAGAAAGACTAGTAAAAAATATTGGAGCCAGGTGGCCGATGGGTGGCAATATTGTTTATCGCAAAAAAGTTTTTGAAACGATTGGTTATTTAAATTCTGAATTTTTTTATTTTAACAACGAAGATAGTGAAATCGCGATTCGAGCAGTGGCCAATGGTTTTGAATATGCGCGTGTGCCAGAGGCAAAAATTTTCCACGAAGCCGCTATATGGAATACAAAGTCGCTTTTACGCTCGGCTCGCAATGGAGCAGTTTGGCCAAAATTAAAAAAACTTTATCCAAATCACTATTTGCATTTTCATCCCAAAGTTTGGGGTGGCTTGGTTGTGTTACCGTGGGATTATTTGTATATATTCACCATGCCGATCTGTATCCCATTATTATTAATTCGTTATTTGATCAATGGCAAGCGTGACTTAAAAATATTTTTCACCAAGTGGCCGGTTTTGTTGCTTTTGCGTCGCTATTATATTTGGAAAGAAGCGCTAAAAAATAGAGTGTGGATGTTTTAATGTTATTTTGGCTTAGTCTTGCATTTTTATCTTATTTTAGATAAGATAATCAGGTATCTAATATTATTATGCAAAAATATAATCACCAAGCTATTGAGAAGAAATGGAAGAAAAATTGGGAGGAAAGTGGGATTAATAAAACTAAAGAAACTGAAGGAAAGCCAAAATATTATGTTTTGGATATGTTTCCGTACCCATCGGGTGCTGGCCTGCATGTCGGTCATCCAAAGGGATATATCGCGACTGATATCGTGGCTCGCATGAAAATGATGCAAGGGTTCAATGTGCTTCACCCAATGGGATGGGATGCATTTGGTTTGCCAGCTGAAAATTATGCTTTGAAAAATAAAGTTCATCCAAGTGAAGGTACAGCCAAAAATGTGGCGACCTTCAAAAAACAACTTGGACTACTTGGTTTTACCTATGATTGGGATAGGGAAGTTAATACTACTGACCCAAAATACTATAAATGGACACAGTGGATTTTTTTACAGATGTTTAAAAAAGGTTTAGCTTTTGAATCTTTTGCACCGATAAATTGGTGTCCAGATTGCAAGACCGGTTTGGCCAACGAAGATCTCGAAGGTGGTTTGTGCGAACGCTGTGGTAGTGAGATCGAACGCAAACCGATGCGTCAGTGGGTATTGCGTATTACCGATTATGCAGAAAAACTTTTGTCTGGACTCGACAATTTGACCGCTTGGCCAGAACACATTAAAAAAATGCAGAGTGATTGGATTGGAAAGAGTGAAGGGGCGCTGGTGAATTTTTCTATCAAAGACAGTAAACAAATTTTAAAAGTATTCACGACTCGTCCTGATACTTTGTTTGGGGCTACATATATGGTAGTGGCTCCAGAGCATCCTTTGATTAAAGAAAATATAGAAAAAATTTCAAATAAAAAAGAAGTCGAGGAGTATCTAGAAAAAGCAAAAAGTAAAAGTGATCTAGAACGCACCGAACTACAAAAAGAAAAAACTGGTGTTGAAATCAAAGGGGTAAAAGCTATAAATCCAGTGAACGGAACTGAATTGCCAATTTTTGTGGCGGATTATGTTTTATGTGGCTATGGTACTGGAGCGATAATGTCAGTACCTGGTCACGATGAACGTGACTGGGAATTTGCAAAGAAATATAATTTACCGATCGTGGCGGTAGTTGGGTCTGATTTAGATGTCCAAGAAAAACCTTTTACCAGCGAAGGTGTGGCAATTAATTCTGATTTTTTAAATAATTTATCAACTCCAGAAGCCAAGAAAAAAATGATTACTTGGCTAGAAGAAAAAGGAATCGGACAAGGAAAAGTCCAATACAAATTACGTGATTGGGTATTTTCTCGTCAACGTTATTGGGGAGAACCTATTCCACTTATCAATTGTGAAAAATGTGGTTGGGTACCAGTACCGGAAAGTGAATTACCACTTGAACTTCCAAAAGTAAAAAATTACGAACCAAGTGGAACTGGCGAATCACCGCTGGCGACTATTACCGATTGGGTAAACACAAAATGTCCGCAGTGCAGTGGTCCAGCTAAACGCGAAACCAACACTATGCCACAATGGGCAGGAAGTTGTTGGTATTATTTGCGCTATGAAGATGTTCATAACGACAAAGAATTGGTAAGCAAAGAAAAAGAAAAATATTGGTCGCCGATCGATTTGTATGTCGGTGGAGCCGAACATGCTACCCGCCATTTGATTTACGCTCGTTTTTGGCATAAGTTTTTATTTGATATTGGTGTGGTAAGTTATCCTGAACCATTTACTCGCTTGCAAAATGTTGGTTTGATTTTGGCTGAAGATGGTCGCAAGATGAGTAAGCGCTGGAACAATGTGATTAATCCCGATGAAGTGGTGGCCGAATATGGTGCTGATGCGATGCGTCTTTATGAAATGTTTATGGGTCCATTTGACCAACCATGTGCTTGGAGTACTAAAGGTGTGGTGGGAGTACGTAGATTTTTGGAGAGAGTTTGGACTTTGTCTGAAAAAATTTCCGTAGATTTCAATATCGAAAGAAATGTTACTACCAAAATCCATCAAACTATAAAAAAAGTTACCGAAGATATATCGTTGCTTCATTACAACACTGCGATTTCGGCAATGATGGAGTTGGTGAATGAGATGAATAAGGTAGAAAATATTTCTAAAGATGATTTTGCACTATTAGTTAAACTACTTTCACCGTTTGCTCCTCATATTTGTGAAGAGCTCTGGTCTGAAATAGGTAATAATGGGAGTGTCTTTGAATCAACCTGGCCAAACTTTGATGAGGAGTTGGCAAAAGACACCGAAATTACTTTGGCGGTGCAGATAAATGGCAAATTGAGAGATACTTTGGTGGTGGATGCTGATATTAGTGATAATGATGCAAAAGCCTTGGCTTTATCTACAGAAAAAGTTCAAAAATGGCTAGACGGCAAAGAACCAAAAAAAGTCATCTATGTAAAAGGGAAGTTAGTGAGTATCGTAGTATAAATAAGGTCATGAAAAAAAATAAGAAAGCCTGGTTGGGGGTTATGATATTATTAGTGGGCATCATACTAGTGGCTGGGTTTTTTTATTGGAAAAACATACAAAATATTGAATTGGATGCCAATGATACAATAGTTGAATTGGACCAACTGAAAGTAATCGAAGATCAGGTTCGGCAATTGGCGGTGGTGACATCTTCAACGGCTTCATCTAGATTAAATGTAAATGATATAAAAAAAGTATCATCAAAAATTTATCATGTTCGATTTGGAATTTTAATGTACCATCATATAAATTATGAAGCCAGGCGTTTGTCGGTACGACCGGAAATGTTGGACTCTCAGATAAAATATCTATTAGATCAGGGGTATAAAATTGTTAAATTAAGTGAAGCCTTTAAAACATTTTCAATTGCTTCTTCTACGAGTACAACATATGACAAAACTCTGGTGCTAACTTTTGATGACGGTTATAGAGATTTTTATTTAAACGCGTATCCCATTTTGAAAAAATACAATGTACCAGCCAGTTTGTATGTCATAAATCAAGATATCGGTCGTCCAGGAAATGTGACTTGGGATATGATAAAACAATTGGACAAAGAAGGCTTAGTAGAAATAGGGGCTCACACTGTCAATCACAAGCCACTGGGTAAAATAAAACCGGAAGCTGCCTATTATCAGATGAGCAAAAGTAAAGAATTATTGGAAAAAGGCTTGGGTCATACAGTCGATACAATTGTGTATCCATTTGGAAATTTTAATGAAAATGTAAAAAAACAAGCAAAGGACATCGGTTTTGTCGGAGCGGCTAGTGTGTATTTTGGTGATCGACCAAGTAGTAATGATCTCTATGCTTGGCGACGGGTGATGGTGACCAATAGTGATGTTGGTGCTATTTTGCTTCGTAAACTTTTTATTGCTTTTGAATTGGTGAAATAATATATGCTTAGGGAGGTGACAGAAAAAATATCAAAATCGAAAAGCAGAACTTTTTTAATGTTCTGTTTTTGTTTTATCAGCGGAACAGCTATTTTTTCTACAAATATAGAATCAAGTGTCAATAAACTTTTTCTGTATGGGTTAATGTTTCTGGTTTTATTCTTCTTGATATTATGTTGGAACAACTATACGTCTAAAATTTTTATATTAAGTATTCTGTTTTTTATATTAGGTGGTCTGAGATTTTATTGGTCGGTGCCTGGTGTAAATTTGGGGGTGGTGAATTACTATAATGGCCAAAATTTAAATTTTGTTGGTGTGATTACAAAGGAGGTGGTAGAAAAAGAAAATAGTACTCAAGCAGTAGTGACGGTAAATACAGTAGGAAACAAAAAAGTATCTGGTAAAGTTTTGCTGTATTTACCACCATATGCGGATCTTAAATTTGGCGATTACGTACAGGTGTCATGTCAATTAAAAAAACCAATCGGCTCGGATAGTTTTGTAAATTATGATAAATATTTAGCTCGCGATGGTATTTGGTCGCAGTGTAATTGGCCAAAAATAATAAAATTACCTCATAAATTTTCTTTAACAGAAAAAATTATGAATAATTTTTACAACTTCAAACAAGTTGTACAACAACAAGTTAACGAATTGTGGTCTGAACCACAAAGTTCACTGATGGCTGGTCTGCTCTATGGCGCGCGAGCTGGGTTTAGTCAAGAAATTAATGACAGTTTTAATCGAGCAGGTATTACTCATATTGTGGCTATTTCCGGATATAATATTAATGTGGTGGCCAGTGTGATGATGTCTGTTTTGTTATTAGCTGGCTTAAATCGTAAGCGCGCTTTTTGGTTGGCTGTGTTTGGAATAATTATATTTGTTTTGTTCACAGGTGCGTCAGCTTCGGTTGTGAGAGCGGGGATAATGGGAATAATAGTGCTCTTAGCCACACAGCTAGGTAGATTGTCGAGAATTGGTAATATCTTAGTTTTTACTGCCGCCATCATGTTGTTATTTAATCCGTTTGTTCTAATATGGGATGCTGGTTTTCAGTTATCATTTTTATCTACGATCGGATTGATTTATCTGTCTCCGATATTGATTGGCTATTTCAATCTTGAAGACAAAAACATTTTTATTAAAAATTTAATTGAAAATTTCATCACCACAATATCGGCCATAATTATTACTTTGCCACTTATTTTGTTTCAATTTGGAAGATTGTCTGTGATCGCACCTCTGGCAAATTTGCTAATTGTTTGGATTGTTCCATATCTGATGTTGTTTGGGTTTGCGGCGCTCATTTTGAGTGTTTTTATTTATCCTTTTGGACAGTTAGTTGCTTGGGTAGCTAATTTGGGTTTGAAATATGTTATAATAATGTCGCACAGTCTGGCGAGTTGGTCTTTGGCCAGTGTTAGTTTTTCTATAAACATCTGGCAGACAGTTGTCTTGTATGGTTTGATAATTTTTTATATCTATAAATATGCCAAAAATAAAAATTCTAAATTCAACTAGCGGATACGATCTGGCGGCTCACGATTATGACAAAAAAGAAAAATATCTAAATAGTTTTGAGCAAAATAAATTATTGCCATTATTTGGCGATGTTAAAAATAAAAAGATTTTGGACGTAGGTGCTGGTACGGGTAGATTGGCACTCGCACTTTCAAATATTGGAGCAGAGGTAACGGCTTTGGATGTTTCATTTGAAATGCTGAAAGTATTGTCTGGAAAAAATAATAAAATTGAAACAAAAATCGGTGAGGCAGAAAATTTACCATTTGATGAAAACAGTTTTGATTTTGTGACCGCGGCTTTTGTGGTGGTGCACTTGAAAAATCCGATGTCATTTTTTGATGAAGCTTATCGTGTATTAAAAAACGATGGTAAATTGATAATTACCAATATAAATCAAAAAGAAGCGCCAGAAGTCAAAACAAAGCAAGGAAAAATTAAAATAGAATCTTTTTATCATCGTCCTGAAAAAATTATCGAAGATTTAGAAAGTTTGGCATTTAAAATAGAAAAAAATATTTTTGTATACGAAAATGACGTCTGGATAAATCAAATAGTGGTGGCTAGTAAATAATTATTTATGGAGGGTAAAGTTAAAAAAATAGTTCTACTGGCTTGCGGCCTGATAATATTATTGTTGGTCGGTTTTTTTTATTCAAAAAAATCCACGGCATATTATAATTCCGTTACTTTTTTCGATGTTGGCCAAGGTGATTCGGCTTTAATAACATTTGATAATGGTGAAAAAATGTTGGTAGATTGTGGAATAAATAGAAAAATTTTATCCAAACTCGGTTCGGCTTTGCCGTTTTTTGATCGCACTATTGATTATTTGTTGGTAACTCATCCTGACGGTGATCATTATGGTGGTTGTCCGGCAGTTTTAGAAAGATATCAAGTTAAAAATATTATCACCAATGGTGTACAAAAATCTAACGATCAGTTTTGGTTGGCATGGAAAAAATTTTTAAAATTGGAAAATGCGCAAAGTATAACAATTAACGGCGGTGAAACTATGGTGGTAGGCGGTAGTCAAATTAAATTTCTATCACCAGATGAAAGTTTGGGCGTAGATATTAAAAAATACGGTGGTAATAATAGCTCGATAGTTTTTGTACTAAAAAATAATTTAGGAAAGTTTTTGTTTACTGGTGATATGGAAACACCGCTAGAAAATGCTTTATTAAAAAAATACTGTAAAGATGTGGCGCGTTGTCAATCACTTGAAGCTGATTATCTAAAAGTTGGTCATCACGGTAGTGATAGTTCGTCTGAAGTGGATTTTTTACAGGCTGTTAGCCCGGAAATTTCTATAATTTCTGTTGGGTCAAACAAATATGGTCACCCGTCATTGCGAACTTTGCGAAAATTGGAGAGAGCAGGAAGCGAAATATGGCGTACAGATCAATTAAATGATATAATAATAAAATGAAAAAGATTATCTTATTATCACTATTTTTGTTTATAATTTCTGCTAGCCGAGTGTCAGCGGTAGAAGTTGTCGATTCTGACGATGATGGTCTGGGTGATGATATTGAATTAAAACTGGACACAGACCCAAATAATTCTGATACCGACAATGATGGCTATAAAGATGGCGAAGAAGTAGACAATGGTTATAATCCATTAGCTGGTGAAAATAATAAGGATGTTAAACGCAGGGTGGAAGTAGATCTCAATACTCAACAGCTAAAATATTATTTTAATGATGTTTTTATAGGATCAGCTCCTGTGTCTACAGGAAAAATTGGATATGATACCACAACAGGTCAGTTTAAGATTATTCGTAAATTACCGGTTTATCGCTATGTTGGACCTGGATATGATTTACCAAATACTAAGTGGAACCTTGAATTTAAGCGCAGTTTCTATCTGCATGGAGCATATTGGCACAATCAATTTGGTATTCGTCCGATGAGTCACGGATGTGTTAATATTGGTTATAAGGACGCTGAAAAGGTATATAAATTTTTGAAAGTTGGAGATAGTGTAAAGGTTGCTGGTAAAACACCAAAGAAAGCACTAGTAAAAAAATAGCTTGTTGACAGATTTCCTCTAAAATGGTATATTGACATACAGAATATAAAGCACTTCTGTAGAGGGTGCTTTTTTTAATAAATTAATTTAATTTGTAAATTTATGTCAGACATTACAAAGGCCATACAATTGTTGTGTGATGAAAAAAATCTGTCTTTTGAGGCGGTGATGGAAACTATCGAAACCGCTTTGGCGGCTGCTTACCGCAAAGATTTTGGTAATAAACAACAAAATATAAAAGTAAAATTTGACCCAGAAACTGCCGATATGCAAGCTTGGGATATCAAAACTGTTGTCGAAGATATCGATGAAGAAGTTTTGAAAACAGCTCAAGAAGAAATGACTCGTCGTCGTGAAGAGGCCCGTGCTGAGAACAGGGAATTGTCTGAAGAAGAAACTGCAGACTTACCACGCTTCAATCCAAAGACTGAGTTGATGGTTTCTGAAGCTAAGAAAGTAAGCAAAAAAGCCAAAGTCGGTGAAGTGTTGGAAATTCCTCTGGAAATTCCAGGGGCTTTTGGACGTATGGCTGCTCAAACTGCCAAACAGGTAATCATTCAAAAAGTTCGTGAAGCGGAACGCAATATGGTGTTTGGTGATTTTAAAGGGCAAGAAGGCCAGATTATCGTTGGTACAATTCAGCGCGCAGAAGGACGAAAAGTATTAGTTGATCTAGGAAAAGTAACTGGTTTGTTACTCGGTGAGCAGCAGATTGAACGTGAACATTATCGTCCTGGTGCACGCATGAAATTTTATGTAACATCAGTAAATATGGGTCCACGTGGTCCAGAAATTTTACTATCTCGCTCTTCTAGTCGTTTGGTTGAAGAGATATTTAAAAATGAAATTCCAGAAATCGAAAGTGGTATAGTAAAGATAAAAGGCGTTGCTCGTGATGCTGGTTACCGTAGTAAAGTGGCTGTTCAAACTGACGATGAAGCTATTGATCCTGTAGGTGCTTGTATCGGTCAGCGCGGTAGTCGTATCAACACCATCATCGAGGAATTGGGTGGAGAAAAAATTGATATTATTGAATTCAAAGAAGATGCTTCTGCTTATATTTCCAAAGCTCTTTCCCCAGCCAAAGTTTCCTCAGTAGAATTAAATGATGCAGAAAAAACTGCAGACGTTCAAGTGACTTCCGATCAATTTTCATTAGCAATCGGTCGCAGTGGTCAAAATGTACGTTTGGCAAGTGAGCTCACTGGTTGGAGAATCAATTTGAAAGATTTGGGTGGCGAACAATCTATTAGTAGTGATGAAATTCCAACGGTGGTAGAAAACGAAGAAGAATCTAAAGAAGAATAAAATAAATATTATGTTTTCAAATTTTTTCCACGTTGTATTGTATCAACCATTATTTAATATTTTTGTTGGTCTGTACAATATTTTACCAGGACATGATGTTGGTTTGGTGATCGTGGTAGTGACGGTTTTACTTCGTTTGGCGGTGTATCCTTTGACAGCTTCTTCCATAAAAGCCCAAAGATCTTTGCAAGAACTCCAGCCAAAGTTAGAAGCCTTAAAAAAACAATATGCTGGCGATCAACAAAAAATTGCCCAAGGGACAATGGAATTATATAAAAATAACAAAGTTAATCCTTTGGCATCTTGTTTGCCTCTACTCATTCAATTACCGATTTTAATTGCACTCTATTGGGTGATGCAAGATGGTTTGGCTTCGACTAATTTATCTAGTTCTTTATATTCATTTGTTTCCAATCCGGGTACTATCAATCCAATATCCTTTGGTTTTTTCAATTTATCCAAACCAAATGTGATTCTAGCATTCTTGGCAGGTATTGCTCAGTATTTACAAGCCAAGACAATGAATCGTCAACAGCCACCAAAAGCGGCTGGTGAAGGTTCTAAGGATGAAAATATGATGGTGATGATGAATAAACAGATGTTGTATATGATGCCAGCAATGACTGTGCTTATCGGTTTTAGTTTGCCAGCTGGGCTGACACTTTATTGGTTCTGGAGTACTATTTTAATGGCTGGACAGCAATATTATATGTCCAAGAAAAATCCAGTCGTAACTCCGATCGCGACAGATGTTAATAAAGTAATTGAAGGTGAAGTGATAAAAAAATAAAATTTATATGATCATCAATTTGCATCAATTAAAAAGATTACCGGTAATTACAAAGTCGGGAATAAAATTGGGCAAAATAAATGAAATAAATTTTTTGGTAGATACACAAAATATTTTTCAATACATAGTACGACCGTCTTTTTTGAGCGGTCGTATTTTTTTAATAAAACCGAGTCAGGTATTGGAGATCAGTGATAAAATAATAGTTGACGATGCGGTGTTACCTCAAAAAGTTTCCATAGAAAAAACCGATAATTTTGTTAATAATAAAATATTGGGAGGAGTAGCTACTAGTGAAATTAATCATGAATAAATATGACAAATGTTTCTAATACTGAAAAAATGCCAGAAAGTAAGTCTGAAAAAGAGCCTTTTAACAAAGCTACCGAGCGTCAGGATGTTGTCACTGGTAAACTTGAAATCACTTTCCGTAGAAAATATAATTTGGAAGTTTTGCCAGCAAACGTGGCCGATGTCGAAAAAATATTGGGAAATGTTTTGAAGAGTGAATCAGAACATGATCAAAAAGAAATGGACAAAGTCCACAAAAGAATTGAGCAAACTGACGGGTTCACCAAAAGTGATGAGGTGGACACCGAAGAAATCGAAGCGGCTCCAAAAGCCAACGAACAGCTGGTAGTAAAAGACGATCATACGGTGCGTGATCTGTTTTTACGTTTAGTAAACCAAATGGATGTTTGGCCGCATACTTCTCAAAAGAAAATTCGTCGTCTGACTGATGAAGGTACTAAATATGTATTCTCTGAATTTATGACTTCGTTCAATGATTCTGAGCAAAATAGAATTGCGGATAATGTTGTCGACCACTGGGCAAACGAACAGAATTGCTTTGTTGTGTCAGACGCCACGGCTACTGAAATTGTAAAGACTTTTGATGGTATAAACAATAAAGCTAGGTATGGATACAAATTTAGTGGTGAAAATGAAGATGTGATGATTTTAAATTTAAATGGAATAAAAACTGCTTTTATAGTTGATGGTGGCCATCGTCATAAAGAAGAAGATTTGCAGTTGGCTGCATAATTAATTGATAGTAATATGGAAAAAGATGAAATAAAAAAGGCAATTTTGCGCACTTTGGGATATTTTGATTTGAGCGATTATCCTCTTACTGCTACGGAAATAAAAAATTGGCTTTATCAAAGTGAGGTTGTAGACCTGAATGATATATTGCCAATTCTTGATGAAATGAAAAGCCAACAAAAAATTGAAGAAAAATTTAGTTTTTTTTATTTGTCAGGCAAAGAAAAGAATGTGGAAAATAGACAAAGAAATTTGGTGATTTCTGAATTAAAATTAAAAAAAGCTAGACAAGCAATCAAATTTATTCGTTGTGTACCATTCTTGAAAGCAGTGTTTGTATGTAATACAGTGGCGGCTGGTACGGCTGTCGAAAATAGCGATATAGATTTTTTTATTATTGCTGGCACCAAACGAGTCTGGTTGGTCAGGTTTTTTACCAACTTTATTTTGCGTTTGTTCGGTTTGCGTACTTACGGTGACAAAAGCAGTGATAAAATTTGTCTGTCTTTTTTTGTAGATGAAGAAAATCTTAATTTGGAAAAATTAAAAGCAGTAGACAATGATATTCATTTTGCATACTGGATCACTCAAATGGTACCAGTTTATGATCCAAATAATTATTGGAAAAAATTTTTATCGGCCAATTATTGGTTGAAAGATTATTTCCCAAATTATTTATACAATTCTGTATTTTTAAATTTAGTTGAGAGAGGCTTGGTTGCGAAGTTTTGGAAAAAAATATGGGAAGTGATGTGGTATGGTGCTTATGGTGATTTGATAGAAAAGCAGGCTCGTGAGTGGCAGTTGTTAAAAATGAAATTGAGTACGAAAGAAAAAGCTAAGCGAAATGATAATGGTGTGGTGCTAAAAGACGGTGTAATAAAATTACATGAAAACGACACTCGCAAAGATTGTGCGGCGCAGTGGGAAGAAAGATTGCGAACGATTTTGAATTCACTATGAAATTAAATATAAGTAAATTCAAAAATTATTTACTCCTTCTTTTATTGTTTGTTTTGCCGTGGCAGACGAGGCTGATTTACCAAACAACCTATATTGGTAGTGGTTTTTGGGAATACGGTAGTTTGTCCTTGTATAGTACGGAAATTTTGTTGGGTCTTGTAATTTTATCGTTTCTAATTGAAAAAATAAAAGGAAATTTTCAAGATTTATTTATTAATCGTTTTAATAAAAAAAGATTAGTGGTAGTTTTATTAAGTGTGTTTAGTATTTTGGCTATATATTTATTTGGCAGCTCTGATCGTGCTGTGACTTGGCAATATTTAAATTGGTTGATATATGGATTGTGTCTAATTTTTATTGTTTTGGAATCCAAAATTAGTTTTGAAAAATTATCTCTGTGGATTTGGTTGGGAGGTCTCGCGCAAGCCATTATCGCTACTTGGCAATTTTTTAATCAATATATTCCGGCCAATAAATGGCTTGGTATGGCGGTACAGGATCCACACCAGTTGGGTGTGGCCGTCGTAGAATTTGGTGATGAGCGTTGGTTGCGTTCCTATGGTTCTTTTGGGTGGCCAAATTCTTTAGGAATTTATTTGGCATCAGTTTTTGTTTTGGGAATAATTTTAACTTGGCAAGAAAAAAATAAAAATACTAAATTATGGTATTTGTTAGGACAAATAATTGTTTTAGTAGGATTGTTTTTTACATTTGCGCGAGGGGCGTGGTTAGCGACAATTATTAGTCTGCTATTTGTAGGACTAAAAAATTATAAAGAAAAGTATTTGTGGCAACAGCTTGGAGTTTATGCTCTAGCATTTATGATGCTATTGATTATATTTAAGCCATTAGTATTTTCACGTGTAGATTTTCAAAATCGTTTGGAAAAAATATCCCTGTCACAACGCGTTACTCAATGGTCACAGTTTCAACAAGTTTTTGCCAATAATTATTTTATTGGTTCAACACCTGGTAATTACACAATTTCACTGCATGAGCTTTATCCAAAATATTTTGTTGGCGATTTGAAGCCGGCTCACAATATCTATCTATTGTTTGTCGCGGAATGGGGGATATTGGGGTTGGTATTGCTATTTTGGTTGTTGATTAATAGTAAAGAAATTTTAAATTGGTCGTTTGCCCCGTTGGTAGTTGCACTAGTTGCTGGATTTTTTGACCATTGGAGCATATCTACGTTTACCGGTCTGATATTTTTTTGTTTGATAATCGGTATTTCCATTAAATATAACGGCATTGACACAAAAGTGTCTCAAGAGTAAGATTGATACTCAAAGAAGTCAGAGTTGGGAACAGACTCTCTCGCACGCCATAGTTCCGGGCTAGACCATAGACAGGCATAGTCCGGACCATAAGTGGACGGCGAGCAAAGTTCGTTCCCAACTCTGACTTTTTCTTTATTTAAGCCAAAATTATTGTGGATATTTTGGTTGGGTAAACGATATTGACAATTTTAAAAAAATCATTAAAATTATATATAGTTTATCACTCAAACAAAGTGAGTGATAAAATTATTTACTTTTAATTATCTTCGTATGAATATCAAACCGTTGGGAGATCGTGTGCTCGTCAAGCCGGCCAAAGAGCTGGAAGTGACCGCTTCTGGTATCGTTTTGCCTTCTGCCGCTGATAAAGAAAAAAAAGCCGAAGGTGAGATCGTAGCTCTGGGAAATGGTGAGCCAGTTACTAAATTGGGCTTAAAAATTGGTGATAAAGTTTTGTTTAAAAAATGGGGTGGGGAGGAGATCAAAGTAGGACAAGGAAGTAGTGAAGAAACTTATAAAATTTTATACGTTGGATCTGGTGAAGATAAAAATGATATCGTAGCTACTCTTGAATAATTAATATTATTTTATATGGCAAAACAAATTTTATATAGTGACGACGCTCGTCACAAGCTTTTAAACGGTGTAAATATTTTGGCTAATGCAGTAAAAGTAACTTTGGGGCCTCGTGGTCGCAATGTTGTTTTGGACAAAGGATATGGCGCGCCAACTATTACTAAAGATGGTGTGTCTGTTGCTAAAGAAATCGAAGTGGAAGACAAGTTTGAAAACGCTGGTGTGGAATTAGTAAAAGAAGTTGCTAGCAAAACCAATGATGATGTCGGCGATGGTACTACCACTGCTACCGTTTTGGCTCAAGCAATCGTCCGTGAAGGTTTAAAAAATGTTACCGCTGGTGCTAATCCAGTTGCTCTAAAACGCGGTATTGATAAAGCCGTGGACATGATTGTAAAAGAATTGAAAGAAAATATTTCCAAACCAGTTAGTGAAGATGAAATCGCTAATGTGGCTGCAATTTCCGCCAATGATAAAGAAATTGGTAGAAAAATTGCCGACGCCATGAAAGCGGTTGGTAAAGACGGTGTTATTACCGTGGAAGAATCTCAGTCTTTTGGAATGGAAATCGAAACCGTACAAGGTATGCGTTTTGATAAAGGTTATGTTTCTCACTATATGGTCACCAATTCCGATCGTATGGAAGCTGAATATGTTGATCCATATATTTTGATTACTGATAAAAAAATTAGTTCAATTCACGATGTATTACCAGTACTAGAAAAAGTAGTGCAAAGTGGAAAAAAAGATTTAGTAATTATTGCTGATGATGTTGATGGTGAAGCGCTCGCCACATTGGTGGTAAACAAAATGCGCGGCACTTTCAATGTATTGGCTGTCAAAGCTCCTGGTTTTGGTGATCGTCGCAAAGAAATGTTGCAAGATATTGCAGTGTTAACTGGCGGTAAAGTAATCACTGAAGAAATTGGTTTGAAATTGGACGCAACTACTTTGGAAGATTTAGGTCAAGCTCATAAAGTAACTTCCAACAAAGAAAACACCACTATCGTAAATGGTAAAGGTGATCAAAAGTTGGTTCAAGAACGTATCGCTCATATCAGAAAAATGATTGAACAATCTGATAGTGATTTTGATAAAGAAAAATTGCAAGAACGATTAGCCAAATTGGCTGGCGGTGTGGCTATTATCCGTGTGGGTGCTGCTACCGAGACTGAAATGAAAGAAGTGAAACATCGCATCGAAGATGCAGTCGGGGCTACCAAAGCCGCTGTAGAAGAAGGTGTAGTGCCAGGCGGTGGTGTAGCTTTGATTCGTGCGGCCAAAGTATTGGAAAGTATGCAAGCTACACATGAAGAAGAAGTAGCGGTAAAAATATTACGCCGTGCTCTTGAAGAACCTTTGCGTCAGATAGCTGAAAACGCAGGTGTAGACGGAGCGGTTGTAGTTGAAGAAGTCCGTAAATTGTCTGGCAATATGGGGTATAACGCTCAAACTGAACAGTACGAAGATTTGGTGAAAGCGGGTATCATCGATCCGACCAAAGTGACTCGTAGTGCATTGCAAAATGCTGCTTCGATCGCTGGTATGTTCTTGACTACCGAAGCCATAATCACTGATTTGCCAAAAAAAGATGAACCAGCGATGCCTCCAATGGGCGGAGGAATGGGTGGAATGGGTGGCGGAATGTACTAAAAGTAGACAATTTTACAAAATCCCAAAATTTAAAAACAGCTTGCACGGCAAGCTGTTTTTTGTTATTTGACAAACATATCGTAATATGGTTGGCTATAGCTATAGTTTTTATTAACTTTTGGTATTTATGCCTAAAATTATAGAAATATTTTACTCTAACCCTGTTTTAGGTTTATCCTTTTTGTGTGTCTAATCCCGATATTGTCGGGATTTTTTATTTATTTTAAAGTCGTCAAACTAATAACTTTATGTTTAAATGTCACCGAACATTGGTTTTGCTTGCTACTGTAATTTTGTTTTTGGTTGGAGCGTTAACAGGTGTTCAAGCGCGTGAGGATTATTATAGTCCAGCGATAGGTGAAGCACTGGTTAATTCTGTAGGGGCGGAACGAGCGTTATTATC
>CAZXEV010000017.1:0-15710 GCA_964639735.1 uncultured Gammaproteobacteria bacterium
AATTAAAAAAATTGCTCAAGAAAAACGAGTAATTATTTCTCATTTGCAACGTGATGGTTTTGCTGTATTAAATTTTGACAATGAAATGGTGATGCAAAGTGCAAACACCACCAAAGCAGAAATAATTACATATGGTTTCAAAGAAGGTGCAGATTTTCGAGCTACGGATGTAAATATTATTTCCGATGAAAAAACTAATTGGCCAACTGGCTTAAATTTTAAATTAAATTTCAAAGGTAATATCGTTCCAGTATTTCTACCAGGTGCGATTGCCGAACATATGATCCCTTCCGCATTGGCCGCGATTGCTATCGGACATATTTTGGGAATAAATGTTTTGGATTCTATTCACTCTCTGCGCGATCTTCAACCGTTGGCTGGTCACATGCGTATCATCGAAGGCATAAAAAACACATTATTGATTGACGACACATACAACTCTAGTCCGGAACCAACCAAATCTGCCCTATCAACTCTATCCAAATTGAGCATTTTAAAAGGATCAAAAAGAATTGCCGTGCTCGCCGATATGCTTGAACTAGGACACGAAACCGAAAACACACATCGTGAAATCGGATTCAAAGTAGCAGAGCTAGGAATCGATTTTCTCATTACCGTTGGCGAAGCTAGTAAGCACACCGCCATCGCCGCACGCGAAGCTGGACTAGACGACAATCAGATTGCTTCTTTTGCAGACAGTGTCAGTGCTGGCATGTTTTTACAGGAAAAATTGAATCGTGGAGATGTTGTTTTGATCAAAGGATCTCAAGGACTTAGAATGGAAAAGATTGTTAAAGAAGTGATGGCAGAGCCGCTTGAAGCACCAACTCTATTAGTGCGCCAAACCAAAGAATGGCTTGAATAAGCGCAGTGGCTTGATTTTTTGGCTATTCTAGAGTAAAATTCACCCATGCAAATTACCTTACTTCAAACTTCATTGCTATTTTTTATCGGCGCTTGTTTGTCGTCTTTTGTGTTTGCGCCTATCTTGACCAAAATTCTATATAAACTAAAAATTACCCGCCGTAACGATTACGATTTTACTCTATATGGTGACCGTCAAATCAAGGTTGGAACACCAATTATGGGCGGACTTTTAGTTGTGTTAATGGTGACTGTTATAACCCTGATATTCAATTGGAATCGTAAATATACCTATGTTCCAATGGGTGTAATGAGTATCGCCGCGATTCTTGGTGCTGTAGACGATCTTCTAAATACTTTTGGTTCTAAACGACGATTACGCACTTTGAAACAAACTATCACTCTGATAAAAATTCATCGTGACTGGTACATGCGTGTTTGGTATGTTTTAATTTTACCTTGGGAAGTTTTTAAACACCTCACTCACATGCTCGGTTCTCACCCTGGACGCGGTGTGCAAGTTCATGAAAAACTTATATTTCAATTTTTGGCCGGTGCGGTAGCGGCTTGGTGGGTATATACAAAACTTGATCCACACTGGCACTCACTATCAGTACCTTTTGACGGTCGTATTTATGCCGGCATTTGGATCGTTCCAATTATTATTTTGTTTGTAATGTTTACGGCAAACGCTGTCAATATTGCAGACGGTCTAGATGGATTGGCTGGCGGATCTCTACTGATAACCTTTATTGGTTTGACAGTTATCAGTTGGATTGAGGGACGCACTGCCTTTGCCCCACTCAACGCCACAGTCGCTGGATCACTGCTCGCTTATACTTATTTTAATGTCAAACCAGCACGTTTCCAAATGGGTGATGTCGGTTCACTTGGGCTAGGAGCACTACTGGCCATCAACATGATTTCTATCGATAAAACTTTGTTTATACCAATATTTGGATTTATTTTTTACATCGAGACTATCGCCGTTATTTTACAAGTAGCTTCCCGTCGCTTATTTGGCCGTCGTCTTTTTAAAATGGCCCCTCTTCACCACCACCTTGAATTCAAAGGTTGGAGTGAAGAAAAAATCGTAATGCGTTTTTGGATCATTCATGCTTTGATGGTCGTCATCGGTATTTGGATGGCAATATATAAATAAACAACATGTATTTAAATTGGAACTCAAAAAAAATCACCGACTTTTCTGACCAAAACCTAAACTCCCTTTATGATGGTGGTTTTTTGTTTACCCGCACCGGCAAAGGCGAAATGTATCAAACCAGAAGTTTGCGCATTGATCTGTCAAAATTTAATCTCAACAGTGAAAATCGTCGGGTATTGAAACACACGGAAAATGTATTGCTGGGAGTTGCTAATATTTCTTATGAAAATTATCACTGGGGCATACACAAACTTGGCAAAGATTTTTATGCTACCAAATTTGGTGAAAAAACTTTTTCCGCGCAAAAAATAAAAGAACTGATCACCGAACCTGAAGATAGTAACTTTAATAAATTATTTGTTTATACTCAAAAGGAAGATAGTAAAGCACTCGGCTATGTGATAAGTTTTGACACTCCAGAATTATTACACTACTGTTATCCATTTTACGATTTAAATTCCAAAATAAAAAATCTAGGACTTGGCATGATGACCAAAGCAATTGTTTGGGCCAAAGAAAATAGTAAAAAATATATTTATCTCGGTTCTGCTACTCGTAAAACTGACACCTACAAATTACAATTTGACGGGTTAGAGTGGTTTGATGGCAAGAAATGGACAACTGATTTGGAAAAATTAAAAAAAGAAATAAAATAATATGGATAAAAAACATATTCATTTTATCGGAATCTGTGGAGTCGGGATGAGCGCCTTGGCGATTTTGTGGCAAAAGAAAGGCTGGTATGTAACTGGTTCCGATGCCGGATTTTATCCTCCAATCTCTACTCACCTCACCAATCATAAAATCGAATATTATCCAGGCTGGCATGTCGAAAAAATGGGCACACCAGATTTGGTGGTTGTCGGAAATGTGGCCAGCAGTTCCAATCCAGAACTAAATTTTGTATTGGAAAATAATATTCCTCACGTTTCTTATCCAGAACTAATCTCTCAATATTTATTGAAAGAAAATTCTATCGTCTGTGCTGGCACCTATGGCAAAACCACTACCACCGCCCTACTTGCCTGGATTCTCAAAGAATCCGGTCTTGATCCCGCCTATATGTTTGGTGGCTTGGCCAACAGCCTTGAGCTTAGTGCCGACGATCTTGGAGGCGAATACAGCGTGGTTGAGGGTGACGAATACAAAACTAGTCGCGACGATATGCGCGCCAAATTTTTCTCTTACAAACCAACTCATCTACTGCTCACCGCGATTCGCTGGGATCATGCTGATGTCTATCCGACCAACCAATCATATTTGGAAGCTTTTGAAAAATTAATTCAGATGATTCCAACTAGTGGGCTCATCGTCGCCTGCACTGATAATGAAAATGTTAAAAATATTATTCAAAATACCAAAACTTCAGTGGTGACCTACGGCAAACAAAAAAGTAATTATATTTACGAAGATGTCACCCAGACAAAAGCCGGTCTCACTTTTACGATTGAAAATGTTGGTGAGGTTTATGAAATTTCTTCACCAATGCTCGGTGACTATATGGCCGAAAATATTTGCGGTGCATTTGTAATGGCCAAAGAGATCGGAATTCAACCGGAAAAAATAATTTCCGCAATTGCCAAATTTGACGGTATCAAACGACGCCTAGAAAAACGCGGCACCACCAAAACTGGCGCTGATGTTTATGATGATATTGCTCACTCTCCTATCAAAGCCAAATCGGTACTTGATACTTTAAAGAATATTTATACTGAAAAAATAATTGCCGTATTCGAACCAAACACCGGCAATCGCCAAGCAGAATCATTACCGGATTACGACAATCAATTTAGCAGTGCCACCGAAGTGATAATCCCTCGTCTGACCAAAGTAAAAACTCCAGGCAGTATCGAAGGTGAAGAATTAAGAAATGTGATTGCCAAAACACATTCCGATGTAAAATATTTTGATTTGGACGAAGAACTGATTAATTATCTAAAAACTAATACGGCCGACAACGACGTTATTGTCTTTATGGGAAGCCATAGTTTTAGAGGTATGATTGAAGCATTGCTGTAAAAATAAAATCAACATTCCACTTCGCTTTTTTTGCCCGCGAGGGCAAAAGGATGAGCCTCGGGCTCATAACCCGCTCAGTTGGAACATTGATTTTATAAATTATCATTAAATATATGAAAATTCCAAAACAAGCAAAAAAAGTTTTTACCGGTGAAATATTTGACATTTACCAGTGGCCACAAAAAATGTTTGATGGTTCAATTGCAACATTTGAAATGATTAAACGTCCAGATACAGTTCAAATTATCGCTACCCAAAATGGTAAAATTTTTACCACCAAAGAATTTCAACCAAATCAAAAGCGAGACTGCGGCTTAATCGGTGGTCGCGTAGACAAAGGCGAAAAACCACTGACCGCAGCCAAACGAGAACTACTTGAAGAATCCGGAATGACTGCCAAAAAATGGACACTATTAAAATCCTATCAACCGGTACATAAAATGGATTGGACAGTTCATTATTATATCGCGCATGACTGTACTGTAGTCGCCAAACAAAATCTGGATCCTGGCGAAAAGATCACCATCAACAAAAATAGTTTTGAAGAATTTATAAACAAAATCACTACTCTACCACACTGGAACAATCAGTTCATGATAGATATTTTAAAAATGAAATTGGCCGGAAAAAAGGAATTGGTAAAATTCAAAAAACAAATTTTTGGTAAATAAAAAAGCCCCGATTTACGGAGCTTTTCAAAATGTTTATTTACCTTCGTCCACTACTTCCGCTTTGATTTTGTCACCATCGATTGAGGTAACTTCCAAAGTGATACCACACATCTCACATTCGAGGATGTGACCAGTATCTAAATCTGGATAAGAGGTTAAATCAACAGGGTTTTTACATTCAAGACAAACTAAGATCATATAGTAATAATTAGGCTGAATTACAAAAGCAAAAACAAGTATATCAAAAATAACCACTTTTGGCAAGACCTATGACCACCCCACAAACAAAACATACTAAATTGGCTAAGATAATAGGTTTGAAAGCGCCGTTATACCTCAAAAGGGAGGATTTACACCCTTTGGGGTCACATAAAGGCCGTTCTATTCCTCTCATGATCGAAAACTACCAAAAACAAGGTTGTTCTAGTTTTGTGATCTCGTCTTCAGGAAATGCAGCTCTCGCCGCCGGTTTGTATGTCAAAAAATACAACCAAAAGCACAAAAATAAATTAAATTTGCAGATTTTTGTTGGTGAAAAAATTGATGCCGAAAAACTCAAATTACTAAAAAAGGTTTTATCCAAAAACATTATTCTCACCAAAACAAAGAATCCAAAACAATCTGCTTTTCAAATAGATAAATCTGGTCAAGCCAAAATACTACGCCAATCTACCGACGACACTGCCCTACTAGGATATCTCGAACTCGCCAAAGAGTTGAATAAAATAAAAAATTTGTCCGCCGTATTTATTCCAACAAGTAGCGGCACAACTGCGCAGGGATTATATTTGGCTTTTAAAAAATTAAGATTAAATCCACAAATTCACATTGTTCAGACTACCGCTTGCCATCCAATTGCAATTAATTTTACACCGGCTCATTGCTGTGCTGAAACAAAAAAATCTATTGCTGGTGCTATTGTGGACAATGTCGCCCATCGCAAAGAATCTGTGGTAACTAGTATAAAAAATAGTCATGGCTTTGGTTGGGTAGCCGACGATGATCAAATAAAAAATATAATTAAATTGGTTCAAAAAAATGAAAAAATTAAATTATCGCCAAATAGCGCACTCTCAGTAGTCGGACTGGAACAAGCAATAAAAGAAAAATGGAAATTTGACGGACCGGTAGTGTGCCTCATCACAGGAAGATAGAATTAAAAAATCACCATTGAATTGGTGATTTTTTAATCGGCTCAATAAATAATCTATTGTTTACTAAGCAGGTAGTCATGGTTTTTAATCACGACACCCTTTTGGGGATTTTTGTCCTTCTAGAGCAGTTCGCTTAAACTACAAGCAAACACTTCTCATTGCCCGTGTTGCACGGGACGGACTACATTGTCTTGGGACGACCATCAACCTCGACAGCTGAGGCCGGCGGAGGTGTGGAGATCTCCTTCATGCGAACCTCGAGTGATCGCACCTTGAAGCGCGTCGCCCGCAGACGAGCATTGAGTTTGTCCACATCTTCTTTGTTGGCCTTGGACATGAGATCCGTGGCCAAATCGATGAGGCGCTTATCGTGATTACCGTCCTTGGCCCGAAGTTCCTGGGCAAGACGTTCCACGACAGATTGGTCGGCCTTGGTCTGCACGACCTTGAGCTCAGCCTTGGTGGCCTTGCCCGCCAGCTCGGTTTCAAGAAGGCCTACAGCCTGCCAGCTCGCCTTGGTGGCGGCGTAGTCAGACACAGCGTTCACGCTGCTGTAGACGCTCTTGAACGAGAAGTACATCGACAGACAGACCGCCAAAAGAACCAAGCCGATAACAACCTGAAAGCGCACCACCATGAGCAGCGGCTTCTTGGTTGCCTTTGCGACCAACGGCTCGACAACTTCCGCCACATTGGCGCGGAAATGCTTGGCGTCGGCTTGCTGAGTCCGTTCGACACCGCTCATCCGTACGATGAGCTGATCGACCTGTTGCCGCTCGATTTCGAGCGCCTTCAGGACGTCGTCGATGGATGGGTTTTGACCCTCGCCGAGGCGCCTACGCACCTCGGACAGATCGATGACCACCCCTCTTTGGTCATCGTCTTTTTTTGGAGATACCACTCCAAATGGCTGTGTGTTCATCTCTGCTAGTCTCCTGGTAAGCGAATCTGAATTAACTGGAACACCCAGCAAAACAAACTCACACTAGTACAGTATGAAACCATAAAAATCTCATTTTGTCAAAGGTTGATTGTTAAGAAAAATAAAAAATCACCATTGAATTGGTGATTTTTTAATCGGCTCAATAAACAAACAATTATTTACTAAGCGGTATGTTGGGTAACTTTCGTTACCCAACACCCTTTTCGGGATTTGCGTCCCTCAACGAGTCTTCCGCCTTCAAAATCAAGGCGGCGACTACTGTTGCCAGCTAAGCTGGATGGGACTAGTTGAGACGCACGGGCGTCTCGGGCCGGCCAGAGGGGCCGGTTGGCGGAACGTTGACCGCGGCGTGTGGCTGGGCGACCGGAGCTGCGGCTTTCGCAGCGGGTGCGGCAGCGTCGTTCATCGGCGCGGGGCGGCGGGGGCGGGGGCGACTTCGACGAGCTTGTTCAGCTCGACGATGTTGTTGATCCGCGAGTCGAACTTGCCCATGCGCTTGGCGAGTCGCCGCACGGTCTTCGCGTCGGCCTTGTCGAGCACTTCGTTCCGCAGAATCTCCAGCGAAACCTTGCTGGCCTTACCCTCTCGAAGTTCCTTGGCCAAGTCGGCGACGACGGATTTGCTCTCCAGCTTGTCTACCGCCTTGCCGAGATCGGCGATGGCGGTGGCGTCAGCGGACAGCTCGACGCGGATGTTCTTGACCACTCGGACCGTTTCCTCGACGAATTCGCCGTGCTTCTTGTCGAGCGCGACCAACTTTCCGCCGACCGCGCCAGCGTGATCGTCAGCCGAATTGGCCAACACGATACCCACGATGGCCACGATCACCGCCAGGATGGCGATGATCAAAGCCGCGTAGTTGATCCTGCGCTGAGTCGGCAGTTCCATGACACTAGTGTTCTCGAAATCCATGACATCCTCCTCACCTCGTGCGGGATTCAGAAAATCTGTTCGGAACGCCCGACCAGACCTTACTCCCAAACCCCGACGGGGCCTATTTTGCACGATGATTTCAGGCTCAAACATTGAACCCACAATCATCGTGCAAACTCCTACCAAATATTGATTTTAAAGAACTGTTTTTGATTACTATTATTACAAATAGTAACTGCTAATAATAACACAAAAACGACTATTTGTCAATAGTCGCTCGTCTATATGGAGAAATGACCGATATTTTGGCTAATATTAGCCGCCATCCACCACAATTTCGTCTTTTCCGTCGAAATTGACGTCAGTAGTGCTAATATTCAGATCAGCCGAGCCAAGTGGGCTAACAACAGCGAATTCTGAGAGTTTTTTGCCTTTAACATCAAAAATTCGAACCACATTTTTTGTACCAATTTTACCCATCACGATTATCTCGGCTTTTCCGTCACCATTTACATCCCCTGCGGCCACTTTTACTTTACCCAAATATTTTTTATCAAAAGGGAAAAAACGATATTTTATCTTTTGCAACTGCGAATCAAATACCAACACCTCACCTACCCTAGACCCGCCCGATCCGACCGCTACTTCCAAATTTTCTCCACCGCTAAAGTTTCCCAGCGCCCCAAAAAATCCAGTTCTGTATTTGGTACCAAACGGTAAAAATTCTTCTTTTAAAATTCCACCGTGATAATCATAAAGTTGACCGCTATTGCCAACAGTCGGCGTGGCCAAAATTTTAATTTCGCCATTTATACTTTTACCAACACTAAATCGAAGTTCCTTTGAGTTGTCTCCGCCAAATGGATAACTATCGAACCAATGCAAATTGGCTGAATTAAAAATTTCCAATCTACCTGTTCCACCAACTATTTTTTCATTACTTCCGTCACCGTTCAAATCTCCAACAAACACGCGCGCACCACCGGCCACATCTGGCACAAATGAAAAGAAACCGTTACGAGTTCTTTGTCCGCGTGCATCATAAAATCTCACCAAACTACCGTTTTTAAATGGTGTATTAAAAAGACTTTGCGTTACTTTACGCAACACCAGTCCGTCTCGTGCAGCCAGTTTTACTTTATCTACGATCGAACCATCGTTGACGGACCTATCTTGCGTGCCAATAATTTTTTCATAATCTTCACCCAAATTTATCGATTGTTCACTGTTAGTAGAATTCACCAAAGCCAGACCGTTTTCATAATCGCGACGCCAGACATCTTCTTTTATTTGTGTACTACCGCCAATCGTGCGAGCTTCACCGATAGGATTACCAAGTTTTACACCATACTCATCATACCACCAAGTTTGACTATGACTTTGATCACCATCATCATACGAAAAGTACGCCCCACCAACGAGTGCACTTCCTAGTCCATAGCGCATATTCTGATAACTTTGTTGGTTGCCGGTATTATTGGCATTACCATTTATAATTATTATGCGTGGTCTTAAGTTTCCAGACATTTCTGTTTTTATCGCATACATCACATCACGCCAAACATGATTTTGAAAATTTTCATACATCATGCCATTGAGATTGTTGGCATATTCGCGAGTCATAGCGTTCCCAACAATTACATAATTGGCACCGGAAAGATCACGAGTTAGATTAAATAAATTAGCCATGCCAGCATTCCAATGTTTATCAATATCAGAATCTGGCTGACCATCGAAATTCAAATCCACATTTTTTCCGGTGAACCAGGTGAGATCACCCCATGCATTATCATAAAACACCCCGTCCCATAACCCAGTAGATAAAACTTCGTTTGTCATAAAACTGGCGAGATAGGCATTCCAACGTTGTCCACCACTAAGCGGACAGGTGTCAGTCGGATTAAGCATGGTCGTCCCTGGCCAAAATGAAATTTTATCGCCGTTACTGCGACGCAAATACCAACTATCACTAATTCCACTTTTTAATTTAGTGCGCATTGTGCCGAGCTGGCCATTTTTAATTTCCTGAGAAGTGACATAGGCCAAAATTTTTATACCAGGATGTAGCTGTCGAATTTTTCGTATTTTATCCGGATTAGTCACCTGATTTTCCATATCCAAAATTAGCAAATCCCATTTGGCCAAATTTTCTACTTCACCTGACGGCAAATCCCAACGCAAATAATAGTTTGCTAAAATTGGAGCAGACTTGGCAAAATAATTGAAATAACAAAATACCGACACAAACAGGCCGACAAAAATAGAAGCAATTGATCTGTAAAATACTTTATTCATTTCCGGAATAAATCTTTAATAAATTCTGTAAATAAACCGTTGGAATGTTTTCTTTTTTCGCTTCTTCAAATAATTTTTTGCCGACTAATTGACGTGTGGTTTCATCTTTTCCAAACCACTCTTTTATTTTCTCTGCCAAACCAGCAACGTCTTTTGGTTTTACTAACAATTCTTTTGGTAAGATCTCCCCGATTCCACCAATATCACTAGCGATTACAATCTTGCCGTGTGCTTTGGCTTCTAGAATACTTAGCGGTGCATTTTCATACCATACCGATGGGGACACCAACAAGCGTGCACCCTGAATAAGATAATCCAGATCAACATCATTTTTTTGTCCCAAAAATTCTACATTATTTAAATTGTTATAAAATTTCATTCGTTCCAATTCGTTTCTTTGCGGACCGTCACCGATAATTTTAAATTGGATATCAGGCAAAATCTCAGCGGCGCGTAATAAATATTTTACGCCTTTTTCACTAGACAATCTTCCTACATATGCGACATATCCGCCGTCCAATTCACCTAGTTGAAATTCTTTTTCAGGCAAAGCATTTGGAATATGGACAATCTTTTCTGCACGAAAACCAGCTTGAACAAATTTACTTTTCAAAAATTTACTTGGACTAATATATTTATTGATCTTTTCACGATAACCTTTACCGGAAACAAAATAAGCTTCTAGTGTCGCGAGCAGACTATCGGCAAAATTTTCCATGCAGTTGGTTAGCAAACACTGATAATATTTTCCATTGGTCCCGCACTCTGATATATGACCACGGTGAAACAAATTATAATTTGGACTAATCAATTTATAATCATGTAATGTCATCACCGATTTGATTTTCTTTTCAGCTACTGCTTCTATTATCGAAAAAGATAGTTGGTGATAAATATTATGAAAATGTACGACATCAGGCTTAAAATCGGACAACAGTTGAGAAAAATTCTTTTTGGCTTGCGCATTATAAATCACCCGAGCTCCAAATTTTATTTTATCTAAAAAACCTAATTTTTTATAATCTACAAAATCCGTAAAATATTTATTTGAAAATATATTACTAGGATGATTCATACCAAAAATCTCCACCTTGTGTCCAGCGTTTTCGAGTAGCTCCTTGGTGAGCAGAACCATCTTCTCTGCCCCACCACGTGGATACCAAAATTTATTTACTAGAACTATTTTCATAACCAAACAATTTGTTTTTTAATATCCAAAAACCAACTGCAAATGGATGGCTTTTTATCGCCGTGCGTGCGGTACAGATCATCCAGACCGGCACACGTAATTCGTCAATTTTATCTCTCCAAACTTTGGCCTTTTCACTTTGCCAGAGTTCTTTAAAACTTTTTACCTTGTGAATATTATCTAAAATTGCATTGTGAACAACGGATGGATAGATATCACCACTTGGATCCAAAAAGAAAAAGTCACGCCCAGGAGCATTGTCCAAAACTGGATTTTTACTAGTAATAAATTTAAACATGCCGCTCGCAAAATAGGCGCGCAACCAACGCTTTACGTTCCAACTTTTTAATTCACTATTGATAATATGTTTGTAAGCCACTTCCAATAGGTCTTTTCTTGGATTATTGATATTTTGTTTTCCTCCAAAATAAAATTCACTACTCTGAGCAAAGCTATGAGTAAATTGGACACCAAGTTGCTGAGCCAGATCATACACCTTGGCAAAGTGATTCACATTGTATTCAGTGATGGTAAAAGCGATACGCAAATTGGTTACGCCCATACCTTTGAGGAGCTTGATAGAATCCATCACTCGGTCAAAGCCGCCAGGAATACCACGCATTTCGTTGTGCATCTCACCCATACCGTCAATCGAAAAAGCTACACCGATATCTGGCGCAATTTTCAAAATTTTAGTCATCGCTTTATCAATCACCGGTGTCAGAAAACCATTTGTCGAAATCACCAAACGAGCTTTTGGACAAGTTTTTTTCACTACTTCGACAATCTCTGATAAATCTTTTCTCAAAAATGGTTCACCACCAGACAAATTTACATCCAGCAAGCTATCTGGCAATTTGGCCAAATCCATCAAAGACAATTCCGGTGAATCTTTTATTTTCCAAATATCACACATCGTACAACGCGCATTGCAATTGTAAGTTAGTGCCACCACACAATCAACAGGCATTTTTGCAGACATAAAAATCTTATCGGTTATTTTATAATCAACGAGTAAATTTTGTTGTATTTTTCTACAGTTTCAACGATAGAAAAATTATTTTTGGCATAGATACGAGATTTTTTTGCCAAAGATAAAATAGTTTTTTTATTTTCAAAAATATATTTAATTTTTTCTTGCCAATCGACAATATTATTTGGCTCAGCCAAATATCCAGTTTCTTTGTCTTGCACAATTTCCGTCAAACCGTCTTTATTTGAAACCAACACCAATCTCCCACTCGCCATCGCCTCCATCACTACTACTCCAAGCCCTTCCCAGATAGACGGCATTAATAGGACATCGGCTTGCTCATAATATTTTTCAATCTGTGTAATTGGATCAACAACAACAACTCGGTCATTCAATTTATTTTTCTTAACAAATTTCACCAAATTATTTTTCTGAGTCCCCGCCCCTACTATCGTCAATTTCCAAGGTAAATTTTTTAAATTATTCAAAGCCGATAATGCGACCAAATGTCCCTTTTGTTTTTCCAATCGTCCTACCATCAAAAAATTCAAGGTCTCACCAAAAACAAGTGGTGACAAATTTATAAATCGTTTTAATTCGATGCCGTTATGAATTACCGCTATTTTGTTTTTTATTTTATAAACATTTTTCATGTAGCTAGCGACAGCAAACGAACAGGCACTGTAATAGTCTTTTTCACTAGAAACTTTTTCTTTAATATAATTTTTTAGCCAACCATCTTCGTAATTCAAATTGTGTTCGGTGCTCAGATACGGAATACCCAGACGATGCGCTGCTAACCGTCCCCAAAAATCTCCAGCAAACAAATGTCCATGTACCAAATCCGGATTCAATTCTGCCAGTTTATTTTGTAACCTTCCCAAAAAACTAAAATCTAATTTTGATTTTTTTTCTACCAAAATTACCTCGACATTTTTTCTAATCAAATCCTTTAGCGGAGTATTATCAAAAAAAACAATTATCGTAAAACGATATTTTTTGGCATCACTATAATTTATCAGATCCAACACCAGACGCTCTGCTCCACCATACCCCAGTGCCGGAATAATTTGCACGATATGTTGCATATACTAAAGATCTTTTTTCAAAAACGTGGCCGCGCTAAGAGCGATACCAATTGGCAACCACATTACGCTAGTAAAATACGAAGTATTGAAAAATTGAAAAACCACGGCTCCAATCACTGACATCAACAAAATCATATAGAGTTCTTTGTCATCACTAACCAAATATACCGACCATAATTTCTTGAACAAATATCCCAGAAACATCAACATCAAAATCAGTCCAACATAACCATCTTCTACAATCAATTTTTGCACCAGACCATGAGCGTCGAGAGCTTCACCATATTCCTGTGTCCAATCTCGCACTGAACCAAGCAGCTCCACAAAAGATCCCGGACCATAACCGTGAATTGGCGAACGATTTGCCAAGAAAAAAGAAATATCCGTCATGGCATAACGCGAACTATTGGAACTCTGCACAATCGGCGACGTCAAAAAGAAAACCATATAACCAAACAAAACCAAACCTATCAAAGACAAATAAAAATTTAGATGATCTAATTTTTTTAAACGTGTTTTTATTTCAGAAAAATAAACTACCCCGAGCACTCCCATCTGAGCAAAAATCGTAATCCAAGCTGCGCGAGATAATGTCAAAAGAGCGGCCAGTAGTGTCGCCATCATTCCCAAGAAATACCACTGCTTTTGTTTTTCATTTTTGGCTTTTAAAAACAGATAAAGCCCAGCTGGCAAAACTACCACCAACATTTCCGCAATCAGATTATGGTTGTAACCAAGTGGCGCAAAACCAGCGATGCCATATGGTGTCACACGTGGCCATCCAGTTTGTGCAAAAAAATAGAGTGATGAAAAACCAAACAAAGCCGCCGCAATCCCCACCCCAAACCAAATTTTTAAAATATTTTTTATCGTTTCGATTTTATCAATCAACACTACCGGCAACACCACAAAAACTAAATATGCAAACAACATGTGGCGAGCTAAATATTTGAGACTCACCCCAAAACTATGATCCACTGCAAACACCGAACAAACCATCGCCCACAACAAAAATAACAAATATAAACCAGATAATTTTAATAAAATCTTTTTTTCTTTCCACACTGGATGCAAGCGACCAAAAATAATCGCCAAAAGCGACAGTCCAAGCAACATCACTCCAATAAAATCCCCCATCGGTGCATTTACAGAAGACAGATATACCACATTTCTCGCCCATTCATATTTAGAAAAAGTAATTTCCCAACCGGAAAAAAAAGAAACAGTGGTCAAAATATAAAATAGTAATTCAAGTTTGAAAACAAAAGCGACAACCAAAAATACTGCGAGCAACACAACTCCGAAACTCAAAAACAACTGCAGTGGCAGCAATAATAACAAAGACCAAAACAACAAAATCGCCGCCGCTCCCAAGGTAAACTCCTGCTCCCAAGGAGACAAACGCGGAAATAATAAATTTGGATAATTGTCCTGAGGATTTTTTCTAAACATAGAAATATTACTGTTTCTTTATGCAGCGTTTCAAAATTTTCTCCATTTGTTTATATTCTTTTTTCATCCCAGCAATACACGCGTCAATATACTCTAGCTCTTTCACCAAACTGTAATCAACCATTTTGTAACCATTTTGCACTAACAGCAAATCAACAAACAAACGGATTGTTCTACCATTTCCCTCTCTAAACGGATGTATAACATTAAACTCACAAACAATTATTGCCAACTTTTTAACCACAGCATCTTTATTATCAGAACTACTTGGTAGATTTTTTGAGATAACTTCATCTAATTCCTTTAAAGCATTTGGTAAAAAATTTACAGGAACAAACAGACTTCCACCTTTTGAAATATTTACTTGTCTGACAGATCCCGCCCAATCATATAAGGTGTTTAAGAAATAATGATTGATTTTAAATATAAAATCAACTGGAAATTTCACTTGGTTTTTGCCTACCAAAGATAAGAAATGTGAATAAGTATCAGACAACAAAAATGTTTCCAAATCATTTAAAGTTTTTTGGTCTTTTATTTTTAATTTATTTTTTAAAACACCGCTATCTAGTTCAGCGGTGTTATCAGATACATCATAACGAGAAGGCGCGGTCATAAACTTTTAAAATTTTAATGGCCTTTTTGTTTTTTTTGGCATTTAAAAAGCTAATCCCTTCGAGTTTGGAAGAAAAATGAACAGAATCGGCAATTTCTTTTTTTGTAATTTTTTTAATATTTTTGTTCATAAAATAATAATATTTCTTGTAAATATACTACCATACTTTTGACAAAAAATCAAACAAAAAACCGCCCGAGAGAAGGGTGGTGTTTTTGTAATGGAGATAATGTTATTTCCATCTTCAGTCCACAACCGAAGTTATGAATTCAAGATGGTGGGGCACTTGCGTGCCCCGGTGAACCGATCCGCCGGCGATCTCTCGCTGACGAATACGGGCGGCCTTCATGGCCTACATCGAAGTGGTTTCATCAGGACCACTCCAACGTCCGCTCTCAATGGTGAGCG
>CAZXEV010000018.1:0-12399 GCA_964639735.1 uncultured Gammaproteobacteria bacterium
GATGTTTGGCATGAGGCAGGTCGCGATTTAGACAACCCAAGTGTTGTCGTAGCGTCCACTAGTGAAGCGGTGTGGGAAAAAACATCCGCAAGCTTGGTTAACGCTGGTACTATTGGGAAATTATTTGTAGACAATATAGATGCAAAAATTTCGACACGCAGTACTAGTACTTTGACAGCCGCTGATATTTGGGAAGCAGGTACTCGAACTTTGACCGACTATTCTACCACATCCATAGCTTTGGGTGTGTGGGGGAATGCTGCTCGTGAACTTACCAATTATGGCTCTCAAATTACCGCCGCCGATGTCTGGAATGTTTTGACCAGCACCATTTCAACAGTTGATTCAATCGGCAAAAAATTGGTAGACAATATTGACGTTCCAATTTCTACACGAGCTACATTGACCGCACAACAGGCTGGAAGGGTGGTAAATATGTCTGATGTAGAAAGTGTGGTTTCAGGACAAACATATAGAGCAAAAATTTTCATTACCAATAGCGAAGGTGTACCTCAAGATGCTGTTTCTGCTCCTACGGTAACGGTTTATGATGCTAGTCGAAATTTGAAAGCTGAAAATATTTCTGCTAGTTGGGTTTCTACTGGTGTTTATAGTTATACATATACTATTGAACCTTTGGCTGCCGGAGGATTGTGGGAAACAGCTGTATCCACTCAGGTGGTGAGTGGCGCGGTAGTCCAAACAAATGATTATTGGGTGGTTGAATCTTCACCAGCTCACGTGGCAGTAAATTATGTAACTGACGATGGTGGCACTTCCGTCACTGCCAACATTACCATTATCAATGAAGGTGTAAAATGGTATGAATATGATTATGTGTGGTGTGTTGTCACCAGTATGGACAATGCTTGTGACGGTGTTAATGATATAGCATATGGATCAGGTGCAAAATTATTACTAGCACGAGAAGTTTGGAATAAAGATATTAGTGCTGTTGTACCAAGTAATGGAGTATATTTTTTCAAATTGAGAGTCTATTTCAACACAGACCATTCAGACGGATCAAGTATGTTTACTTTGTCTAGAGGAGTAGTGGCGCCTCCAGTAGAACCTCCAAGGGGTGGAGGTGGTGGGGGCAGTGTTGTGACAACTCCAGTTTTAGTTCCAGTAGCTCCAACTACTACAGTTCAGATATGTAATGGCGCTGATTTCAATCATGATAAAAAAGTAAATTCAACTGATTTTTCTATCTTATTAGCTTTCTGGAAGACATCTCCACCTTTCCGTAATCCTTGTGTGGATATCAACAAAGATCAAAAAGTAAATTCAGTAGATTTTTCCATTTTGATGTATGAATGGGGGTCAAAAAAATAATATCGTATGAAAAATAATATCAAATATAATATATTTTCAATAATTGTACTGGTCGGTATTATTTTTTCTGTATCTATTGCGTCCGCCTCAGTTGTGTATGTCGCCTCTGATTCAGATGGTATGTCTGCCGGTGATATTATTTCAGTGGAAGTTCGTATAAATACGGAAGATGAAACAATTAATGTTGTCGAGGGTGAGATTGTCGTAGATGGTAACGCAAAAATAATTGAAGTAAGAGAGTTAAGCGTATCTGGATCGATTATAAATTTTTGGTCCAACAGACCATCATTGTCTCCAGACGGAAAGGTTATTTCTTTTGTTGGTGGAGTTCCAGGTGGAGTAAAATCAAATAACGGGCTGTTGTTTAAAGCTTTTTTCTTGGCAAAAAATGAGGGAGACATTTCGTTTGTTCCTAGAAATATCAAAACCTACAAAAATGATGGACGGGGGGCTGAAGTGAAACAAACAGTTTCGAAATTGGATATAAAAATTTTACCGTCTGATCCAAACGGAGTTAGTAAAGACGAGTGGAATAAGATAGTCGCTAGCGACAACATGCCGCCCGAGTTTTTGTCCGCTAATGTTGGCAGTGATCTAAGTCTTTTTGAAAATAAATTATTTCTCACAATTAACGGAACTGATTATCAGTCCGGCATAAATTTCTTTGAAGTCAAGGAGGGAGATTTTCCTTCTATTCGATCTGGTAATTTGTATGTATTGCGTGATCAATCTCAAAGTTCTGTCGTTACTATCAATGCTTATGACTATGCTGGTAATATGCGGTCGCTGGTTATTAGTCCATCTACTGTAAATAATTATAGTCAATTAATATTTTATACTGTTGTTGGTTTGTTGGTATTATTGATTGGAGCGATGATTTCATTTTTTATAATTAGAAATAAAAGAATAAAAAATAATTCTTTGCCAAATGAGAGGGGATAAATTTAAAAAAAATGTTTATAAAATTTTGTTAGTGGTATTGTTCGCAAACATATCACTTGTTTTTGTTGCTCGCGTTGATGCTGCTACCATTATTATGCAGCCCTCTTCTACAAAGGTAGATGTAAACAACTTGTTTACTATAAGAGTATTGATGAATACGCAAGATAAATTTGCTAACAATGCGGAAGCCACAATTAGTTTTCCAAGCGATCTTGTCGAAGTTGTCTCTGTAAATTCCAAATCATCAATTTTTGGTTTGTGGGTTGAACAGCCAAATTTTTCGAATGATAGCGGAGCGATTAGCTTTAACGGTGGTATTACCAATCCTGGTTATAATGGTTCTGGCGGTCAATTATTATCGATAGTTTTTAAAGCTAAAAAAGCTGGTGTGGCTTCCTTATTTTTTTCTGGTGCAGCAATTCGAGAAAACGATGGCTTGGGCACAGATATATTATCCGGTCAAAATAGCGTGAATGTTTCAATTGGAACACGAAAGGAAGAAGTTGTTGTACCTGAAACACCTGTTTCAGAGCCAACAAAGCCGGTTTCAACAGAACCAGTCAGTGATACTGCCACAGGTTTGTTGGGATTATCCATAAATTCTCCAACTCATCCCGATCAAAATCTTTGGTATCCCACTAAAGACGCATCCTTTGTTTGGAAAAATCCTGCTGGTTTGAAATCTTTACAAATCTTGTTGAGTAGACAGTCGAATATTACTCCAAGTAAATCAATTGGAATTAACATTGAAAAGAGAGATGTTTTGAATATCGATGACGGTATTTCATATTTCCATATTCGTTATCAGACAAACAAAGGTTGGTCTGAAGATACTGCTTACAAATTGCAAATTGATTCTCAGCCTCCTTATAATTTGTCTATTTTATCCAAGAATGAAAATGACGGTCGAGTTACATTTCAGTATAGCGCGCAGGACGATACTTCCAGTATAAATGGATATGAATTAATTATTGATAAAAAAGAACCAATAAAATTACCAGTGGTCGTAAATGGTATATATACCGTTGCATTATCTCCAGGTCTTCATGATGTACTATTAGTTGCGACTGATAAAGCAGGAAATAAAGCTGAATACAAATCGAGTGTAAATGTGTTCGCAACACTTGCTCCAGAAATATCATACTATACGCAAAGCGTAGAAAATAACAGCCCTATTTACGCTCGTGGTCTATCAGCTTTTCCCAATGCCCATATTAATATTACTTTAAAATCACCTCATGGAATAGTTACTGACTACGATGTGATTACTGATGAATTTGGAAATTATAAATTTAGAAGTGCGCCCTTAAATGATGTTGGTAGCCAAGAAATGTGGGCGAGAGTAGTGAATGCTGATGGTACCAAAGGGCCGGTTTCGCAGAGTGTGAAATTCCAAGTTATACCTAAATTAGAAGTATTAAATCAATTAAAAGAAATATTATCTTCATCGTTTGAAATAGTTGTATTTCTAATTTTGTTGCTAATTTCAATTACGGGAATTAGTTGGTACAAATTCTTTGTCATTAGACGACAATATATTGAGCTAAAAAAACAAATGGAAGACGCTCATGAAAAAAAGAATATATCAAACAAAGTCATGCCTACAAAAAAATCAACGATTCGAAAATAAATAAATTTTATTGGTTTACAATCGAGATCTGTACACAGCAACTACTTAAATTTAATAGTACAAAAAACATCCCAATTTTGGGATGTTTTTTATTTGTGGGCCTGCCGGGGCTCGAACCCGGGACCTTATCCTTAAAAGGGATCTGCTCTACCAGCTGAGCTACCGGCCCACTGAGGTTTTGCGTAGACAAAACGACAAAAAGAATGATATAATAAAATCAATAAAAAATCAAGTGCCCTTAACTATTAAAGTGGATAATTTATGTTAGACAAGAAATACACCCAGGCTGTTCGTTCAGATTTGTTGAGTTATGCTCAAAAAAGACGCGAGGTTATAAAGATGTCTGGTGACGCCCAACAGCATGCCAAAAAGGCCATTTTTGCCCTTCAGCGCGATGATAAAGAAGGTGGTAATGAGCGCTTAAAACTGGCAGAAGGTTTGTTGATTGAATTATCAAAAAAATTCAAAGGAGACAAACGTCTGTTTAACGAAGGTTCATACAAAGCTGCATTAGAAGAATATGTAGAAGCCGTACTTTTTAATAATTATGTTTTAGGAAAACCGGTAGGTAAGATCAAAGGGGTTGAAGTAGACTCAGATGCATTTATTAGTGGTCTATGTGATGTTCCGGGTGAACTCTGTCGATATGCTATTGCGGCCGCTACTGCGCGAAATTTTGAATTGACTAAAAAATGCTATCAATATGCCGAGGAAATTATTGGTGAACTCATGGATATGGATTTGACCGGTTATCATCGTAATAAATTCGATCAGGCCAAACAGGCTCTGCATAAATTAGAACAGGTAGTATACGAAGTAAGTATTCGTTCATAAAATTTATTTATGTTGAAACAAAAGATTAAAAATCTAAAACATTTTTTAATCGCTTTTGGTGCCTATTGGCGCTACGGCCGACCGGCTCGTAAGTTAATTGTAATTGGAGTAACTGGTACAAAAGGGAAATCAACGACATGTAAATTTATTGCTTCGGTTTTACAAGCCGGTGGATTCAAAGTTGGGTTATTGTCGACAGTAGAATTTCAAATTGGTGAAAAGCGCTGGCTTAATGATAAAAAAATGACCATGCTCGGGATGGGGCAAATTCAGAAAATGATTGCTCAAATGGTGGAGGAAGGTTGTCAATATGTTGTGGTGGAAACATCCTCGGAAGGTATTTTGCAATACCGTCACTTTGGTCTGTACTACGACATCGCTGTTTTTACAAATTTGGGCACGGAACACAGTGAGCGACACGGTGGTTTTGAAAATCTACGGGCTGACAAAGGAAAATTATTTGCTTCTTTAAAAAAATATCCTCACAAAGTTCTAAATGGCAAAAAAATTGAGAAAATAATTGCTGCAAACTTGGATGATGGAAACTCTGAATTTTATTTAAAATATTGGGCAGACAAAAAAGTTGGCTATAGTTTGAAAGGCAAAAACGTTTCTGGTTTGACACATATTTTTCATGGTAAAATTTCATTATCTGATGAGTTGGGTGTACATTTTGAGGTAGATCAAAATAAATATCATATCAATTTAGTTGGTGATTTTAATACATACAACGCTCTAGCAGCGGTCGCAATAGGCAAAACTCAAGAAATTTCCCAAGAAAAAATCACACACGGCTTGAGAGAAATTACCAAGCTCGAAGGAAGAATGGAATTTATAAACGCCGGTCAAGATTTTAAAGTGATTGTGGATTACGCTCACGAACCAATGAGTTTTACGGAATTGTTTTCCACTCTAAGAAAAATTACAAAAAATAAAGTAATTGCAGTAATTGGTTCCGATGGTGGTGGCCGAGACGTTTCCAAACGCGCAAAAATGGGAGAGATTGCTGGCAAATTGTGTGACTATGTAGTTGTGTCAGATGTGAATTGTTACGATGAAGATCCTGTGCAGATCGCCAAAATGCTTGTCGAAGGTACAAAGACGTCTGGAAAGGTTGAAGAAAAAGACGTATTTATAGTTGTAGATCGTTTCAAGGGTATTCAGAAAGCATTTAGTCTAGCCAATGCAGGGGATGTAGTAGTAATTACCGCCAAAGGAACTGAGCCATATATAGCTGTGGCTAACGGTGAAAAAATTCCTTGGGACGACCGTACTGTTGCTCGTGAAATTTTAGAACACTATGTCGCTAGCCAAAAAAATTAACTTGAGAAAAGGAGAAGATATTGTCTATGTAACCAAAATATTTTGGCTTACATATTTTTGGCTTTATTTTTTTGGCTTTATTTTTTTAGGCCTATCTTCGTTCTTTATGTTTTGGTTATTTTCGAAAGGAACGTGGGGTTATGTACTTTTTGGTTTAGGTATATTGATTGGTCTTTATATAATATTTCGCACTTGGTATTTTAAGAAAAAAAATATTTCAGTTATTACATCCGAAAGGGTAGTGGATATTAGTAGTAATGGTTTGTTTGATGAATTTATATCCGTTATTCATTTTAATAATGTTTCAGATATATACGTTCGCAAACAAGGTGTTTTGTCTAGTATTTTTAATTATGGCTCAGTTGTTGTTGAAACCATAGATGATCAATCTTCCTTAAAACTTACAAATATAAGTAATCCACAGAATATTCTTGATATTTTAATTGAGAATAAAAATCTGTTTGTGGACCGGAAAACTTTACATGGTCAAAATAACATTTATAATTCATTTATAAATGTTATTCCAAATTTAGAAGAGGCTCAATTGTGTGAAATTTATGACTTGGTAGAAGAACAGCTGAAACTAATCGATCAAGAAATTGAATAACAATAAAATCGTGCTATAATTTGATTATGTCTGAATCAAAAAATAATAACTGGAAACAAATTTTTTATTCCCGCTGGTTTTTGCTGGTTTTATTTGTATTAGCTTTTTTGTTAATCTTTTCTTATATACGTGCGTATTACCAAGAGTATAAAGTTCGTACCGAAATAAACGGTTTACGCGAAGAGTTGGATAGTCTTCAAAGTAAAAAAATAAAAACAATGGAAGTTCTGAAGTATGTTCAGTCCCCGGCATTTGTTGAAGAAAAGGCAAGAACTGAACTAAATTTGTTGAAACCAGGTGAAAAAATGGCTGTGATTCCAAGTGGGTCAGTGAAAAGTGATATTGGACAACCAGAAGCTAATTTGATAAAATGGTCTAATGTTAAAAATCCTATTAAATGGCTAAAATTTTTCTTTTTTAAAGATATTAATTAATTAATTCTATGGAACAAAATACACCTCAGGAGGAGCAAAAAAATGATGAAAATAAAAACATGAAAATGTTTGCGACTGGTCTAGTTTCGATTTTGGCTGTCGCACTTGTTGGTTCTGCATTAATTGGTATTTATCGTGTTTACGCCAAAGCCGATACCAATAATTTTTCCTTAGTTGTGGCCAAGGCACTACGATTGCCTGTAATGAAAGTAAACGGACAAAGTGTTTTATTTTCAAACTACGCTGAAGACATGAGAGCGATTCAAAAATTAGTGGCTTTTGATAAAGCCAATAATGGAAATTCAGCCTCACTTACATCAGAACAGATGTCTGATCAGGTATTGTGGCGTTTGGCCAATAATATTTTGGTGAAAGAAGCAGCTGCAAAATATGGAGTAAAAGTTGAGACCAAAGATGTAGAAGATTTGAAAGCCAATCTTTTGAAACAATTTAAAGATGAAGCAGAAATTGAAAAAGAAATTCAACAGCGATACGGTTGGACTTATGCTCAATATGAAGAAAAAGTAATTAAAAATTTTGTTTTACAACAAAAAATTGGTGATAAGATCCAAGGTGATCAAAAAGCTCGAGAAGAAATTCGCAATAAAGCTTTGTCTATCTTAAATGATATTAAAGCTGGTAAAGACTTTTCAGAAGAAGCAAAAAAATATGGTGAGGATGGTACAAAATCCAACGGCGGTGATCTTGGTTGGTTTGGAAAAGGAGATATGGTTCCAGAGTTTGAAAATGCAGTTTACGCTCTAAAAGCTGGTGAAATAACCCAGGATCTAGTTGAAACTGAATACGGATATCACATTATCAAGTTGGATGAAAGAAAAACTGAAAAAACAAAAGATGCCAAAGGTAAAACAGTAGAAGCAGAAAAAGTTCATGCTCGTCATATTCTTTTCCGCTTTCCAACACCAGAAACTTTCTTGGATCAGATGGCAAAATCCGCTTCGTTCCACTTGTATGCAAAAGTTCACAATCCATTTGTAGCTGTAAGTGATACTGTTACAACAGCAGAATAAATTAATTTAAATGGAGGCGAAAGCCTCCATTTTTGTTAATGAATAATTTGACAAAAAATTCATACCTGGTATTATTAAATGAATATGAACCAAGCTTTTGTTAAACAATTAGGTAAGGGTAAGAAGAGCTTTTTGATCTGAAGAAGTTATTTTGTCGTTATTCAAAAGAGCTTTTTCAGTGATGGAAAAGCTCTTTTTTGTATCTGGACAAACTTTCTACCTACATGGTGTGGGTGGACAACTGGTTCGGGTCTATAGCTGGGAGGAGAGAAGATGAGTAATGCAAGCATCGGAAAGATTGGTCACGCGTACTATGATCATGCCAATGGTCGCACGAAGGCGTTCTTCACCACGCTCATGACGAGCTTGGATGAGGTTCGCGAGTGTCTGCAGCAGGCGTTCGATCAGAAGCGCGGTAGTCGCTTTTGTGTGCGGGTTTTGACTCGCAACCTGAGCGATGAACAGCTGTGTTCGATTCGGTACTTCTGCCGTGGTCAAGAACTGGCCTGTGAGGCCGTCATCCCCATCAACAAGAGCGGTGACTCCATCGCGTACTACGGTTGGAACAACAAGAACCGTCGTACGAACTACGAGCACCGCCAGCAGGAGATGGAACTGCTTCACAAGGTGACGACGCGCCGCGGACACCACCAACACGACTACACCGGTTACACGGTGGAAGTCGCGATCGCCAAGCAGGATTGGGGGTTGAATGACGCCCAGGAACTGCTCGAGATCTATAGTCGCACGTTCAGCGGTTATCTGGTGGAGTTCACGGTGCAGTCCGTCATGGACATGCTGTGCTCCAACTGGGTGTCTGTTGTGCGTTGCAACGACAAGATCGTGGCGGTGGCCATGGCTGAAATCGCCAGCATCGAATCTGGTGTTGGCGATCTGCGGATCTGCGAACTCTCTGAAGTGGCTACTCATCCCGACTTTCAACGTCGCGGTCTATCGCATCTGGCCTTTGGTCAGCTGTTGCAGGCGCTCGTGGAGTCGAAGATCGACGTCATCTTCAGCGAGACGCGTGCGGCCAGCTACGGCATGATGGCCGTGGCACATGATGCAGGGCTCGTGTCCTGTGGTCGGCTTGAGCAACATTGCGTGATCTCTTCTACCTACAGCGAAGTCCAGCAGGATGGGGTTTACGGCGACCTGGTCGTCTTTGCCCTTCCTCCGGCTCGTTGAAGTAGACTCGGCCAGCGCGGTACCTGGGAAGAAAGTGTTTTGGTTCACACCAAGCATGAGTATTCCCAGGCCGCCTGATCGATTACTTTTAAATATTATAAATACTTGCTATAATAATCGAAAAAATATGCCAAATGAAATAATAAAAAACGTCCTATTGAGCAATCAAACCATTATCGGAAAAGTGGTTGATTTTGACTTTAACAACAAACCGTTTTATGTTTTTGATCTGACAGAAAAAAATGAAGAACTTTTGAACTTGGATTTGAGTGATCAAAATAAATTTATTGATTATGTTTTTGAATCAATGAAAAAAAATAACTGTGAAGTTGGTATTGGACGCTACGACGAAGATCGAATAATTTATCGACGCAGTACATTGTTTGCTCAAAATGAAGAAGCCCGTTCATTGCATTTAGGGATTGATATCTGGGCCAAAGCTGGAACAGAAGTTTTTGCGCCATTGGACGCTACTGTTCATAGTTTTCAAGATAATGCACATTTTGGAGATTACGGCCCAACGATAATTTTGAAACATGTTTTTGATGGCGTAGAATTTTTTACACTATATGGACATCTGAGTCGCGAATCATTAAACGGTTTAGAAGTTGGAAAACAGATTATCAAAGGGCAACAAGTAGCCACTGTTGGTGAATATGAGGTCAACGGCAACTGGCCAGCTCATCTTCATTTTGAAATTATTTCTGATATGCAAGGTAAATTCGGAGATTTTCCAGGAGTTGGCAAACCTTCTGAACGAGATTTTTGGCTAAACGTTTGTCCTGATCCAAATTTGATTTTGAAAATAAATAAATTGAATTAATTTACAGTGCCATCTTAGCTCAGTTGGCAGAGCGGCGGTATCGTAAACCGCAGGTCTCGGGTTCGATCCCCGAAGATGGCTCCAAAATAAATTTTTATTCACACCCGCTATACGCGGGTTTTTTGTTTATTTAATATTTGTGTTATAATAAATCAATCTTATGATTACTATTGAAGGAGTTACAAAAATTTATTCTACCAATTCAGTTGCTTTGCGTGATATCAATCTACACATCAAGGCAGGTGAATTCGTTTCTATTATTGGTCAGAGTGGTAGTGGTAAAACCACGTTTACCAAGCTTTTGATTGCCGAAGAAAATCCTACCAAAGGCAGGATTAAAATAGGTGATTGGGATATTACAGATATCAAAAAAGACGATATTCCTTTTTTGCGTCGTCAGATTGGTATGATTTTTCAGGATTACAAACTTTTGCCACAAAAAACTGTTTATGAAAACGTTTCTTTTGCCCTAGAAGTGGCCGGTGAAAAAAGTCATCGCATTGCTCAGGTAGTACCTCAACTTTTAGAGATTGTGGGCTTGGCTGATCGTCACAATCGTTATCCGATGCAATTGTCTGGTGGTGAACAACAGCGTGTAGCTATCGCTAGATCACTTGCACATCGTCCAAAAATTATCGTAGCCGATGAACCAACTGGAAATTTGGACACAATCAACGCCGAAGAAATTATACAGATCCTGAAAAAAATTAACGAATTCGGCACAACCATAGTTTTGTTGACCCACAATCGTGAAGTGGTGAATACATTGCGTCGCCGTGTTATTACTTTCCACGACGGTCATCTTACTTTAGATCAAGAGGCTGGCAAATATATTTTATAATTATATGGTATTTATTGGACGCATTTTAAAATTTGCTTTTCAGGACATCTGGAGAAATTTTGGTCTGTCTTTTATGACTGTTTTGATTTTGGTTTTAATGCTTTTGTCTGTAAACGCTTTGTGGAGCGTAAAAGTGGTTACTAGAGAAGCGGTTGGACTTATAAAAGACCAGGTTAATGTAAGTATTTATTTTAGCTCCAACGCAGGCGATAAAAACGTGTCAGAAATAAATAAGTATGTTAGCGCCTTTCCGGAAGTTGTGAGTGTAAAACTGGAAAATGCCGAGGGTGTACTAGATTCGTTTAAACAGCGTCACAGTCAGAGCAAAGACATTTTAGGAGCTTTGTCAGAATTAGACAAAAATCCTTTCGGTCCTACAATGATTATAAAAACCAGAGAACCAGGTGATTATAAAAAAATCATTAAGGCTTTGAGTGTGCCAGAATATGAACATTTGATCGAGGCAAAAAGTTTTGATGAACATGAAAGTGCAATTGAAAAAATTCAAAACATTACTGGTCGTACCGAACAGGCGGTCGCTGGGTTGGTTTTATTATTTGCTTGTATTTCATTCTTGATTGTGTTCAACACTATACGCAGTGCTATCCATACGCAAAAAACTGAGATCGGTATCAAACGTTTGGTCGGGGCGAGTAACTGGTTTATTCGTGGACCTTATTTGGTTGAATCATTTATTTTCTCTGTGTTGAGTTTGGTCATTTCTATCGTTTTGATTTATGCAGCCTTAAATTTTGTCGATCCGTATTTGTCAGTAATTTTCCCAAGTAGCTTCTCCTTGACAAATTACTATAATTCGAATATCCTGTATGTGTTTGGGGTCCAATTCCTTTGCGTTTTAGCCCTAACCATATTATCTAGCGGTTTGGCTATGCGTCGCCAACTTCGCGTATAATCCGAGGTCGTCTAAAGGTAGGACAACAGCCTTTGTAGCTGTCTATCTTGGTTCGATTCCAAGCCTCGGAACAAAGTTAAACAGACTCAACAGAGTCTGTTTTTTCTTTTATATTAAATAAAATAATTAGTTCGTAAATTATAGTATCTCTACATGTGAGAGTTTCTAATTTTGCACTTCTTCGGAAAAAGGAAGTCTGAACATTTTTGCTAATTTGGATAAATCGCCAACATTATCTGGTGTCTTTTCACTATTCATTAATAAATTGGTAATTACTGTTAAAGTGGTTTCGTCATGAGTTAGGAAATCCATGATGTCCGCATTTTCGCTTAAACAACTTAGAACACCAACCAGTTCCCAAATATTATTGGTGGCTCTAATTTGCCTAATTAAATAATCCCTAAATTTTTCATTAAATTGATCGGTTGGAAGTTCGCTGATTTTAAGAATTTTAAGAGCATTTCCTGGGAAGTTGTTGTTAAGAGCTTTAGAAAGTGA
>CAZXEV010000018.1:12409-15604 GCA_964639735.1 uncultured Gammaproteobacteria bacterium
TGTTGAGTCCTTCTCGAAGATGCTCAATAGTTTCTTCATCAAATGTGTGGAGAGACGTGCCAAACAAATGGGCGGCGGCGTTGATATGTGCTTCTCTGACTTGTTTGTAATTTGGTTTATCTGATGTTATACCGAATAAGTCGGCAAATCTTTTGCCGTATTTGTATGATCTGAAACCGTCGTGAATTTCGTATATTTTGCATATATATCCGGTGATCACTTCTGTCCCTCCTTCTAAGTTTAGAATAGTATGAATGACATTAGGGTGTTCTAATTTTAGTTTAGGCAATATTATTTCTGCAGAGGACGAAATTTGAAGTTTACTTGAACGACCACCATCGACTTGCGAAAAAGGACGTTGTAAAATAGTCTGAAATTTTTGCAAATATTCAGTGGCTTTTTCAATTGTTTCTTGGTCAGCCGAGCCTATGGTTTGTTTTTCTCGAAAATCACCAGATGTCATATTAAACGATTATATATATTCCTTAAAAAATCCATGATTTGATTTTTGTCACGGATTCATAATCTAATAGGGATTATATCTAATTGTGCAATATTATGCAATTGAAAGATAATAAAAAGCTGCTTATGTGATTATTTTTATTTCAACAAAACACGTTTTGTGATATACTAATTACATGAAAAAAAGAAATATAAAATTTAATTATTCCGATTTAACAGTAACTCTTCCAGATCAAGCGGGAGAAAGTGTTTTGGCCGAAATATTTAAAGAGCGAGAATATAAAGTTGCCGAAACGGTTATCGCTGAAGCCTCAGAAACCATTTTGGATGTAGGAGCACACGTTGGAATGTTTTCGATATATGCACGCTTATTGAACCCAAGTGTGCAAATTTATGCACTTGAACCAGAGGGGTCAAATTTCAAATTGTTACAAGAAAACATAAAAGAAAACAACCTAAAGAAAATTCAACCATTAAAAATTGCCCTGAGTGGACATACAGAAAAAACAACTCTTTTGATTTCGCAAGATAGTCATAATCATCATTTGCAAAGTTCACCTGAATATAAAACAGAAAAAAAAGAAAATGAGGTTACTCAATCCGTACAAACATATTCGCTACGAGATTTTTTGGATAAAGAAAAAATAAGATTTGTATCGTTGCTAAAAATGGATATAGAGGGAGGGGAGTACGATGTTTTTTCTGCCTGTATGCCGGCTGATTTTACTCGTATCGGTGCTGTAATTATGGAATATCACAACTACGGCGGTATGCACTATAAAGAAATCGAAACACAACTTCGTGAAAATGGATTTGGTGTCCAAATATTTCCATCAAAATTTGATAAAAGTATGGGTTTTATTTTTGCAAAAAATAAGAGAATATGATCAAAACACATGAAGCGTGGATAGTTTCGGTGGGTATGGGATATGGCCATCAAAGAGCCGCCCATCCGTTGCGTTTTTTGTCGCCAAATGAAAAAGTTATTTTGGCCAACAACTACGAAGGTATTTCTAAAGGTGACTATAGTTACTGGAATAGTTCTCAAGCCTTTTATGAATTTTTTTCTCGATCAGAAGGTTTGCCGGTGATCGGGCATTTTTTGTTTGATATTTTTATTGATCGCATGCAAAGAATTTTACCGTTTTATCCAAAACGCGATCTTTCTAAACCAAGTTTACAAACAAAAATAAATTACGCAAGTATCAAAAAAGGCTGGGGTAAGGATTTGGTAAAGTTTTTAAAAACAAAAGATATTCCTCTTATCACAACATTTTTTTCAGTGGCATTTTTTGCCGAAGAACACGGTTTTAAAAACGATATATATGTGGTGGTTTGTGATAGTGATATTAGTCGTGCCTGGGCACCATTTAACCCACAAAAAAGCCGGATTAAATATTTGGCACCTTGTAGACGTGTTGTGAATCGTCTAAAAGAATATGGGGTAAAAGCTGAAAATATTTTTTTAACCGGTTTTCCTTTGCCAGATGCAAATCTTGGTGGACAAAGTTTAAGTATTTTAAAATCAGATTTAGCCGAAAGAATAATTAATTTGGACCCAGAGAGACACTATCGCCAAAAATATATTCGTACTATTAAACAGTTTTTAACAGGAGTAAAGGCGACTGAAAAACATCACCATCCATTAACCCTGACTTTTGCCGTTGGTGGTGCTGGTGCACAAAGAAAAATCGCCAAAGATATATTACTAAGTTTGAAAGACAAACTGTTGAACAATGAAATTAATTTCAAACTGGTTGCGGGTACACGTAATGATGTTTATCTGTATTTTAGTGATTATATAGAAAAATTAGGTCTGACTAAATTACTAAACAAAAACCTTCATATTATTTTTGCGGTAGACAAGGAAGACTATTTTGTTCAATTCAATGAGGCATTGCGAACCACCGACATATTATGGACCAAACCATCTGAATTAGTTTTTTATACAGCCCTTGGTATTCCTATCATTATTGCGCCACCACTTGGATCACAAGAGAAATTTAACAAGATTTGGTTGAAAACTATCGGATCAGGTATTAGTCAAGAGGATCCAAAATATACTCACGAATGGCTTTTTGATTGGATAAATAGTGGTTGGCTGGCTGAGGCGGCTATGTCTGGGTTCTTGGATGGACGTCAATTTGGAGTGCAAAACATCACCGATGTAGTATTCCACGGTGTAAAAGAACCGGCCAAAAACTATCAATTATTGTAGTTATTTTGGCTGTTGACAGCAAAGGGTTTTTTTTGTATACTATTCACTAGTTCAAATCGAACTATATTCCGAGGTAGCGCAGCGGTAGCGCAGTTGGCTGTTAACCAATTGGTCGTGGGTCCGAATCCCACCCTCGGAGCCAAGACGAACGGAGCCTATATAAGGCTTCGTTTTTGTTGTAATCATAGCCAAATTTTTCCGGTTCTAACCTTGCCATTTCGTCGTTGTGTTTTTTTGTCATCAAATAAATTGGTATGAACCATTTTTCAAGTGAGATTAGCACTTTTTTGTCTTTAATTTCTCGGTTCGAACCTAAATCTTCCAGTATCTCTCTTTTCACATTTTCATCGCCGTTTAAATATCTTTTTCGTGCATAGGCACAAAATATATATTTTTCTTTTGTCAGTTCAATTATTCTTTCCGCCTCTTCTTTTGTTTCGGTTTTTTGTTGTAATTTGTCTAATTGTTTTTTTAATATTTCTTTTTCTTTCAAATATTCCTCGTCGTCAATAATA
>CAZXEV010000019.1:0-7151 GCA_964639735.1 uncultured Gammaproteobacteria bacterium
CGTATGCGCAACCAGCACGGCTAGCCTCTTCTTTTACGATGTCACGTGCTTGACGTTTTGTACCAACGAACAAAACTACTTTACCAGCTGCAGCCAAACTCTTGGAATATTCCAAAGCTTTCTCTAGCTGTTCTACAGTACGCTCTAAATCTAAGATGTGCACACCATTGCGAACGCCAAAAATATATGGCTTCATTTTAGGGTGCCAACGAGACTTCTGATGCCCAAAGTGCATACCGGACTTGAGCAATTCCATCATGGATGGGATTTGTGTCATATTTCCTTATCTTCCCTATTAAGGGAGTTATTGCCTCTTCGTTCTCACCCACCGAGTGGTCGGGGGAGGAAAAAAATGAACGAATGAGTGATTAAAAGATGGTCGGATTATATAACAACCTGGCTAAATAGTCAAGTTTTTGGACAAAATCAGTCCCCAGCCCTAGGGGTGTTGACTTTTTTCATTAATCTGCTATAATTCTAGCCATATTAAGAAAAACCATCTTTTTTAATAAATTTACAAAATACTTAAAAAACAACCTGATTTTATGAAAAAGAAGATTCACCCAGAATATAACGAAGAATGTGTAGTATCCTGCGCTTGTGGCAATACTTTTGTTACTGGCAGCACTATGAAAGAAATCCGCGTGGAATTGTGCAATCAATGTCATCCTTTTTATACTGGTAAACAGAAATTTGTTGACACTGCTCGTCGCGTAGAGAAATACCAAGAAAAAGCAGACAAAGTGGCTGCCGCTGCTGCTGGTCGCAAAGGTAAAAAAGTGAAAAAAGCTGCTTCTGCTGCTAAAAAAGTTGCAAAAAAAGCCGCCAAAGCCTAACAATTTTAAAAACAGACCATTTAAGCTTATTTTGCTTTGGTCTGTTTTTTAATATATAATGGATTTTGTATGATTCAAAAATACATCGACATAAAAAACAAATATTTGAAACTTGAAGCGGAATTACAAGACCCAGCCATTCTTAATGATTCCAATAAACTGAAAGACGTCTCTCAAGAATACAGCGACCTCCAAGATGTGAAGGACAAAATTTTTGAATTAGAAAAATCTGAAATCAATTTGGCTCAATCAGAAAAAATGTTAGCGACCGAAACAGATGAAGAAATGAGACAGCTCACCCAAGCTGAAATCGAGGAATTAAAAAATAGAATATCAATTTTGGAAGCGGAACTTTCCGAGCTCACTCGCCCACGCGACCCAATGGACAAAAAAGACGTCATCATGGAAATCCGAGCTGGAGTCGGTGGTGATGAATCCGCTTTATTTTCGGCTGAACTATTCCGTATGTATTCACGCTATGCCGAAAAAAAGAATTGGCGCGTTGAACTTATCGATGTAAATCGTATTGGTATTGGCGGTTACAAAGAAGTTATTTTTTCTATCAAAGGAAAACATGTTTATAAAGATTTAAAATACGAAATGGGTGTACATCGTGTACAACGTGTACCAGACACTGAAAAAGCTGGCCGCATTCACACTTCCACTATCACAGTAGCGGTCATGCCAGAAATTGACGAAATAGAATTCAAAATCGAAGCCAAAGATTTACGTATTGATACTTTTTGTGCCGGTGGAAATGGTGGTCAAAGTGTAAATACCACATACTCCGCAGTTCGTATCGTTCACGTTCCAACTGGAACAATCGTGCAATGTCAGGACGAACGTTCTCAAACCGCCAACAAGGATAAAGCGATGAAAGTTTTGCGTTCTCGTCTTTATGAAATTGAAAAGGAAAAACACGAAAAAGAAATGTCCGATAAACGTAAATCTCAAATCGGCAGTGGCGATCGCAGCGAAAAAATTCGCACTTACAATTTCCCACAGGATCGTATCACCGACCACCGTATTCACCAAAACTGGAACAACATCAATACAATTTTAGACGGTGAAATCGAACCAATAATTTTGGCTTTGCGTGAAGAAGATTACAAAGAAACAAACAATGTTTAATCTCACTATAAAAAACGTCCTCAAACAGCCAACTGCTGAAAGCGAATTATTGTTGGCTTACGCTATCCACAAAGACCGTGTTTTTGTCCTCACCCACAGTGAATACCAGATTGATTTATTTCAATACTGGTATTTTATTTATTGTTTATTTTTGCTAAAACAAGGACATTCGGTTGCCGCAATAATCCACAAAAAGGAATTTTTTGGATTGGATTTTTATGTAAATAAAAATGTTTTAATTCCACGCCCTGAAACAGAATTAATCGTCCAAGAAGTTTTGGAATATAGTAGTCAAACTAACGAAAAAATACTATTGATAGATATTGGTACCGGCAGTGGCTGCATACCGATTTCTATTTTAAAAAACAGTGATAAAATTAACACCACGATCGCTTTGGACATTTCCAAAAAAGCGTTAAATGTGGCTCAAAAAAATATTCATACTCATAACGTAAAAATAAAACTACTCCAAAGTAATTTACTTTCAAAATTACAAAATCGGGATTTCAAATCTTTTGATAAAATTATCATTACCGCCAATCTCCCCTATCTCACAGACAAACAAGTTGAATCCGAAATATCTATACAAAAAGAACCTCGATTAGCACTCGTCGCCAAAGAAAATGGTTTAGCATTGTATCGCCAACTACTAGAACAAGTCGCTAAAATTTTTACAAACAAACAGCTTTTAATTTTATTTGAAATCGACCCCACTCAACCTGACAAGATTATCGATCTGTCCAAAAAATATTTACCACAAAGTAAGCTAAAAATAAAAAAAGACCTAGCTGGACTAGATCGAATACTAAAAATATCCACCTGATCAAGTGGATATTTTTGTATTAATTTCTTTGGGCACAATTTGTATCCAAATCTTTCCTGGTTTCAAATTTAATTCTTGTCCTGTACTATCATAGAATCTAGTGCGTCCATTTTCTTTTTTCCAAATACCCCGAACCATAGTTCCGTCGCGCAACAACCTCATACCCCCTTGTCCGTCTGTATTTATTTCCTTGCGCCCGTAATCATCCACTACGCGTGTTTTTACATATTGTATTATCACATTATTGGCGGTCAAAACAATACCATCTTCCAATAAGAGGGTGCCGTTTACAAAACGAGAATATATTTTTTGACTTTCATCATAACCCCATCCTACTATATAATCAGGAGCGTATTCTATCGTGATATTTTTCACTATCTCCAAACTACTCGAAGAAACATCTCCAAATTTCCAAGCGTTATTAAAAATCTTTTTTTCGTCTGGATTAGCCTCAAAAGCTTTATTCCATTTTTCACTACTAGTATATAAGTTATGGGGAGCAGTTCGGCTCTCATCTCGCCAATAATAGGCCCCTTCGTACATTTCGTTGAGATCAAAAACTTTTCCATTTTTTAGAATATCCAAAGCTTCTGGTGAACCACCACAGTGCATATATAATCCATCATATTCTTTCAACCAATCTATGAAATATGGACGAGCACTACGAACCGGACCAATTTTTTCCACGTTTTGGATACTATCAAAGACAGCAAAATAACGTGTAATACCACCTTCAGCAGGTGCCTCATAAACAATCTTCGCAGGCAACAGACCACTTTGCGGTCTAGCATCTGGATAATTATCTATCATTACACCTACTACAATTGGAGCCATATTTTCAGGACTTATCACTGGCAATCCATCCAACTCACTATGATAAATGACTGGCAATTCCTGTTTCCATACGACTTTGTTACTATTTTTTTGCCAAACAAAATATACCCCGGTAACTACCAATAATAGAAGTAAAAAATATAACAATGGATTAATTTTTATAATCTTCGCTTCGCCTTGCATAATACCTGATATTATATCATAAAATAAAAATCCCCGCTTAGTAGCAGGGATTGAAATTTTGAAATTTTATTTCTTTTCGTCAGCTTTCTTTTCAGTAGCTGCACCTTCAGCAGGAGCTTCTTCCTCTTCTTTCTTCTTGCCAGCTGTTTCAATCTTACTAACATCCAAATTCTTGCCAGCGTCTTCCATAGCTTTGATTTCATCTTCAGTCAATGAAGCAGCTACTTTCACTACAAGCGCATCGCCGTGTGGAGAAACAACTTTTAGACCTTCAGACAAAACTAAATCTTTTACCTTTACCAAATCATCAAAAGATTTCAAATTGTTCAAACTTACTTCGATGAATGAAACCAAATCTTTTGGTAAACATTCTACAGTTACCATAGAAAGATTTTGTACCAAAGTACCACCCAAAGCTTTTACTGCTGGAGCCTCACCAATAAAGTGAAGTACCACTGGAGCTTGCATTACTTTGTTCATATCAATGCGACGTAGATCGATATGAGTTGGAGTATCTTTTACTGGATCGCGTTGCACTTCGTGTACCAACACTTTTCCAACATTCTTACCATCGATTTCAAGATCGATCAAACTGGAATCTCCAGCTTGTTTGTAAAGCTTCAAGAATTCAGAGTAATTCAAATCCAATGAAACAGTTTCGTTTCCAGCTCCGTATGTTACGGCTGGTAATTTTCCCTGTTCACGTGTTTTTGCTCCCTTGATAGTGCGGGTCACCGCTTGCAACAAATATGCCATATCTTACAATTTAATATATTATTAATAATTTTTTTGAAAAAATTGATGACCGCTGATGATCTCATCTACCGTAAGCGGTGCAGTTTTATAAAGTTGTTTTGCGTCGTCAAAATTCAGATCAGTCACCATACCAACCGAGCTTAATCCTTGTTTCATCACTACAACCATCGCAATAAAATTACTGGAGCATTTACCGCAAGTAATGTGAATCAAATTGGCAGAATCATGCTTAGCAAATAATTTTGCTTTGCTTTCTTCGTATTCTTGATTACAAATTGGGCATTTGCCGATGAATTTTAAAGCTTCAAGCCAGGATTCTCCTCGATTATTTTTGGCTAACATAAACAGCAATATAATAAACAAAAAACGAAAAAAAGTCAAGTCCCCACCCCTATTTATCGCTAGATTCCACATCTTTGGCTGCTGTACGCACAAAATAGGCTGAAACTAATACTACTAACAACGTGACCAACAAGGCATAGGTCAACTTAGCCCAAACTGAGTTGTTGTGAGCGGGAAATACCTCTTCAATAAGGGCTTTTACTGCTTCGTTCCAAGCCAAACCAGCCACAAAACCAAAGGCTGCCAAGATTAAATCTGCGGTTTTTTGACGCACCTCTTGGCGCAACTGAATACCTTCAGATTTTATTTTTTGAATATCTACTACCATATAGTATTACATTTTACCTTATAATATATTTTTAGCCAAATATACTGCCACTGTTGCCGCTGTTTCCGCTCGCAAAACCGAATCTCCCAAATTTACAAAATTCAAACCATTTTCTTTACTCATCTCAATTTCTTTGTCTGACCATCCACCTTCCGGACCGATAAACAAAGAAACCGCCGAGCCACTTACTTTAATTTTTTTTACATTTTCTCCTGCCGAATCAAAAAATATTCCAACTCCCTCTGCTTTTTTTAGTGCTTCTTTAAAATTTTGCATAGGAGATAATTTTGGCAAAATCAAACTTTGACATTGCTCAGCCGCCTCTTTTATTATTTTTTGCCAACGTTTCTCATTCAAACCAATTTTTATAGTGCGTTCTGAAATTATGGGCACAATCTCGCTCACACCCGCTTCTACCGATTTTTGAAGTAGCCATTCGAAGCAATCGCGTTTAAGCAATGCAGCATAAAGAATTATTTTTTTATCATTTACTGCTCCTGGTAAAATATTTTTAACAAAAAAATTAATGTTCTTTTTTTCAATTTTTTCAATTCTCGTTAATACAGCATGGCCATTTCCATCACATAAAACAACCTCTTCCCCCAATTTTAATTTTAATACATCTTTGATGTGATGAACTATCTCCGTATCTAGACAAACTACTTCTTTTAAATTTAAGTCAAAATTACCAATAAAATAATGACGTTTTAGCATATTTATAATTTTATTTTTCTTTGAGCACGATTGAAAGTGATAGCAAATCGATGGGCTTCATCACGCACTTTTATTAATAACATTTTATTTTCTTTAACCCAATTTTTTATTTCATCCTTATCTGTTACTACGAAAAAATCATTTCGTTTACGTTCGCTGCCTTTGGCGATACCAACGATCGGTGTCATCACTCCCGCTTCACGCAATACTGATTTGGCTTTGTTGACTTGCGGCAAACCACCATCAATCAAAAATATGTTTGGCATCATCCACTCAGCATGTTTCAACCGACGCTCCAATACTTCCGCTAGACAATCCACATCGCTCTGACCTGATACAGTCTTTATTTTAAATTTTCGATATTGATTTTTTACTGGACCAGATTCATCAAATACTACCATACTACCAACTTTGTCACTACTACCTAGATTGGAAATATCATAACCTTCTATTCTTTTTACTAAATTATTTCCAACAAAAATTTTATCTTTTAAAAAACTATCGTTAAGTAAGGCCACATCCTGAATTTTTTGTAGATGATAAAGTTGGTTGCGTAAGCGAGCCGCTTCTTCAAAATTTTCTTTTTTTGATGCTACCACCATTTCTTTTTCAATCTTTTTTACCAACAATTTTTTTTGTCCATCCAAAAATAAACACAGCGGACGAATCACTTTGGAAACATAATCCTTGGCAGTGATTTCTCCTGTACACACACCTAGGCACTGTCCAAGTTGGTAATAAAAACAAGGTCGTTTAGCGTTTGGTTCACAAGTAGAAAATACAAATATTTTTCGCAATAATTTCAAAGCCTCTTTGGTGTTTAGTCCTGGATATGGCCCAAACAAATATTTGAATTCTTTCTTTTTTTGATCAGTTAATTCATGCTGACGAATGGTCAATATTTTTGGAAATTTATCTTTACTAATACCAATCCAATTCCAACTCTTGTCATCTCTCCACTGAATATTGTATTTAGGACGATACTTTTTTATGTAATATCCCTCCAAAATCGCCGCTTCAAGAGCGGAATCAGTTTGTTCAGTTTTTAAATCAACTACTTCGTGAATCATTTCTTCTATCGGTCGTGGTGATTTTTTACCCGCAAAATAACTTCGCACTCGGCTTTTGAGCGAAGAGGCTTTTCCAACGTAAATAATTTCTTTTTGAGAATTAAAATAAATATACACTCCGGGTGCGTCTGGAA
>CAZXEV010000019.1:7161-15511 GCA_964639735.1 uncultured Gammaproteobacteria bacterium
TGGAAGGTTCTGAATTTTTTCTTTAATCTCTTGCATAAATTAGATAAAAATGCCTTGCCATCAAATATTCTATACTATATAATTAATCAGTATTTGACGTGCAAGACACTCAAATTATAGCTTATTCAGTACTAAAAATCAAATTTACTCACTATTATAAACTATGGACTCAATCACCTACCTCAGGCAATTTCGCATTTTGAATTATGCCATATTTGATTTAGCGGTTTCTTTTGTGGGAATATATTTACTCGCGCCTTTATTATCCAAATTATTTAAAAAATTTAATATTAATATTCCCAAAATAAATTGGCTGTATTTAACTTTACCGATTGGCATACTCACACATATATTGGTAGGAAAATTCACACCAATGACGAAAAACTTTTTGGATTTAAATAGTAACTACTCATTAAAAATATTAGTATTGGTTTTACTATTTCTCGGATTAAGAAATATAAAGAGAATAAAAAAATGAAATACGCTACCTTATGTTACCTTAGAAAAAACGGTAAAACACTCATGCTTCATCGTGTGAAAAAAGCCAACGATATGCATGAAGGTAAATGGAATGGACTTGGTGGAAAAATGGAAGAAGGTGAAACACCAGAAGAATGTGCAATTCGTGAAGTAAAAGAAGAATGTGGTTTAAATGTAAAAAATCCGACATTAAAAGGACTACTAACATTTCCATTTTTTAGTAAAGGAGAAAGTTGGTATGTATATCTTTTTTTAATTAATGAATTTGACGGTGAATTAATAGAATCCAACGAAGGTGATCTAGAGTGGATAGACGACAAAAAATTGTTCGATCTAAATTTGTGGGACGGTGATAGAATTTTTATTAAATGGCTAGACCAGCCCGGTTTTTTCTCCGGCAAATTTTTATACAAAGACGGATCGCTAGTTGAACACAATTTTCTAAACCACCTATAAACCATATGAATAAGGAAAATATAATCAACCAAACCGCTGAGCACATAAAAACCAAACTTGCCGGAGAGGGTTCAGGACATGATTGGTGGCACATCTATCGCGTATGGAAAAACGCCGTTCATATCAGTCAACACGAAAAAGTAGATTTGTTTGTGGTTGAACTCGCTGCACTACTACACGACATCGCTGACTGGAAATTTCATAATGGCGATGATAACATCGGGCCAAAAATGGCACGTGAATGGCTGGAGAGTTTGTCTGTCGAAGAAGGCTTTATTGCACATGTTTGTGATATTATCAAAAACATTTCATTCAAAGGTGCAAATGTTGAAAACAAAATAAATACTATCGAAGGTCTAGTAGTACAGGACGCTGATAGACTAGATGCCATCGGAGCGATTGGCATCGCTCGAACTTTTGCCTATGGCGGGAGTAAAGGACGCGAAATGTATAATCCAGATATCAAACCAGCCATACACAACTCATTTGAGGAATACAAAAACAATCAATCCAATACCGTAAATCATTTCTACGAAAAATTACTTTTGTTAAAAGACAAAATGAACACAAAGACTGCCAAAGACATTGCCAAGAAAAGACATTTGATGATGGAAAATTTTCTAAAAGAATTTTACGAAGAATGGGAAGGAAAATCTTAAAAGTAATTTTATGATCATCGACATTCACACCCATATTTATAATAAAATAAATTGGGAATTATATAAAAAGAAAAATAAAGGACAAGTAGACAAAGCTATAGTTCTAGCTTGGTATCATAAAAACAATTATGGTTTTCCTTGCGTCAGCGATTTGATCAAGTTTACATCCAAAGAAACCAATCTTTTTGCTATCGGCAGTATCGACCTAAAAACAAATTTTAAACCACAAATAGCATTGCACGATAAATTATTTAAAGAAAATAAAATTGTGGGTATAAAATTATACCCTGGTTATCAACATTATTATCCAACTGATAAAAAAGCCGTACAGATCGCCAAACTTTGTGAAAAATATAACAAACCGCTCGTCTTTCATTCTGGTGATTTTTATGACCAAGAAGGTACTGCTTTACTCAAATACTCACACCCAATGCACATCGATGAACTCGCGAGCCTTTGCCCAAATACCAAAATTGTAATTTCTCACTTTGGCTTTCCATATCAAATGGAAACTGCCAATATCGTTTCCAAAAATAAAAATGTTTTTACAGATATTTCTGGAACCATTGATGGCGGAGATAAATCGTCTAAAGAAACCAGTGAACTCACTAAACAATACATTTCAGATTTAAAAAGAGTGTTTAATTATTATCCAAATGTAAAAGCGAAAACCATGTTTGGAACAGATTATGCCGGAGAAGAATATCCTCTGAATCAGATAACGCCATACATTGAGGTTATAAAGAAAACGATGGATAAAAATGAACAGGCCAATTCTTTTTACCAACTTGCCCAGCAATTATATTTTGAATAATTTTAGTAATAATTTTTATATGTCCGAACCAGGCTCTAGCCCAGACTATCTATTCCCAAAAATTGAATATTCTTTTTACGACGGATTGAAACAAATCACCGACCGAACAAAAACACTATTATCCAACCAAGATTATGTGGTGATATCAATAGCCGGTCCGATGTCCAATGATACCAATATTGGAAAAACTACTCTTGGAAACAAAATTGCTGAGAAAATGATCCTGCAGGACATACCACACATAGTAGTTAGTGACGTCGAACATATTTTAAATCCAAATAATAAAATATTATTGGAACACAGACAACAAGAAACTGGATCAAAAAAAGGTGTAGTGATTTTGAGCGCTACCATTAGTCCTAGCGGCGAACATACCAAAGATGCAATGCAAAAATTCAGTACGTACAAAGACGAGGAATTAAAAAAACAAGCCAATACCGCTGGCTTGCCTTTGCAAAAAGTAGATATCAAAGTTTTTATATACCGAGCCGATCGACCGATTACACCAAATGATCGTGAATACGCCGACGTAATAATAAAAAATGAAAGTGCTGAAAATAAAATAAAATAATTTTTATTCAAACGGTTTCTCTTTGGTAAAATCCGGGATCATCACCGTATTACTTTCTTTATCCTGTATCCAACCATTTTCAAAACCAAGTTCAAGTAAGTGTTTGTATACTGTATTCCACTCCTCCTCATTTACCTCGCGCATTAGCTCGGGGTATTTTTGTAAATCATTGAGCGGTGCATATTGTCTCATCAAACTCACGTGAATTCGTGTATCAATATCGGCCAAAATATCCAAAACTTTCAAACTATTTTCGACATTGTTTGGCAACACCAAATGACGTACTATCACTCCCCGCTCGCCCAAACCATTTTTATCCGTTTTAAAATTTCCTACTTGCCAGAGCATTTCTTTGATAGTGATTTGAGCCGCGGAAGAATAATTTTTTATTCCAGAATATTTATAACCAATTTCATCATGGCTATATTTAAAATCTGGCACATAGATATCTACTAGGCCATTCATATTACGAATCAATTGTTTTGGTTCAAAGGCGTTGGAGTTCCACATTACTGGAATTATCAGACCTTGGGTTTTGGCGATCTCTACGGCTTGTTTTATTTGTCTCCACCAAATTGTCGGGGTGACCAAATCGATATTTACCGCACCTTGATTTTGCAAATCAAGCATGATTTTTACCAACCCCTCCACAGTGTAATCTGTTCCAATACACTGTTGTGAAATCTGAACATTCTGACAAAAAACACAATGCAAATGACAATTACTAAAAAAGACTCCACCCGCTCCCTGGTTTTTATCTCCCACTAGCGGCGGTTCTTCACCAAAATGTTTTCCATGCCAACCGATTTTTATTTGCATAAAACTATTTCAATATCCTCTTCAAATATTGTCCGGTAAAACTTCCACCTTTTCTCGCCACCTCTTCAGGAGTTCCGTCAGCTATGAGTGTACCGCCTTTGTCTCCACCTTCTGGTCCGAGATCAATTAACCAATCTGCACATTTGATAACATCAAGATTATGTTCGATAACCAACACGGTGTTTCCTTGGTTTACAAGTCTTTGTAATACTGATACCAATTTTTTTACGTCATCGTAATGCAAACCAGTAGTTGGCTCATCGAGCAAATACAAAGTTTTGGTTGTTCCGTGTTTGGACAATTCACGAGACAATTTTATGCGTTGCGCTTCACCGCCTGAAAGCGTAGTGGCGCTTTGTCCCAGAGTGAGATAATCCAAACCAACTTCATTGAGCATTTTTAATTTGTCATATATCATCGGAATATCTTTGAAAAAGGTTTCCGCATCTTCAACAGTCATAGCGAGAACATCCGCAATATTTTTTTCTTTATAAAATACTTGCAAAGTTTCATGATTAAATCTTTTTCCTTTACATACTTCACACACTACTTCCACACTTGGCAAAAAGTGCATTTCGATTTCAAGCACGCCCTTACCTTCACAATTTTCACAGCGACCACCAGGCACATTAAAACTAAATCTACCTAGTTTAAAACCGCGAATACGCGCTTCGGCCGTGGCGGCAAATAGATCACGGATGTGATCAAATGCCTTGGTGTAAGTTGCAGGATTACTGCGTGAAGTGCGACCGATAGACCCTTGATCAATAGTGATTAAATTATCCAAATATTCCGTACCAGTAATACTTTTGCAACTTACCGGTTTATCGAGACGAAACATTTTATTTACAATCGCTTGTCTCAATACTCGATGCATCAAAGTAGATTTACCCGAACCAGATACACCAGTGAGACAAACCAAACGACGCAAAGGAATCTCGACATCGAGATTTTTTAAATTATGTTCATACGCCCCTTTTATCTTTAATTTTGGTGTATCGTTTCCTACCGCTTTTCTATCTTCTGGTCCTTTAATTTTTAATTCGCCACGCAAATATTTTCCGGTCAAAGATTTGATTGGATCGCCAATGACTTTACAATTAAAAAATTCTTTAGCATTTTTTTCTTTACCAAGCAAAACACTCACCGGACCAGAAAATACTACTTCGCCCCCATGCTTGCCGGCCGCTGGACCGATATCTACTATCCAATCACTTTCGAGAATTGTATCTTCATCATGTTCAACGGTGATAATAGTATTTCCAGCATCACAAAGACTGCGCAATGTTTTTACCAGCTGATCATTATCACGTTGGTGCAAACCAATCGTCGGCTCATCAAGCACATAGAGCGCCCCCACGAGTCGTGTACCCACCTGAGACGCCAAACGTATGCGCTGCGCCTCTCCACCTGACAAAGTACCGGCTGTACGGTTCATAGTAAGATAATGCAAACCAACATCAAACATGAATTGCAAACGATTGTTAATTTCTCTACTCACCATCCCTGCGATCTCACGTTCTTTTTCTGCTAGGTTCATATCAAGCTCGGCAAACCATTCACGAGCATCACGAATATTCATCTGTACTATTTCCCAAATATTTTTACCATTTACTTTTACACTCAGAGCGGTATTGTTCAATCTTTTTCCCTGACATTTTGGACAAATTTCTTCACTAAAAACTTCTTTGGTACCAAGCCCAGTACAAGCCTCACAATAACCATATGGACTGTTAAAACTAAAAAGGCGTGGCTCAATTTCTGGAAAAGAAAATCCATCTTTTGGACACGAATACTCGGTAGAAAAAATTTGTTCGTGATTATCCACAAAAATTACCGTGCACAAACCATTACTCAAATCGACTGATTTCGCAATCGCTTCACTCAGACGCTGATCTTCCAAAGTTTCCAAAGGAATTTTATCTACTACCACTTCGATAGTATGTTTGTTATTTTTAGACAAAATAATTCTTTCTTTCAAGCTGTACATTTTTCCATCCACTCGCACTTCTAGAAACCCAGAATTATAAACATCGTAAAGCATTTGGTAATACTCCCCTTTACGTCCGCGCACGACCGGTGACAAAAATATCAATTCACCTTTTTTTGTTTTGTCTGATTTTATTTTTTTTAAAATCTGATCTTTCATTTCATCCACTGTCATCTTTTCGATTTTGGTACCACACTCTGGACAGTGCGGATGACCGACACGTGCAAATAAAACACGCAGATAATCATAAATTTCTGTGATAGTGGCAACAGTCGAACGCGGATTGGCGCTATGCGCTTTTTGATCAATAGAGATCGCTGGCGACAAACCTTCGATTTCGTCTACATCTGGCTTTTGCATCCCACCCAAAAACTGACGGGCATAAGCCGACAATGATTCGATATAGCGACGTTGTCCCTCGGCAAAAATAGTATCAAACGCCAAAGAAGATTTACCCGAACCAGACAATCCAGTAAAGACAATCATTTTGTTGCGTGGCAATTCCAAAGAAATATTCTTTAGATTGTGTTCACGTGCACCTTTAATTACGATTTTATCTTGCATAATATTAGTTTAAAACGACAAAAGCCCCTGGAAACGTTTTCCTAGGGGGTATCATTAATTTATAGGGATATATTACCAATTTTGTATGAGATTGTCAACCAACTATTTTTTCTCTTCCTCTTTCTTTCTCAACACCAAATTATGTATCTCATCTCGTAAAATCGCCGCCAACTCGAACTCGAGTCCTTTGGCCGCTTCACGCATCTGTTTTTCTTTTTCTTTGATAATCATATCAAGCGGACGCACATCTCCCAGCGTATCCAGTTTGGTGATTTCCGCCAATCTGTCCTTTCCTCTCTTTTTTGTTTTCTTGTTTGGATCACGAGTGATTCCAAACTCTTCCAAAATATTGCGAATAGTTTTTTCAATTGTTTTTGGAGTGATGCCGTGTTCTTTGTTATATGCCAATTGAATCTTGCGACGACGTTCAGTTTCGCTCATCGCCTTTTTCATCGAACCGGTAATATTATCCGCATACAAAATAACCTGACCGTTTACATTACGAGCCGCACGACCGATAGTCTGGATCAGACTCACTTCACTACGCAAGAAACCTTCTTTATCGGCATCAAGAATCGCGACTAGAGAAACTTCCGGCATATCCAAACCTTCACGTAAAAGATTTACCCCGACAATCACATCGATTTCACCCCGACGCAATGAGGTAATTATTTCAATACGTTCGAGTGTGTCGATATCACTGTGCAAATATTTTACTTTTATTTTTTTCTTTTCCAAAAATTCCGTGAGATCTTCGGCCATTTTTTTGGTCAAAGTAGTCACGAGCACGCGTTCATGTATTTTTACACGCTGTTCAATACGAATAATTAGATCTTCGATTTGAGACAAAACTTTTCCTTTGCCAGTAACCGGACAAACAATAATTTCCGGATCAATAAGACCAGTTGGACGAACCACCTGCTCTACCACCTGCTGACTGTTTTGGATTTCAAATTCAGTTGGTGTGGCTGAAACATACACCATCTGTTTGGTACGTTCTTCGAACTCGTCATATTTGAGTGGACGATTATCACTGGCACTTGGCAATCTAAATCCGTGATCTATCAAAATATCTTTACGCGCTTTATCACCAAAATACATACCGCGAATTTGTGGTATGGTCACATGCGATTCGTCTACCACTGTCAAAAAATCTGAATCGCAATGCAAGAAATAATCGAGCAATGTAAACGCCGGCTGTCCTGGAAGACGTCCATCAAAATGACGAGAATAATTTTCAATACCACCACAGTATCCCAAATTTTTTATTAATTCCAAATCATAATTTACTCGACGCTTCAATCTTTCTGCTTCGAGTAATTTTCCTTGTGATTCAAATTCTTTTAGTCTAGCTTCGAGTTCCGCTCGGATCGCTTCAAACGCCCTCTCCTTTACCGCCGGACTTGCCACATAATGTTTGGCTGGGAAAAACCAGATATCTTCTTGTTCGCGTTCTACTTTTCTAGTCACCGGGTCTAGTCGTTCGATTTTCTCAATCTTGTCGGTAATTTCAAAACGATAAATTTTTTCTTCATTCACCGGAATTATTTCAAACACCTGACCGGTCATACGAAAATGTCCGCGCGCCAAATCACTGTTAGTGCGCTCGAATTGCATCTCAATCAATTTTTCCATCATGCCACGTCGGTCCAAGTTTTCTCCAACACGCAAATGCAATACGGTCTGTTCATATTCTTTTGGTGAACCAAGATTATAAATCGCCGATACCGAAGCGACCACAATAACATCTTTTCTAGACAACAAAGCCTGAGTACACGCATGGCGCAACCTGTCGATTTCTTCATTGATCATCGCCTCTTTTTCAATATAAGTATCAGTATGAGGCATATAAGCTTCCGGCTGATAATAATCATAAAAAGAAACAAAATATTCCACTACATTGTCTGGAAATAATTCACGAAATTCATTACAAAGTTGAGCGGCCAAAGTTTTGTTGTGAGCAATCACTAAAGTTGGTTTCTGTGTTTGTTCGATCA
>CAZXEV010000020.1:0-15455 GCA_964639735.1 uncultured Gammaproteobacteria bacterium
GACAGTTTCAAACTTCAGACAAGCACGGTTTAACCCATCTCGAAGCCAAAAGACGTTTGTCTAAATTTGGAAAAAATGAAGCAGTGGTTGAAAAGAAAATTTTTTGGCCAAAATTATTATTCGATAATTTCAAAGATCCACTCAGTCTTTTGCTGGTTGTTTTGGCAAGTGTTTCTTTTTTAACAGAAGACTACAAAGCAACGGTGATGATTGGAATTATGGTAATAATGAGTGTATTTTTGCGTTTCTTCCAAGAAATTAAAGCTGACAAAGCCGCCAAGGAGTTAAAGGCGTTGGTACATACCACCGTAAAATTATTGCGCAATGAAAAAATTACGAATCTACCACTTACTTCCCTTGTCCCTGGCGATATCGTACATCTATCGGCTGGAGATATGGTGCCAGCCGACGTTATTTTATTGTCATCAAAGAATTTATTTGTAAACCAAGCCACTCTTACTGGTGAATCTTTGCCGGTGGAAAAAAGTTATAATTCTGAAGCAGAAAAAGACTGCAATCCGCTAGAATTAAAAAATATTTGTTTCCTAGGTACTAATATCGAGGTTGGTAGTGCGGTTGCATTGGTAGTATCTACAGGAAAAAATACATATCTTGGAGCTATCGCCAAGGAACTTACCGATATTGAACCACCTACCAGTTTTGATTTAGGTGTAAAAAAATTTACTTGGCTTATCATGACTTTTATTTTAATCATGGTACCAGCCGTATTTTTGATTAACGGACTAACCAAAGGCAATTGGTTGGAAGCAATTATTTTTGCCTTAGCCGTCGCAGTCGGACTGGCTCCTGAAATGTTACCAATGATTGTCGCTGTAAATTTATCAAAGGGCGCACTCAGCATGTCCAAGAAGAAAGTTATCGTAAAACATTTAAATTCTGTTCAAAACTTTGGATCAATGGATGTGTTGTGTACAGATAAAACTGGAACCATCACAGAAGGGCGTGTAATTTTAGAAAAATATTTAAATGTTGAAGGATGTTCCGATGAGATTGTTTTAAATTATGCATATATTAATAGTTATTTTCAAACTGGATTAGACAATCTCATGGATGCCTCAATTTTAAAGCATACTGAAGTAAAGAAAAATATTAAAATAGATAAAAATTACAAAAAAATTGATGAAATTCCTTTTGATTTTAACCGTCGTCGCATGTCTGTAGTGGTAGAAAATGAAGACCATGAACACGTGCTGATTTGTAAAGGTGCACTAGAAGAGGTAGTTGCTAGCGCCACCCATATTCAAATTAACGGAAAAGTCTCACCTATTTCTGGTACTAAATCAAAAATAAAAAAAGATATTGAGGACAAATTAAATTGCGAAGGTTTCCGTGTTGTTGCAATTGCCTACAAAAAAGAGCCCACAAGCAAATCAAGATATTCACCAACTGATGAAAGTGGTTTAACACTACTTGGATTCTTGGCATTTCTTGATCCACCAAAAGCATCGGCAAAGGCAACCATCGCCAATCTGGAAGCCAACGGTATAAAAGTGATGGTACTAACTGGTGATAATGAGTTGGTAACCAAAAAGATATGTACGGATGTTGGACTAGAAACTAACAATATTATTTTAGGAAGTGATATAAAAAATTTGGATATTGAACAGCTAAAAACTGCCATCAAAGATAAACAAATTTTTGCCAAACTCACTCCACTAGATAAGGAACGAATCGTGCATGCTCTTCGAGACATGGGGCATGTAGTTGGGTTCATGGGCGACGGTATTAACGACGCTCCCGCACTACGCGCTGCTGATATCGGCATATCTGTGGACAGTGCGGCAGACATTGCCAAAGAATCTTCAGACATTATTTTGCTAGAAAAAAGTTTAGCCGTCTTACAAGACGGTGTGCTTGAAGGCCGTAAAATTTTTGGTAATATTATTAAATACATCGAGATGTCCGCCAGTTCAAATTTTGGAAACATGTTCAGTGTGGTCGGCGCTAGTATATTTTTACCTTTTTTACCAATGTTGCCAATCCAAATTCTGACCAACAATTTATTGTACGATTTATCTCAAACTGCTATTCCAACTGACAAAATTGACCCGGAATTTCTAACAAAACCTAGATGTTGGGAAATTAAATTGATTAAAAAATTTATTTTGTTTATAGGACCAATCAGTTCAATATTTGATTTTGCCACCTACGGAGTTATGTGGTTTGTGTTCAAAGGATATCTCAATCCTTCATTATTTCAAACGGGTTGGTTTGTGGAATCACTAGTTTCACAAACTTTGATTATTTATATTATTCGCACTAACAAGATTCCGTTTATCCAAAGTTGGCCTTCCAAAACACTTTTAATAGCTACTTTATCTATTGTCGCTATTGGTTGTTATTTACCATTTTCACCTTTGGCAGACACTCTTAAGCTAACTCCTCTACCACTATTGTATTGGGGAATTTTGTCCATCATGATTGTGATATATTTTATCCTCACTCAATCTGTCAAAACTTGGTTCAATCGTCGTTACCAAACTGAATAAAATACACTCTGACATACTTGCAACTAAGTTGCATTTATCCCCAATTTGATATTGACTAAAACCACAAATAATGATAATGTTTAGTTGCAACTAAGTTGCACTAACTTATTATTATATATATGCCAATTAAAAATATTTACAAAATCTCAATTATTATTTTAATAATCTCAACAATCGGACTGTTCTCATTTATAATGTTATCTTTATTTATACAAAACATTCAAAAAAAACCAGCCACTTCAAAATTGCAGGTCGTAACTTCTTTTTACCCTCTATTTTTTTTTACAACCCAAATAGTTCAAGATAAAGCGGATGTTCACAATATCACTCCAGCAGGTGCTGAACCACACGACTACGAACCAACCGCCCAAGATATGGCCAAAATAGAAAACAGTAATATTCTAATAATTAATGGAGCAAAATTTGAAGGGTGGTCCGAAAATGTAAAAAATGTTTTAAGTGATCAAAATACGGTAATTTTAAATATAAATGACAATATCGCTTCCCAAGATTTAATTGGCAACGACCCACATTTTTGGCTAGACCCTACTATGGCCAAAAAAGAGGTTCAGATAATTACAAAAATACTTATTGAGAAGGATCCTGCCAACACACAATTCTATTCAAATAATTCCAAAACACTTTCTGAAAAATTGGACAATTTAAACAATCAATTTACTCTTGAATTGAACGGATGTAAAAAAAGAGAAATAGTCACTTCTCACTCTGCGTTTGGCTATTTAGCTCGTGGATATAACTTGCACCAGACGCCAGTTTCTGGATTATCACCAGACGAAGAACCGTCTCCAAAAAAATTGGCTGAAATTTCTAAATTTGCAAAAGATAATCAAGTTGATTATATATTTTTTGAAAGCCTAGTAAGCCCAAAACTAGCAAATACTATAGCAAATGAAATTGGAGCCAAAACTTTAGTTTTAAATTCTATCGAAGGAATTACTGAAGCAGAAATATCAGAGGGAAAAAATTATTTTACCGAAATGCAAAACAATTTAATTAATCTTAAAACTGCCCTACAATGTCTATAAACCATGAAAAAAATATTATTGAAGTTGAAAATATATCATTTTCATATGGTGATGTTGAGGTATTAAAAAATATTACTTTGGACATTCATGAAGGTGACTATATCAGCTTAATTGGCCCTAACGGTGGTGGCAAAACCACTCTACTTAAAATTATGTTGGGCCTAATTACCCCACAAAATGGAACAGTAAAATTATTTGGAAAAAATATTAAAGACTTTAATGATTGGTCAAAGTTTGGTTACGTTCCCCAAAAAGCTATAAATTTCGATCCACTTTTCCCAGTGACCGTTAGAGAAGTTGTGGCGATGGGACGTTATGGAAAAAAAGGATTACTCAAATGGTTGAATAAAAATGATCAAAAAATTATCGACGACGCGCTAGCTCAAGTGGAAATGTCCGATCATGCCAATCGACTCATCGGTAATTTATCTAGCGGCCAACAACAAAGAGTTTTTATCGCTCGTGCACTAGCCGGCGAACCGCAAGTAATATTTTTGGACGAACCAACTGTTGGAGTGGACGTAAAAAATCAGGATGAATTTTATTCACTACTTACACATCTAAATTCCGACTTGAATATTACACTTATTTTGATTTCTCACGACGTTGACGTGGTTTCTCACCAAGTTACTGAACTAGCCTGTTTAAACCAAACATTGGTCTATCACGGCGAGCCAAAGAAATTTATGAAGGGGCATTATTTAGATGAGCTCTATGGAAAAAATGCTCGTTTTGTAGCTCATAACCACTAATTTTATGTTGGAAATATTTCAATACGGATTTATCGTCCGCGGTTTAGAAGCTGGAATACTAATCGGTTTGATCGCCCCAATGATTGGTATATTTTTAGTACTACGACGCTATTCGCTAATCGCCGACACTCTCGCTCATGTTTCATTGGCCGGTGTAGCCATAGGACTATTATTCAAGATCAACCCGCTCTGGACAGCACTTGGAGCATCTGCTATTTCCTCTATCGCCATTGAGCGACTACGTATAAGTAAAAAGATATACGGCGAGACCGCACTTTCTATTTTTTTATCTGGTAGTCTAGCGCTCGCAGTTGTTATTATTGGTTTAGCACATGGATTTAGCGTCGACCTGTTTAGCTATCTCTTTGGTAGTATAGTCACAGTAAAACAATCTGACGTATTTTTAATTCTCGGACTTGGCAGTCTAATTGCTATTTCTATTTTTCTTTTTTACAAGGAATTGGTTTATATTGCCTTTGATGAAGAGGCTGCCACAGTCGCAGGATTACCTGTAAAATTGTTCAATACTTTATTTGTATTGCTAGCAGCCATCATGATTGCAATTTCTATTCCAATTATTGGTATTTTATTAATCTCTGCCTTGTTAGTTTTACCTACCATCACTGCACTACAATTAAAAAAAGGGTTTAAGACTACCTTGTTGTGGGCAGAAATGTTTTCTATATTTTCGATTGTTTCTGGAATTATTGCTTCTTTCTATTTAAATGTTTCTTCTGGTGGAACTATTGTTTTGATCATGCTGACGATATTTGCCATAGTATTATTGATAAAAAATTATGATAAAAAATAATACTCGCACCACACCGATTCGAACCGCATTGTTGGACATATTATCCAAAACAAAAAAACCTTTAACCACTCAGGAGCTATTGTTTGCGTTAGATAAAAAAAATATCAACGCTAACAAAACTACAGTTTACAGACAGCTCGAAACACTACAAAAAAACAATCTAGTGAGTGAGGTTCATTTCAATGATCGAAACACCAGATATGAAATAAATGAAGAAGGTTCTCACCACCACCATCTAGTCTGTATAAAATGCAAAAAAATCGAAGACATTTCTTTGCCTGAAGATTTACACATTCAAGAAAAGTTGGTATGGAAAAAAAATAATTTTAAAGTACTTCAACATTACTTGGAATTTTTTGGTCTTTGCAAAAATTGTCAGAAATAAAAAATCACCGACCACACTACTTTATATCCAAATTTTAGATACAAAGTAGTTTGGTGGTCGATGATTCTTCCTCCTCCCTACCCACCCCTGTTTCAGGGCGGTCCAGTTGTTGTTCGCATGACTCCTCCTAGTCACGCATCATGTTGCATTTGGCACAGGTGATCGTTCCCGGTTCGTTCCAATGCCCGCACTCGGGCTTGGACAGAGACCGGATCGTCGGTGCCCGACAACGCCACCGTTGTGGCTTCGGACCGCTCATGAAAAACGCTCTATACAACACCAAGAGAACAAGCACGGCTGCCAACAGATACTGAAGCACGCTGAAAAGTAGATCCATACTATACCTCACAATGGCACGCGCCATCAAAAGAACATTTCGTCTCCAAAAGACTAATCACCTTATCATAAAAACCAAAAATAGTCAACCAGTGAAGGTATGACAATAAAAAAAACAACCGCTGAGCGGTTGTTTAATTTTTAAATTAACTAAGTTTTATTTACTGAATAATTTTAAAAACCAGCCAAATAAACTAAATCTGTTTTCGTTGTTTTTAACAAATAAATCAGCTTTTTCTTTGATGGTCTGTAGATTTTTTATTTGATTTTCTAAATCAGTCTTTATAGTTGCACTGGTTGTTCTTTCCATAGATTTATTTAATCTCTCTAAATTATTTTCAGTGGTAACTAACTCACTTCTCAATTGTCCCAAATTTTTATAATCCGAACCAATAAAAAATGTTTTTAAACGACTTCTCTGCTCTACTTTGTTCATCTTTTCTTTTATTCCCTCGCTTTGATCTTCTTCTGACTCAGCAACTTCCTTCACTTCATCACCAATTTGTTTATCTCTATCCGCCACTTTTAATAATTCTCTAACAACACCAGATACTTCACTTTTGTGTTGTTCTCCAATTTCCCTACCTTCATCTTCTGATTTTGCCATCGCATTGGACACGCCCAATAGCGAAAATACACAGACTAAAGAAATTGCGACGTACGAAATTTTTTTACTCATACATTTTAGTTAGTAAATTAACACTACTTATAGTATATACCCAATTGAGGTTATAATACAAAAACACCACAGTAAGAGCTGTGGTGTCTTATGAAGTCAACGGCAATGTGCTCCTGGGCCAAATTAGCCCCTTTTAAGATAAACCTTAACAAAACTACTTTTTAATTCTGCTGCTTTGGCAGACAGTAGACCAACTTTATTTTCCTTAGCTAAAACATAAACATCATTCAGATTTTTTTTAATAGCTTGTATCTCAGCATCGTTTGCAACATTTTCAACTTCTTTTAATTTACCATCTACTTCTGGATAAACTGCAACTAAAGCCGCACCATCATTTGCATCGGCAGCTTCAATTATTTTTTCCATAGCGTCATGGAAATCAACCAGATATACCGCTAAAAGAGAAAACCCATTTCTTTTAAGAATATCCTGAAATATCGGACGTACTTGTTCCAAATCAGTATGAGCTATCTTCAGATCGCCCATATATACTTTTTCCTTCAATCCCAAAATGATATTTAATACGCTAATTAAATCTGTGTTAAATTTATCATCTCCGACAATTACATGTGGATGGTAATTCTGGTATTTGTTATTAAAAACACTATATTCCACAACAAGTTTATTGTAGTTATCTAACGATTCAGGACGCTTGTCTTGTCCTGCATAAAACAATGTTTGCTTATAATAATTATTCATTTTATTGTAATCTTCCAAAAAAAACTTCTTTGTAAAAAAATTACTATAGTAACTACCCAAAACTCCAATAACCAAAAAAATGACAACAAAAATACTCGTTAGTGTTTTAAAAGATAGTTTTGTTTTATATTTACTCGTGTCTATTCCGAATATTTTATACAAAGCACAAAACCCAGTCACTGCAGTCATCATCATTATTGCAGATAAGACGTAAAACACATACATAAAATATGAGCCTAGCCAAAAATATGCCAAAAGAAAAAATACTTCTGAAAATATCACTCTGATTAAACGATCTAATGCATTTTCGTTTTTTGTAATTTTCATATTACTTATTAAGAAGTTGTTCAAAAATATTTGGTTGAAAACCAATAACAATCTTTCCGTTAATATCTATAACCGGCACACCCATTTGACCACTTTTGGCGACCATTTCTTGGGCTTTAACTTGATCTACAGCCACATTATAATCAGTAAATTCTATACTATTATTCTTAAAGTAGTCCTTTGCCATATGACAATATGGACAAGCTGGTGTTGAATAAACTAAAATCTTGTTTTTTTCCATATATTTTATTTATATTTACAAATTAAATTTTTTAAATCATTTACAAAGTTAGTATCTTCTAGTACGTAACATATTTTTTTTCCTTCTCGTTCAGAACGTAAAAGTTTTTCTTTAGAAAGAGCTAACAAGTGATGAGACGCTGAAGCCACACTCAATTTTAATTTGAGTGCAATTTCAGAAACACATGCCTTTTTTTTAGTAAAAATTAAGCACAAAATTTCCAATCGAGTCGACTCAGAGGCGGCCTGTAATTGCTTGGCTAAAGTTTCAAATTTATTTTGTTTTGATTTATTTACCATAGTTACATTCAAATCTATATTTGAATGATATACCAATAGTTACAAGCCGTCAAGTGTGTATAAAAAAATCCCTGCCGATTAGACAAAGATTTTTTGAGCGGGTGACGGGAGTCGAACCCGTGTTATCAGTTTGGAAAACTGAAATAATAGCCGTTATATGACACCCGCGAGTGAGGAACAAAATAGACAAGCTTGCTTGGATATTTTTTCCGAACGCAGCGGGTAGTGCGAAAGCACGCCCGCGAATGACTAGCAAGTCACTAATCACACACCTTATATTACAAAATTACTAACAAAAAGTCAACCCTCCTCGTTGACTAATTTAATAAATAAATATAAAATAACTTTCATAAATTATATATATTTAACTTAAATATGCCAAAATTAGCCAATATGGAAGACGAGGAAAAAGAACCATCCGAAAGTTGGGAAGACCTACGCGACGATGAATATGAAGAAAACTTGGATGAATATGGCGATGGCAACCAAGAATCTGCTTGGCCAGACGAAAAAGAAAAGGACTCTGAATCAGATGATGAGGATGATAGTGACGAGGAAATATAAATAAAAAAAACCACGACGAAATGTCGTGGTTTTAAATTTTATTTATGCGCGAGCACTATATTCACCAGGTTCAGTATTTACCAATATTTCTTCACCTTCTTTAATAAATATAGGAGCGTGTACCAATAAACCATTATCCAATTTGATTTCTTTGGTAACATTTCCAGAGGCGCTATCACCTCTTACTGCTGGTGGAGCTTCCACCACTTTGTATTGAATTTTCTTTGGAAGCTGAATGCTTACTGGTCTTTCTTCATACAAACCAACCACCACATCCAAGCCTTCTTTTAGATATTTGGCTTCATCGCCAACCAATTCGGAATCCATTTCTACCTGTTCATAACTACTCATATCCATGAAAACATACTTATCTCCGCTCTTGTAAAGAAACTGCATGTTTTGAAAAAGTACACTTACGATATCGATCGTTTCACTGGTTTTGTAAGTGATTTCAATCACCTTACCACTAGCCAAACTTTTCATACGAGTGCGGACAAAAGCCGAACCTTTACCAGGATTAATGTGTTGGAATTCTACCACTACATACAAATCATTTTGGTGTTTGATTACCACTCCCTTACGAACATCAGATGTTGAAGCCATATAAAAAAATTAATTATTTATTTGATCGGCAGCGCTCTGAAATATCACTTCATTGATATCTTGCGCACCAGTAAACAATACTACCATACGATCTATCCCTAAAGCAATACCCCCAGCCGGTGGAATACCTGACTTTAATGCTTCAATAAAATCGCTGTCTATGCCCCAAATTTCTTTGCCCAACTGACCACGAAGTACCAAATCTTTCTGTAAATTATCATTTTGCACAATTGGGTCTGTAAGTTCACCAAAAGCATTGGCTAATTCCAACCCTCCAATATACAATTCAAACCTTTCCGCATATCTTTTGTCATCCTCACACAACCTTGAGAGCGAACACATTTGGGCGGGATAATCACACACGAACACAGGTCTTTCAGAGCCTAGGTATGGCTCAATTTCATTCAAAAATATTTTATAAAACAGGTCTTCGTATGCATCATTATCGTCGGCTGACCACCCCCTAGATACGACTAATTTTTTTAAATCATTAATATTCAAATAGTTATCCAAATCAACTTTTAGATATTTTTGCCAAAGTTCTTTTACTGTAAATCTGTCCCAAATATTTAAATAATCGATCTCCTTTTCATTATACTTTAATTTTTTGACATTTATTTTTTGACCAATATATTTAAACAAATTTTCAGTGTCCACCATAATATCATTGTAGGAGCCGGGGGCGCGATACCATTCGATCATGGTAAATTCTGGATTGTGAGTTCCACCAAAACTTTCAATATTCCGAAAACACTTACTGATTTCAAAAATTTTTTGCCATCCAGCTGACAATAATTTTTTCAAAGCGTATTCAGGTGAAGTGCGTAAATAAAATTGGTGTGATACGTTATACGGGTCTTTAATATCAACCGGCATTGGATTGAGATATGGCTCTTGTCCTGGTAAACGTAAAGCAATTGGAGTTTCAGCTTCTACAAAATTTTGTGACCAAAAATAATCACGGGTCAATCGCAAAATTTGCAATCGTTTTTCGTAGATATCTTTGAGACGAGGATTATTTTTTAGATCACTAAAATTAGACATAACAAAAACATCCCGATGTTATCGGGATGAGTTTTTTTATTTTGGCATGAAAGGCATCAAGCTTGCTTGGCGAGCGCGTTTAATTGCGTTGGCCACATGGCGCTGATGTTTGGAACAAAGTCCACTGCGACGTTGTGGAGCAATCTTCATATAAGAAGAAACAAAACGACGCAAATTCATAACATCTTTGTAATCTATTGCGACTTTGTTGTTGACGCAGTAGAAACAACTTTTTGCTTCTGTTGGTTTATTGTTATTACTATTCACTGACATAATTTATTTTTTAAAAAGGAATATCTTCTACTTTAATTTCTTCTTCGATGACTGGTTGTGAATCATCCGGTGATTCATTATTGTGAGAACTTGGAGATAAATCCGATCCGGCACCACTGCGAGCTGGACCATCTAGCATGATCATATTGTCAGCAACGATTTCAGTGCGATATCTTTTTACTCCATCTTGTCCTGTCCAATCACGAGTTTTTAAACGACCCTCAACATACAAACGAGCGCCTTTGCGCAAATATTGTCCAGCAATATCAGCCAACTTTGACCACATTACCACGTTATGAAACTCAGACTCCTTTTGCTTTTGACCAGCTTGATCTGTCCAAGCTCTTCCTGTAGCAATCGTGATTGAAGCTACGGAACGTCCAGCAGGAGTGCTGCGTACTTCTGGGTCGCGAGTTAAACGACCAATTAGCGTAACGCGATTTAAGTCCATATGTTTTCGTTTAATTATTAAACGCCACTAATAACTTCACCAGCTAAAATTTCTTCCAATTTCTTATCGATATCTTGAACAGAAACTTTCTTTTCAGCTTTGTCAGCTGTTTTTTCAACCGGCTGTTCATTTCTTTCCATAACAACGGCTGGTTCTTCGTTATTCATATTTGCACCAGTAATGGTGGTAGTAAATGACATTTTGGAAGCAGCTGTATAGTTTGGATTATGTAAAGAAATAATAGCACGTAATAAGTCACGCATCAAACCAAGTTTAGTTTGAACAGCTTTTAATTCTTTTGTTTCGGCTTTGAAAAGAATGGTATAAAAATATCCATAGCGAATCTGTTTGATAGGATAGGCTAAGCGCATTTTACCCATTGGAGCGATTTCTCCTTCAGTACCGTATTCTTTTACCACAGAAAGGATTTCGTTTGAACGAGTTTCTGCTTCTTTTTCATCCAGAGTTCCTGGTAGAACTAACAATAGTTCGTATTTCTTCATAATTACTAATGTTGAGCCAAAAAAGAAAATTGATTTTCTTTTTTACGAGGCACGAATATTATTCGTGACTCGCATAGGCTTATTTGTTAAAAACTACAAGCCAAATTTGGCTTGTTTACTGTAAATTTTCTTTAGATACTTTGTAGATAGGCAAAAATATAATACCACAAATCCAAAAAAAGTCAATATCAACAGCCGAATTGGAGGCTTATCATAATTTGTGGTATAATTAATCAGTAAAAAGATTAAAATCTGCATTTTATGCTTTCCGCAAAAACACTCAAAAATGTATTGAGCAAATTAGACAAGAAAATTGGCAGCCGCCAAATCAACGAAGCTCAAGCCAAAGCGGAAAAAACCCATAAAACACTTGAGGAAGTGCTTGTTTCAGACGCTCTAGTTGAAGAAAGTGAACTATACCAAAAAGCCGCTTTGGTTTTGGATGTGCCGATAGTCAGTTTGAAAGGAAAGGAAATTAAAAAGGATATTTTGAATCTTATACCAGGCCCTGTTGCCGGTACCCACCAAGTGGTTGCCTTTGAAAAAGACAAAGATCAGCTAAAGTTAGCCATGACCGATCCAACTGACATCCAGACCATAGAATTTTTGCGCCGCAAAACCGGCTTAGAACCTGTTGTTTATATCACTACCCCAAGCGACCTCAAAGATGCAATTCGTCGTTACCATGCTGAGTTGAAGGATGAATTTATGGTCGTCAGGCAAGACACTGGTGAAGAAACTGCCCAAGGAGACCTCAAAAAAGCTGCTGAAGAGCTTCCTATTATCAACATTGTTAATAGTGTTTTAGAGCATGCTGTCTATGAAAATGCTTCGGATATTCATATTGAACCAGAGGAAAAAGAAGTGATGATCCGATATCGCATTGATGGTATTTTAAAGGCCGTAATGACTTTACCAAAAAATGTTCAGAACGGAATCACCGCTAGAATCAAGATTTTGGCTAACCTAAAGCTAGATGAGCACATGATTCCTCAGGACGGACGCTTCAAAATTCAAATTCAAGAAGAAAAATTGGCTTTTCGTGTCTCTATTCTGCCAGTTTATGATGGAGAAAAGATCGTAATGCGTTTACTGCATGAAGGTGCAAAATCGCTCACCTTAGATGAATTAGGTTTTTTGGACAGCTCCAAAAAGAAATTGGAGTCAGCTATAAAAAAACCCCACGGTATGATTTTGGTAACTGGACCAACCGGATCTGGTAAAACAACCACTCTTTATTCTGTGCTTGGAATTTTGAATCAACCTGGAGTAAACATCTCCACCGTTGAAGATCCTATAGAATATAGAGTAAATGGAGTAAATCAGAGTCAAATCAATCCGAAAGTTGGCTTCACTTTTGCTAGCGGACTCCGTTCGCTCCTTCGCCAAGATCCAAATATTATCATGGTTGGAGAAATCCGCGATCAAGAGACTGCTGACATATCCATCAACGCCGCTATGACTGGACACTTGGTATTATCAACATTACACACCAATGATGCACCAACTACCCTACCTCGTCTTATCGACATGGGCATACCACCATTTTTGGTAGCCTATACTGTAAATATTATTATCGCCCAACGTTTAGTAAGAAAAATTTGTACTTATTGTAAAAAAGAATTTGCACTAGAAGGTGCGGCTCTGGACGAGCTCGCAAAAATGTTTGATATCAAAAAATTATCCGGTTTGTTTAAAGATAACATAAATGAATTTGATACCAAAACCGACTCATTATCATTTTATCAAGGTGCGGGCTGTGCGCGATGTGGCCAAACTGGTTACAAGGGGCGTATGGGTATTTATGAAGTAATGGAAATTGATGAAGGATTATCCAAAAAAATTAATGAGCGAGCTCCAGCTGATGAAATTAAAAAATACGCACGAGAAAACGGCATGCTTACAATGCTTGAGGACGGATTAGTAAAAGCCAAGCTTGGAATTACTTCAATTAACGAAATATTGCGCGTTACTAAAGAATAAATATGGAGGGGAAAAAACCAAAACAACTTTCGGCTTTTGAACAAAAATTAAACGACCTTTTTGGAAAACTTTTTGGTCATATTTCGTTTGTTGAAAAAATGTTATTTGTATTTCATTTACAAATAATGACCAAAGCTGGTTTGTCGATAGTAGCTTCTTTAAAAATTTTGAGTGAAGAATTGGAAAATAAAAAATTTAAAGTAATAATCGCCAACATAAAAGGTGAGGTAGAAAAAGGACGTCAACTAAGCGAAGTTTTGGCTGAATATCCAAAAGTATTTCCACCAATTTATGTCAGCATGATTGCGGCCGGTGAAGCAGCTGGAAAAATGGAAGAGGCGCTCACACAAGTTTCCAACCAAATGAAGAAAAGTCATGAATTAACTTCACATATTCGTGGTGCGATGATATATCCGGCAGTAATATTGGTTGCCATACTAGGTATTTCGATTGAAATGGTCGTATTTATTTTGCCAAAAATAATGGTGATGTTTCAAGATTTTAAATCTGAATTACCATTGTCTACAAGAGTTCTGATTGCGACTGTAAAGTTTACTCAAAGTTATGGAATATATTTGGTGCTTGGAGTAATTGGCGCCATAATTTCATTTTTCTGGGCGCTCAAAAATCTTACTTTTAAAAAAGCCGTCCATCATTTCACGCTCAAGCTTCCGATTTTTGGAATGGTTATAAAAAAAATAAATTTAGCGCGTTTTACACTCACACTTTCATCGCTACTTGAAAGTACTATTCCAATTGTGGAAGCAACCAAAATTACCGCTTCTGTTCAAACCAACTTAATGTATCATGATAGTTTGATGGAAGTAAGTGAAGGGTTGAAACGTGGTGATAATTTGTCTAAAATATTAACACAGTATCCAGAAATATTTCCTCCAATGGTTACTGAAATGATAATGGTAGGTGAGGAAGCAGGAAAAATGGATGACATGTTAAAAGAGTTATCTGAATATTACGGAAACGAAGTAGATGCCACCATGAAAAACTTTTCAGTTATTATTGAGCCGGTAATCATCGTGGTGCTCGGATTGGTAGTAGCCGGGATCGCTGTAGCCGTAATTATGCCAATGTATTCGTTGGCTCAAAATTTCTAAACATTATGTTTGATAATAATCCATTTGAAGGTGCGTTTGGGCTTGATATTGGAGACCTAACTTTAAAATTAGTCCAACTTTCTCCAGCTCCATATTTAAGTCGCGACAAGCGCCACCGTATTGATCACATAGCTTCAATCAATTTACCACCAGGCTATATTGTAGACGGAGAAATACAGCAACCAGAAATGGTTAGGCACAAACTTTTACAACTACTTGGTAAAGATGGACGAAGTAAAAAAATTACTTCTCCATGGGTGGTAGCTGATCTTCCTGATCCAAAAACTTTTCTTACTTCGATAGAACTCGATATGCCACCGGAACAAATTACTCAGGAAGATGTTGAATATCAATGTCAAAAACATCTACCGTTCGACTTGACCGAAGCCTATTTGGACTGGCAAATCGTACCACAAATTGAAAAAACAAAATTAACACGAATTTTAATTGGAGCAGTTCCAAAGACCATTGCGGATTCATATACTTATTTACTAGAGAGTGTTGGACTACAACCAATTTCACTTGAAATTGAATCTTTGGCTATCGCTAGACTATTAATGAATAAGGAAAATACTGGTGGAGCGATACTAGACATCGGCGCTACACGTTCATCAATCATAATTTATGATGCAGGTGGTGTACGTTTTAGCACTACAATTAAATTTTCTGGAGAATTGATTAATACAGCCCTTGTCCAACATTTGAAAATTACTTACGAAGAAGCTGAAGAATTAAAAATTGCTAATGGTTTTAATTTTGCAAAAGACAAGCCGGATTATCTTAAGATATTACACGAATTAATCGATGATTTGGTTGCTGATATTAAAAAAACAATCA
>CAZXEV010000021.1:0-8574 GCA_964639735.1 uncultured Gammaproteobacteria bacterium
GGTTTTATTATGATATAGATTTTGGACAAACAATTAGTGAAGGTGATTTGCAGAAGATTGAAAATGTCGCTCGTGAAATGGCTAAAAATAATTTGAAATATGAACGCCAAGAAATGCCGATAGATGAGGCTATTAAATTTTTTGAAGAAAAAAATCAAGTTTATAAAGTAGAACTATTAAAAGATCTCAAAGAAAAAGGAACAACCAAAGTTAACGACGAAGAGATGAAAGATTTGGCCGGATCTGTGAGCTCAGTTTCTGTTTATACTACCGGTGAGTTTGTGGATTTGTGTCGCGGACCACATTTGAACGACACTTCGGAAATTGGTGCGTTTAAACTTACAAAATTGGCTGGCGCTTATTGGAGAGGTAAAAGTGAAAACCCTCAACTTACTCGTATCTATGGAGTCTGTTTTGAAAATCAAGCTGGTCTAGATGAATACTTGCACATGATCGAAGAAGCTGAAAAACGTGATCATCGTAAAATTGGTGCGGAGCAAGAACTATTTTTCTTTGATGAAAAAGTTGGTAAAGGGTTAGTAATGTGGTTACCAAATGGTACTATCATACGTAATGAAATTGAAAGATTAGCAACCGAGTCAGAACGTGCTGGTGGTTATGTACGTGTTCGTACTCCACACTTGGCCAAGGAAGAAATGTTTTTGACTTCCGGTCATTTACCATATTACAAAGATAGTATGTATCCAGCGATGGAAATGGACGATGGTACTTATTATCTCAAAGCGATGAATTGCCCTCATCACCATACTATTTTTAATCATAGCAAACACAGCTATCGTGATCTTCCGCTTCGCATTGCTGAATATGGTGAATGTTATCGTAACGAACTATCTGGAACTCTGGCTGGATTGTTACGTGTGCGTTGTATGGCAATGAACGATGCTCACATCTATTGTCGCAAAGATCAAATAAAAAAAGAATTCAAATCCGTTTTGGATTTGATGATTAAATATTTCAAAATATTCGGACTCGAAAATTATTGGTTTAGATTGTCCAAATGGAGTCCAAGTCATTTGGAAAAATATATTAACCAGCCTGAAAATTGGGAATATGCAGAAGGTGTAATTCGTGAAGTGCTTGTAGAGATGAACGCTCCGTTTGTAGAAGCCGAAGACGAAGCTGCTTTCTACGGACCAAAAGTAGATGTGATGTTTAAATCAGTGATTGGTCGTGAAGAAACCATGTCGACTGTGCAACTTGATTTTGCGGCTAAGCAAAGATTTGGCTTGAGTTATGTTGATGAAACTGGCGCTGATAACAACGAAGTTTTTGTTATTCATCGTGCTCCATTATCTACACATGAAAGATTCATGGCGTTTTTGATCGAACATTTTGGTGGTAAATGGCCAGTCTGGTTGTCACCAACGCAAATAGTGTTGGTACCGGTAACCGAAAAACATTTAGAGGGCGCCAAACAAATTGAGCAAGAATTATTTGATTTAAATATTCGCGTTGAAACCGATGGGGCCAACGAAACATTGGGCAACCGTGTGCGTAAAGCGGCTGGAAAATCTGTACCATACATCATCGTTGTTGGTGACAAAGAATTGTCCGGCGAAGATTGGATGATTAGAGTGCGTGGTGAAAAAGATCAGCTCAAAATGAGTAAAGCTGACTTTATTGCCAAGATTCAAAAAGAACTCAAAGAAAGAATTTAAAATAATAAAAATACAAAATCCGCCTTAGAAAGCGGATTTTGTATTATCCCCAAAATATTATTATTAATATTCCAGAGTAGAGGACTCACTGGATTACGTGTGTGAGTCGAAACACGGTCCTCAATCTTGACGGGGCTGGCCAGCTGTCTCACGCGATTTGTCTTGCGTGGTTCAGAATGACGTCGCTTTGTCAGAGGTTATAATTTTCCCACATGGCCGGGAATCCTGGCCGCCTTTGGTGCACGGGTTTGTAGGTGTGCATTAAAGGCCCAATCAATTCGCTCAGGTCGTGGCGCGAGCCTGCGTCCTGTTGGACACATAACGCGCCCATACGAAAATTCCAGTCGACATGATGATCGAGTTGGTCATCAGGGCGACCTTGGTCGGGGTGACCAGGTCTACATGGCCAACGAAGTTGGCGATGTTATTGAGTGAAGCGAGAATCATGAAACCTCCAGGTTGAGACTGATACACGGACAACCCGTATAACAGGCTGATACTATACCATATTAGTGTATGTTTGTCAACCGATCACTTGATTTTTTGCCTAAGTTGACGTATACTCTGGTGGATGAAAAACACCTTACCGAAAGTTATCTTTATAGTCGGTCCCACAGCCTCTGGCAAGACAGCCACGGGTACTTTTTTGGCTAAGAAATTTAATGGCGAGGTGGTTAATGCAGACTCGCGTCAGGTATATAAGGAGATGAATATTGCGACTGCAAAACCAGTGCGCGATGATGTTAAACAGGAAAAGGACAAGTATGTTTTTCAAGGCGTTGTTCATCATTTGATGGACATAATAAAACCGAGTGCACGGTTTACCTTGTCTGATTTTAAAGAACAGGCAAACGTGGCGATTGCGGATATATTATCACGCGGCAAATTACCGATAGTTGTAGGTGGAACTGGTTTGTACGTTTGGTCTTTGGTTGATAACTTGGACATACCAAAAGTTGAACCAAATAAAAAATTGCGTAAAGGTTTTGATGACAAATCTCTAGAAGAATTGGTAAAATTATTAAATAATATTGATCCGGAAACCATCAAAGCGATTGATGTTAAAAATCGACGCCGAGTATTGCGTGCATTAGAAGTGGCCATTAGTAGTGGTGAATCATTTGTATCTCAAACTACAAAATCTATTCAATTATATAATTCATTCCAGATCTGTATAAAATGTGAGAGAGAAAAGCTTTATAAATTTATAAATAATCGTATTGACATGCAAATGGAGGAAGGACTTTTGGATGAAACAAAAAAGTTATCAAAAAAATATCCTTGGGATTTACCTAGTATGAGCAGTATTGGATATAAACAAATCGGAAACTATTTGAGAGGCGAAATGTCTTTGGATGAAGCAGTGGAATTGTTCAAGCGAGACACTAGACGCTATGCCAAGAGACAGGAAACGTGGTTTAGACGTGATAAAAGAATTGTCTGGTCAGCACCTGATGATATAGTCAATATACAAAAATTGGTGACAAAATTTTTAGATAAATAAAAAATCCTCTAAGTAATAGAGGATTTTTTGTCTTTGATTTTAATTACCAAGAGGTATTTCTTCACCTACTAATTCCAATTTTTTTCCACTCACTGTATCATCCGCGATTACATGAATTTTTGAAATTAATGTGTTTTGAGTCGGATTTTTTTTGTTGATGACCACGGTAAATGGTAGGACTAGTACATCAGTATTATCGGTCATTTCTGGAATTGTCCAGGTCAGGTGTTTGGTTGATTGGTCGAATTGAACCATACTAGCAGAAGTTGACGTAGGGCCTTGCCAGGTGATATCACCATAGATATCAGCAGAAAGAATAATATTTTTTAGTGGATGATATGTGTTGTTTAAAACCCATGTGATATTGTGTTGTTCTTTTTCCTGACTATTACTACTAACATCGTTTTTGATCTGTATAGTGAGGTCCGAATTCAAAGTGATATTAATTGGGTTGCCTGTGATAGTTTGGGTTGTTTTGGTTGCATCATTAAAGGTCAATTCCGTAGTGATTTTAATCTGGTTGTTTTCAATGCTATTCCAAGGTGCTTTTTCAGTGGATTTTACTGGTAGTTGAAAATCCAGTGCCACTTCTTCGCCTGGCTTAAGCTTGTTTAAGCTAGATATTTTTTTGTCATTCCACAATAAACTGGCACGGCGAATCTGGTCTGATATTTGAGAACCTGTAATATCGCCATCGTTCTTATCGGCGATATCACTCCAACCTAAAACACTTTGTTTTTTGAATGATGGTGCATCAATAGTTAGTTTTACCTGTGCTTTGTCGATATTTTCTTTGCCTGAATTTTTTACCAAAACAGTGAAGTTGAGAATGTCACCAGGTTTTGAATCCATGTCGGTGAGTGATCCGTTGATGGCTGTATTTATGATGACTACATTTTTCAATATTTCAGTATTTAATATTGACTCAGAAAGTAAATAGGAATCTTGGTTGGCATTGGCTAATTTTATTTGCACTTTTAGAGATAAAATATCTTGATCGGTTGAAGAAAATTTACCGGTAAAATTAATTGTGTATTTGGAAACACTATCTGTAGATGTAGTAGGTTGAAGTTTCCATATATTTTTTTCTAAAGGTATGGAAGAAGATGTGATTAAAAAATTTGCAGGAAAAATAGGAAAGACTTCCAATTTTTTGTTAGCGAGATTGTCCTTACTTTCTACGGTGATTGTATAGTTTGTTGGTGTATCAATTCCAATTTTGTCTATACCGGAAAGTGAAATCGTAATTGGGGCTTGGGTGGACTTAACATTTAACGTAGCCACTTTCTGCATTTCAGATTTAAAATTTTCCGGAGTGTAGTTTAATAAAACGCGCCATGATTGGGAATCACCTAGTGAGCCGAAGGAATTACCTGTGATTTGTACAGTTTTTTCTTCATTTGGTTTCAAGGTACCAATTGACCATTCGTTCTTACCTACATTTTTTGGTTCCAGTGAACTTTGAGAATATGTGAATCCGGCTGGATAATTGGCAGTTAAATTAACATTTTTGAGGGAAACATTTTGGTTGTTTTTAAAAACAATTTGGTAGGTGGTGGTCGCCCCGATTGTAAAATTTTCAGATCCAATTATTTTGAGGTCTAATTGCGAGTCGGAAAATTTATTGGTCATTGGTAAGAAGAAAAATCCAGCCCAAGCTAATGCGGCGAGAATTGCGACAGAAAATACAAATTTGAACAAACCGCCAATAAACGATCCGGTTTGATTTTTCTTTATTTTCTGCATGTCAGGCATATGCCCGCTATCATCCTTGTAAATATTCGTTAGTTGACGTTCGATTTTTTGTTCGGAATAGCTTTCTTCTTTTGTAAGTTTCGGCTTGGTGGTACGGCGGCGAGTTTTTTTGACGCCAGAATCCTCAAAATTATTTGAAAAATTAGTTTCTTCAGACATAAAAATGTAAATTATTTTTTATTTTTCCATTACGATTCCCCACACACGATCAGTGTCTAGTGTAAGAGAGTTGATGATAGCACCGTTCTTGGCTATTTCAATGCCGTCGCCTTCCTGATAACCAGGTTTCCAGTCAACTGGGAAAATTATTTGACTTTCAAACATGCTGTCTATTCCGGATTGTTTTTGTACAACTAGCTGGTATCTTTGTGCTAGTTTTTGATTTACAATTTTTTTCCATGCCCCATTGTTGATGTCGGAAAAATCCGAAAGTTTAAAAGGTAGTTTGTAAGTAAATTCAATTTGACTAGTTTGGCCCGGTTCGGTAATTACCCAGTTGCCAAAAGCAGTTTTGTTAAATTCTTCTGTAATTCTAGTACCAGTTCTTTCATCAATTTTGATTTCTTTTTCTGTTTGTTTCAAGAAATCATCTGTTTTGGAATTCTTATCTGGAACTTTGAAACTATTTTCATCTGGCCAAACAAATCCACTAGCCGAAATAAGCTCACTGCCTTTTGGAACATAAAGACGGATATAGTTGATATTTATTGAACCGTATAATTTTTCTTCAGAGTTGCCAGTGTGTGTGCGTGAGATAGTTACGGTATCATTGATGCTTCCATCATTTTGTACTATCGCTTGGTGAGAAATGATTTGTTTTATTTTTAAATCGCTTTTTTGTCCGTGAATGTTGGTGTTGAATACAGCTAAATAATCTTGATGATCGTTGGTGTTTAAAATTTTTCCACTCCAACCAAATTGGTCTACGGCCAATTGTGCAGTTTCGTCTGTAAAATATGCCTGAACTTCTTTTTTTGTGAGGGCGTCTTGTAAACTGATTATCAATGGTATGAGATCTTTTGGTGCACTGCTTTTAAAGCGGTCAATAAATTGAGGGGCCAAATCTGATAAAATTTGTTTTGGTTTGTGATCTTTTTTCTCTGGACCTTCCTCAACTATTTGCTGAATTGTAGGTAGTGCATCTTTGGCAGTGATTGTTAGACCTCTGGACTGGTCGGTCATAGGGCCGGTAATTGCCAAAAGTCTTTCAAGAACAGAAGCATTAATAGCGATAACACCATCCACTGTTACATTGCGACTATGACGATAAAACCACATCATTTTTTTGGCACTGGCAGAAAAATCTGGAAACCAATTGGCATCCTGAAATTCCCAGCGTTTGTTGGCAAGCAGAAGTGGTGTAGGTGGTTCGACAAATTGATCCAGCTGACCTTGTAAATCATAACTACCACCAGCCGGTACGTCCAAATTTATCACTTTGCCATCTTTTACGTCCATGACAGCCATACTACCAATAAATCCACCGGTTGGTCGAAGCTCAGCGGGATTTTGGAAAACCAATAAATAACGGCGTTGACCCTGTGTGCCAAATATTTCTCTTATTGCTCCGTTTAAATCAGAAAGATTTTGTAAATCATGTAAGACGGCGGTAAAAATAACTCTAAATTCCTTGAATGGTCCTTGATAGGCAAGTGGTAAGGAATCAGGGCTAACCGTGTCTAAATAAGCTAAAGCCTCTTTATAATTTGGAATAGCTGAAGAAAGATGGTTGTTGAAAGTTTCCAAACGGGCATTGAGAGTGCTGCTGGAATTTGACTGACTTTCGGCTATACCTTGAAGAAAATAGGTGTTTCCTTGAGCGATTTTTTGTCCAGCCAACAGTAATGATTGGCGGCTTTTTACTTCACTGTCTAAAACCGGAACAACAGAAGCGATTTTTTGTAAAATTTGGTGATTGTTCTGCATGGTTTCAACTGCAGACCCGAAACTAGTTAGAGCATTGTTAATGGCGATTTGGGCAGTAGGCAAATCTGCTTGCATCAGCGCAGCGGTAGAATTTTGTAATGACAAAAATCCAGCCGTACTATCTTGGGCGATTTTATCTTTGGTAAGCTTGATGTTCTGATAATAACTACTAGCGGAGCCAGGAGCGATGAGAATGATTATTAAAACTGCTGTTGCAACTGTTAAGCGTTGAAAAACAAAATTCTCTTTGATAAAAGATTTCGTGCTTCTGCCAAAATTTATGGCAGCTGACTCAATCTTTTCAGCGGCAGAATTAAATGATTGTTTTGGTGACCAGTCAATTCTTAGATCAAATTTTGGAATTTTTATCGGTTCTTTAGCTTCCTTTGGTGCGAATTCGATTGGTAGTACGGTGACGGGTGTAGGAATTTCTTCGACAGGCTGCTCCGGAATAGAATTTTTGATAACAGTTTCAGTTGGTTTTGCTACGGATTGAATTTCTTGTTTTATTTTTTCGTAAGCGGCGTTGAAGTCTATGTTTTTGTTTTGAACAGGAGATACAGTGGCTACGCTATGCCAAGCAGGTGAGACATCTTTTTTTAAATTTACAACATGGGCGGAAGTGGTAGGCGCGTGAGAAACATGATGAACAAAAAACCTGATAGGTGCGGCTGTAGGAGTAGTGGAATTTACTTTTACAATGGAATTCAAAAATTCGGCACAAGTGGATTTGTTGTGACCCGGTCTATCACAAAAAGCACAACGACGAAGTTGTGGTCTTTTTTTATTGAACAATTTATTTATTCGAGACATCTTAAAAAGATTTTGTAAATATCAGTTACTATATTATACACCTTTTTAAGTTGTTGTGCATCTATAAAAAACGACAGTTATCCACTTTTTATAGGGCTTTATTATAAATTTGAAGAGTTTTTTCAGCAGTAGTTTTCCAAGAGTATTTTTGAAGCATTTTCTGACCTTGAACAATCAAATTTTTTCTTGTTTCTTCATCGCTAATCACTTGGTTGGCAGCTGTGGTTATAGTATGTGGGTCGTCGGGGTTAAAATATAGCGCCGCTTCCTTCAAAATTTCAGGCAAACAAGTACGGTCGGATGCTATTACCGGCAAATCGTATTGCATTGCCTCAAGTGGAGGTAAACCAAAACCTTCATAAAGACTTGGGAAGACATAAAGTGAGGCGTTGCGATAAAGCTCAGGCAATTCCGTGTCTGGCACGAAGTCGGTGAGGATCACATCTTTGACATTTTTTTCTTTTATATACCCTTCTAATTGGTTATAAAAATAATTCTTTTTTCCTGTAAGTACGAGCTGGTAGATGCAACCATGTTGATTGCAAAAAATTTCCCAGGCATCTACAAGTTTAAATAAATTTTTGTGTGGGTACGCCACGCCGACATATAACCAGTATGGTTTGTTTATTTTATATTTTTCATAAATTGAAAAAGGTGCTTCCTCGATATTTTTTTCACGAGGGGCGAGATAGGTGATAACAATTTTTTCTGGGTTTATTTTTAAAGTTTGAACAATATCTTTTTTGGTAAATTCACTGATAGTGATGATTTTAAAAGCCTTTTTTACCGCATGGTTGAGGGTAAATCTAAATAGTTTACTTTTTAGCCAATACAATATTGGTCCTAGCGTACTGGCACGCCTAGTAGGAAAATGAAGCAATAATAAATCATGAATTG
>CAZXEV010000021.1:8615-15333 GCA_964639735.1 uncultured Gammaproteobacteria bacterium
CTACGAATTTTTGGTTATATAAAACTGGTACATTCCAATGAGGAAAATGCATCAGATCAATTTTTTCTTTTTTAATTATCCTTGGAAAAATTAATTGTTCCGCAAATCCATACCAACCGATATCGGCCAAAACCTTTTTAAATTTTGGATTTTGAAAGTTACAATCATTCCAATTTTCTTTACGCAAAAAAATTACGTAATTATTTTGTGTATCAATTTTTTCAAGCTGTAAAATTAATTGTTCAATATATCTGCCTAGGCCACCCTGTTTTGGTCCAAGCATTCTAGCATCTATTCCAATGACCATAAAATTCCTAGTTAATCTTTACAAAAATAGTATATCAGAGATGTTGGCAAATTGCCAAAAGCGATTTTTTGGGTTATAATAAACGCGTCTAAATTTAATATATGCCATATTTGAGTCACTTGTTAAATAGTAAAGTAAGTGATAGTTCTGACGAGATTGTAGGACGTTTGGAAGATGTACTAATCAAAGTAAAACCTGGGGAATATTCCGCTTTGGAATATGTTATTATCAAAAAACCACATCAAAAAAAACGTGTAATCATTCCGTATGATGCGATAGAGAATTTTAGCAGATAAGAAGTTTCGTTGCGTACTTTATTTTCAAAAATAAATTTTTTAGAAAATGAACCTGAAGGATATATTCGATTGGATCGCGATGTGATGGATAGACAGATAGTAGATGTGGCTGGTGCACGGGTAGTGCGAGTGAACGATCTGCGTATCGGTGACTTTGAAAGTAGAATGTGTGTACTTGGAATAGATGTCAGTACACGCGGACTTTTGCGTCGTTTGGGTATTGGTTGGATGGATTTTCTGGATTTATTTAAGGTAAATTTGATAGATTGGCGCAAAGCACAGCCAGTTGAGGGTGTATTAAAGTTGGATAGTGTTTCCAAGGATTTGGCCAAATTGCATCCGGCTGATATTGCTAATATTATTGAAGAATTGAGTGTTAAACAAGGTAGTAATTTGGTTTTGTCACTTGATAAAAATATGGCAGCTCGGGTATTTGAGGAGATTGATCCGGAAATTCAAAAGACGTTGATCTCGCAGCTTAGTCCTGAACATGCCGCTCGTATTAGTGAACGCATGTCCATTGATGAGTTAGTGGATTTGATTCAATCTTTGCCGGAACATCAGTCCAAACAATTGCTTGACGTGGTGGAACAAGAACGCATGAAAAAAGTTAAAAAACTTTTGAGCTACGAGGATGATACCGCCGGTGGCTTGATGACGACTGATTATTTGGCTGGCTTACCAGAGGAAACTGTCGAAGACATAATTAATAAAATTAAAAAGTTATCTGATAACTTCAGATCTGTTAATTACGTTTATGTGATTGACGACAAAGGGAAATACAAAGGTGTTTTGTCACTTAGACGATTGGTTGTTGCTGATTTAGATGAAAGTCTAAAAGACATTATGAAAAAGAGTGTTAATTTACCTGTTTTACACCCAGCCCAATCGATAAAAAGCGTAGCTCGCTTAATGACCAAATACGATTTGAATTCAGCGGCTGTAGTGGATAATGATAATAAATTTTTAGGCGTGGTTACAGTTGATGATGTGATGCGTGTTTTAGTTCCAAATGCTTAATTAATCTCTATGCAAAAAACTGTTGCAAAAGAAAAACCAAAGCAAAAACTTTGGCCAAGACTAATATTAATTTTGAGTGTTGTTGGTCCTGGTATTATCGCCGGTACTGCTGATAATGACGCTGGTGGTATTGCTACTTATTCGGTAGCGGGTGCGCAATATGGATACCATCTTATTTGGGTATTATTTTTGATTACTTTTGTTTTGGCGATAACTCAGGAGATGGGTGCGCGATTGGGAATAGTTTCCGGCAAAGGTTTGTCTGCTTTGATTCGTGAAAATTTTCCTTTCAAAGCAACATTTTTTATAATTCTATTAAGTTTTGTGGCCAACTGGGCCAATATCTTGGCTGAGTTTTCTGGTATTTCGGCAGTTGCAAATATTTATGGTATACCAAATTGGTTGTTTGTTTTGAGTTCGGCTGGTTTGATTAGTTGGTTGGTAATTTCAGGAAATTTTAAAAATATTCAGAGAATTTTTCTCACTTCGTCAGCGCTATATTTGGCCTATGTGGTAGCTGGATTTATGACTCATCCAGATTGGTCAGCAGCAATTAAATCTATTGTTGTTCCTTCATGGATACCAACCAAAGATTTTCTGTTTATGGCAATTGCTTTGATTGGTACGACAGTTACGATTTGGGGTCAATTTTTTATTCAATCTTACTTTGCCGAAAAAGGTGTTCGAACCCAAGATTTAAATTTGGCTAGAGCCGATGTCTATGCCGGATCTGTATGGACAAATTTCGTGGCATTTTTTATCATCGTGGCAACGGCTGGTACGTTATATGTAAATCATATTACCATCACTGATGCTGCCGACGCTGCTCGTGCGCTTGAGCCGTTTGCTGGTACTTTGGCCAAACATCTGTTTGCTTGGGGTCTATACAATGCATCGATGCTTGGGGCGGGTGTGGTAACTATCGCGACTGCATATTCACTCACCGAAGCTTTTGGCTGGGAAGGAAAGGTGAATGCGGGTTTCCAAGAATCGTCATCATTTTATAAAATATTTTTGTTTTGTATTTTTTCTACTGCTCTAATAGTTCTTATACCAAATTTTCCAATCGTTCCAGTGTTGGTGGCCTCGCAAGCATTGAACACTTTTGTGTTGCCGATCTTGTTCTTCTTCTTATTGAGACTTTTAAATCGCAAGGATATTATGGGTAAACATCACAATGGATTGGGATTGAATATTGCTGGTTGGCTTTCAATTGTAGCGTTATCAGTTTTGAATTTATCGTATTTAGTATATTTGATAGTCAGTAGATTTCGTTAGTTGCCAAAAATATTTAGATGATCTTTGGCACTATTTTTCCAAGAATAATTAGAGGCTGTTTGCAGGCCTCTTTTTAAATACTGTTCGTAAAGTTTTGGGTTTGTGATGAGGGTTTTGATAGCCAAACTAAGGTCTGAAAAATTATTTGGATTGATAAAATATGTTGAATTTTTGGCTATTTCAGGTAGTGATGAACAGTTGCTGGTGATGACTGGTGTACCAATTTTCATGGCTTCAATAACAGGAAATCCGAAGCCTTCATAAAAACTTGGAAAGACAAATAGATTAGCTAGTGAATATAGTGCTGGCTTATCGGCTTGCGCCACGTAGCCCAAAAATTTAATATGATCTCTCAATTTTGAACGGTTAGCGTAATCGTAAATATTTTTATTTTTCCACCCGGAACCACCAGCGATAATTAAATAAAATTTATCCGTAATTTCTTTTGGTAATTTTTCAAAGGCCTTTATTAAACCAAGTAAATTTTTTCGCGGTTCAATGGATCCCAAAAATAATATAAAGTTTTCTGGAAGGTCGTACTTTTTTTGAATAATAGTTTTTTGTATTTTTAGTTGGGCTTCGGTCAGATTAAAAAGCGGTGAAATTCCCGGATATACTACTTTTATTTTTTCTTTATCTATTTGATAATAATCCACCAAATCTCGTTTGGTGTTTTCAGACGGCACGACTATCGTATTAGCGAGCAGGCATTGTTTTTTTGGATTGATTATTTTGTGCCAAATTCGTTGTTTAAAAGTATAAAATTCCGGAAAAATTTCGTAGGAGATATCGTGAATGGTAAGAGTGTGTTTGGTGTTTTTGTCCAAAGACAAAAAATTAAGATTTGGCGAATACCAATGATCGATTTTTTCGGGCAACAATTTATTTATGTCTAGCAGTCCAAAGGCGAGAGCGAAGTTGAGAATTTTATTTGGGTAGCGAGTGTGTATGTAATGTATGTTTGGCTGGTCCCAACTAAAAAATTTATTATGAATTTCTTTGGATGAGTTGGAAAATAAAAAATACTGATTGTATTTATCCTCAGTAAAAATAGAGCTGAGTAATTCAAAGGTATACTCGCCAACGCCGGTTTTATTTTTTATCATTAGCGGTCGGATATCTATCCCGATATTCATATCTTTATAAACTATTTTGAAATTCGGTGAACTTTTTTTTGGTAAAAGACTGAATGTTGTTTTTGAATTTATCAGCTGAAAAATTTTGAGCATGGGCGCGAATTTTTTCACTATCCCAAATATGTGGATCAAAATTTATAACCGTGTTTAGAAGTGTTTCCCAGTTTTGTTGATCAAAAAATATTCCAGTTTCATTGGCAACAATTGTTTCAGTAGCTCCACCCGATCCGTAGGCGATTACTGGTCGGCCAGCGGCCATCGCTTCGATAGGGGTGATACCGAAGTCTTCTTTTTGAGGATGAATAAAGGCCAATGCTCGGCTAAACAATACCGCTTTTTCATTTTCGGAAATTTTTCCGTAAAACTCAATATTTGGTTTGGCGATTCTTTTGAGGTGTTTGTATTCTGGGCCGATACCAAAAATTTTGAGAGGAGTTTGGAGTCTGTTGAAAACTTTTACCACCAAATCCAAACGCTTGTATGGTACGAGACGACCACCGGCTACAAAATAATCACCGAGCTTGCTAGCGACTTGGAATCGATGTGTGTCAACAGGTGGGAAGATGATGTCGCTGTCTCGACGATAATATTTTTTAATTCTTTTTTGAACAGTTTGCGAATTGGCAATAAAACTATCGACGCGTTGTGTGCTCATCTGATCCCAAATTCGTAGATGATGATTGAGCAGAGGTAAAATTAATTTTATAAAATAATTACTTTTTAGATCAGACAAATAATTATTGCCATCACCCCAAAGAAAGCGTGGGGGAGTGTGGCAATATGAAATATGTAAAGTATTTGGTGAGGTAATAACACCTTTAGCAAAACTGCTGGTTGAAGAAACGATTAGATCAAAGCCGCGCAAGTCGTGCTGTTCAGTGGCCATCGGCATCAATGGAAGATACCACTGAAAAATGTTATCAACAAAAGGCATCTTGGACAACCAAGATTCTCTGATTTTTTCATGATCCAAATAATTTATTTTTTTTCTATCATGAAACAAAACAAAAATTGGCGCATCTGGCCAAATTTCGTGTAAGGCTTTAAGCACTTTTTCTGCCCCTCCATCTTGAGAAAGATAGTCGTGTACTAGGGCGACCTTCATATGATAGATCCTGTTTTGCGCAAAACGATAAATGGAGTTTTAATTAAAATTACCAAATCAATAAAAAAGCTCCAGTGTTCAATATAAAAAATATCAAGACGAGCTTCTTCGTCAAAACTGAGATTGCTGCGTCCGGAAATTTGAGCTAATCCAGTGATACCGGGCTTGATTGTCAAAACAGTTTTGTGCCACTTCTCATATTTATTTACCTCACGTGGTTGGTGTGGACGAGGACCGACTAGGCTCATGTTTCCAATCAACACATTGAAGAATTGAGGTAATTCATCGAGACTAAATCGGCGAATAAATCTTCCAAAAGAAGTAATGCGAGGATCGTCTTTGATTTTGTAGACCGGTCCTTGTTTGATACTTTTTTCTTTTATTAATTCTTGTTCTAGTCCGATAGCTTCTTGGCCAGCTTTTCCAAATTGGTCGCCAGTGCAATATTTTTGATACATCGAACGGAATTTGTAAGTGAAGAATTTTTTTCCTTCTTGGCCAACCCGTTCATTTTTGTAAATGATCGGTCGTCCAGTTTCAAGTAAAATAATAATGGCACTCAGTAAAAAAAGAGGGGAGAAAAGTATTATAAAAAACAAACTACCAACAATATCTCCAATTCTTTTGGAAATTTTACCCCATCCGTGTAGACGAGTGCGGCGTAGTTCGATGATTGGAATTCCGGCGATTGTGGAGATGGCCATGTTGGAAGAAATGGTGGCAAAAAGATCGGCTGAATATTTGAAAGTGATATGGTGCTCGTTGGCAAAATCTATTGTTTTCAAGGCATCATCTTCTTTGCTTTTTGGATCTGCGAAAATAATTTCATTTAAACCACCTTTTAATAGTTTGGATAGTTCTTCTTGATTAAAACTTTTTAAAAATCCAACTACCTTGTATCCCAATTGTGGCTGAGTTTCGAGTGTTTGGCTGATTTGCTCGGCTATGCTCTGGGTGCCAATAATCACCGTGCGACGCAAGCCGATTCCCAAACGATAACAAAGTATTTTTATCAATCGCAAAGCGGTGCGAGCGAGGGACACATAAACTATTGCCAAAATTGCACTAGCTAATACCAAAAAACGAGAATCAAATTTTTGGAGAGTAAAAAATACATAACTAGTAATTGCAGCACAACCGGTAGAGCACGCAAGGAAAACTCGTCCGAGCTCCTTGGCCAATTTGCGATTTGGGTTGGCACTATACAATCCGGTAAGAGCGAAGATCACGATCCAGCCAGCTGATACCATGAAAACCAGTGGCCAATATTTTTCCCAAGATAAATTAAAAAGAATCGGGCGAATAGTCGTCACAAGTTTGGTGAAACGCAAACCGTAGGCAGAAAATCCAGCGAGTATGAGCATTAGATAATCTAAAGGCAATTGTAAAAATGAAAAAGTGAGTTCAAAGCGTTTCATAAATAAAGTGACGTTCTCATAATGGTGAGAATCTAAGCTGTATTTTATGCTAAAAGACAAAGTCCGTCAATTGCCTAAAATTGACTTTCACCCTCATTTTTAGTAAACTAAACCGGTATGAAAATAATATTCGAAGCGGCAAAAATTGAAGATCCGGA
>CAZXEV010000022.1:0-2971 GCA_964639735.1 uncultured Gammaproteobacteria bacterium
GAAGCTACGATACGAGCCGTCATCGCAGACGCAGTGCCGATTCCATGATCAATCGCTGCAGTCAAAAGTGCATCGAGCATTTTTGTTTCTGTCTTTTTTGGCATCCTTCCTCTCCAAATCAAAAAGGTGGTTTCAGTAAAAGTATTTTTTTGAATTAAACCAGAAAGTTTTTTTCCACGAATAGTTTCTTGACCATTATTGATATTGGTAATTTTTGTTTCCCATTTCATATATTTAATATTTAAGAAGATAATTTTATTTTAATTGAGCGGGTTATGAGCCAAGGCTCATCCTTTGGCCCTCGCGGGCCAAAAAAGCGAAATAAAATAAAATTATCTGATATTAAGCAAACGGCTGAATTTTAACCACTAAATCTTCATAGGTATCGGCAATTAAAACACCAACTGATTTCAATACCACTTCCTTTTCTTCTGCACTCTGTCCTTTGCCAACTATCGCTCCTGCATGCCCAATGTTCATTCCTTCTGGAAATAAATTAGCAAACTTACCGCCAATATATACGGCAATTTGTTTGGTAAATTCTTTATTTTTTATCATTTCTACAATTTCAAATTCGTACCCACCACCATGTTCACCAAAAATTACTACTGCCTTTGTCTGTTCATCTTTCTCAAACAATCTAAGCAAATCAGCATAAGTTGTACCCATAAGAAGATCACCACCAACATGCACAGCTGTGCTCTGTCCTAAACCGGCTTTGCGAATCTGCCACGAAAGCTCATTAGTCATACCGCCTGAACGTGAAATAACTCCGATACTACCCGGTTGAAAAACCTCATTAGCCAAAGCTACCGGACCACCAACCACACCAATCCTGCCTACACCCGGACTAATATAACCAAGCGAACTTGGCCCGATCAGATGAATTTTTTTTTCTTTGGCAGCTGCCAAACAATAGGCCGTGTCTTGAATCGGAATTCTTTCTACGATGGTGTTGATAGTTGGAATATTGTTTTCAATAGCTTCCAATATAGCTTCTTTGGCAGCAAACGGTGGTACATAGATTGTAGTGGTATCAATATCAGGATGAGCGATCATTGCTTCTTTTACTGAATTGTAAACGGGCACACCATCTACAAACTCACCACCCTTTCCGGGACGCACACCCGCTACTACTTGCGTACCATATTCACGCATCGCAGTGGCTGCTTTTTGCCCCTCTTTACCAGTGATGCCTTGTACCAAAACTTTTGTATTTTTATTTATTAAAATGGACATACATTATTTATTAATCATATCTACCAACGCAGTTGCGGTTGCACCCATGGCCACTTCTTTTCCAAAAATTTTTAAGTTTAGATTATTTCGCTTGGCACATTCTAACATCAATCTTTTTCCCTCTTCTTCGTTTGGACCAGCGCGACGAATCACTATCGGATAGCTTGGTTTGATTTCATCTAGCGCATCAATAATACCATTAAATGTCGCCGCGATATCCGTAAAATTGGCCACCCCACCCGCAATCCACAACCCTTTCAATCCTGGTTTGGATAAAACAATTTTTGCCAATTGAGCCACTTTTTCACGCGGTGGATTCCCAGAATATTCTGTGTAATTTGCCGGTTTCAAACCCACTTGAATCAAGGCGTCCATATTGGCTATACTCGCTCCTCCACCAGAAAATAAAACTGCAACATCTCCGTCCATTTCAATATATTTACCAGCAGTACCACGATAATAATTTTCGCCTTCATCAATTTTTCCTACCATACTTTCACGCTCAGTTGGTAGACGACCAAGCATAGTTCTAGGTTCAAAAGTCCAATCCTTGTGACGAAAAAATGCATCATCATCCAATGCAATCTTGGCGTCGGCGGCAATCTTTTCTCCACCAGCAGTTATCACCAGCGGATTTATTTCCACCACGCGAGCATCATTTTTTAAAAAACAATTCCAAAGTTCCTGAGCAAATGGAATATCTGAGTCAATTTTTTCTTGGCGAATATCTAACAATACTTTTTGAATTTTTTCTTCTGAAACATCTTCGATATCCATTCCTCCACTTTGCGAATAAATTAATAATGGCTGTTTTTTGTTAGTATCATAAGTTACCGACAAATAATGTTCCTGCTCAATATTTAATTTTTCTTCAATCAAAATAGCGGTAACATATTGTCCAGCAATATTATTAGCGAAAATTTTAGCCACCGCATTTTTTACTTCTTCAATATTTGAAGCAAATAAAATACCATTATTTTTACCACGCTTACCAGACAATACCTGAGCTTTCAAAACCACATCTTTTAAACCAAGTTCATTATATTTTTCTTCCAGATCATCTTCACGACGCAACAAAACAGACTTTGGTACAGCAATACCAAACCTGCTAAACATTTCTTTTCCTTCAAATTCGTATAGATTCATAATTATGAATTACTACTCCATCTCGCAAATATACCACATGGCAACAAACGCTCACTATCACTTTCTTGAATCGCCAACTCGCCTTTTTCCAATTTACCACCATGTTTTTCAACTAAAGCCAACAGGTTATTTTCATAAGCGATTGCTGAATATCCAGACGCATAACCATTTACCAAGAAAAATAATGGATCATCAGTTAAAATTTGTGAACACAAATCAATTAGCCCAACAAAATCTTTTTCCACTTTCCACATTTCTCCTTTTGGACCATGACCAAAAGCTGGTGGATCCATGAGAATGCCGTCATATTTTTTACCACGCTTCACTTCGCGTCTTACAAATTCTACTGCATCATCCAAAATCCAGCGAATTGGTTTTTCACGTAGTCCTGATAATTCGGCATTATCACGAGCCCAGCCAATTGCCACTTTCGAACCATCCACATGACAAACTTGTGCTCCGGCTTGAGCACAGGCCAAACTAGCACCACCAGTATAACCAAACAAATTCAAAACACTTATTTCTGGTTGTGTGGTAATTCGTTTATTTATTAATTTTCGCATCCAGTGCCAATTACCTTCTTGTT
>CAZXEV010000022.1:2985-14389 GCA_964639735.1 uncultured Gammaproteobacteria bacterium
GTATTACGACCTTCGCGCAAAAAAACCGCATCTGCCTCGTTCCAATTTTTATGTGGTAATTTCTTTTTCCAAAGTGATTGTGGATCAGGACGGCGAAAAACTACTTTTCCGTATCGTTCTAATTTTTCTCCATCTCCGCTGTCGAGCAATTCATAATCAGCACTTGGTGGAGTAGAAACTATTGATAGGTTGGACATATATGATTGACAAAAGTTAATTAATTTAGTATAACAATTTATCGTTGTAGATGCGACCCACATTCCTAATTAAGGAGTTAGAAATGTAGGTCGGACCTCAACTTTGCTCTTTTCCCCGACTATGGAGGTAATCATGTCCGAGAAGCACCCGCCCGTTCAAAAAGGTGACCGTGCCGTAAATTTTGACCACAACCCCAGCTGGCAACCAAAGCCGTGCGAGGATGAACTGGCGCTTCAAGAAGCGCGCAACTACGTCCAGGACAACAACCTGGACCACGGCCACCTGATCATCGAGCGCAGCGACAACGGCCACTACCGTTGGATTGTGAAGATCCGCGGCACGACCCGCTGGCGATCGCGCAGCTTCGCCTTGGCATCAGGCAAGTTTGGCCTGGGCGACACCCAGCCGTTCAAAAAGCCTTCCTGACCACTCTCCACTCGGGATTCCGAGCCCACCCAGTACGCCGTCTTTCGCGCGCTGGGTGGCCTCGGCCCCAATCACACCATTAGGTGTTTTTTTATTTGTTAAGATCCATTCTAAATTCCAAACCGTATTCTCTAAAACCAAGACGTTTGTACCATTCATGTACCATATCTCTACTCATGCGACTAGTACCAATTATTTTATAACACTTTTTTTCTCGCGCTTCTGAAATTACTTTTTCTAATAATTTATTTCCAACACCTTTTCCGCGTACGTCTTCTTTTACAAAAACATCTTCGAGTAATCCATATGGTTCGGTATGTAAATCATTATAAATGAGATACAGCCAAGCTCTACCTAGCTCTACCCCATCTTCTTCTACAAAAATTTTTATTCCTACGGTTGTTTTTTCTGTCTGTTTGATATTCATAAAAAACAAATTTAGAAAATATTATTTTATTAATTCTTTTAATTTTTCACCTAATTTAATTGAACACAAACCACCAACTGAACTAGAAAAATCAAATGACACAACATTGCGATCGACTAATTTTTCTAAATCACCATCAATTACCCCCCAAGTTTTTTCTTTATAATAAGTTTGTTCTTTCTTACTCAATTTGTGATTGTTGTATAAAACATAATCAACCTGTCTTGGTAAATATTGTTCCAACTCTGCAACAATTTCGCTCAACTTAGTTGGACCAGTTTCACCATATATGTGATAGGCATTACCTGCCACAAAAATTATTTTGGCTTTGCTTTTGGCAATTGCTTCTTTGATACCCAGTGGTAATAAAGTAGCCACAACACTAGTATACAAACTACCAGGTGAAAGCACTATACAATCGGCCGACAAAATTTCTTTAACGGCTTCTACATCTGCCTTTACTTTTGGTTCTAAAAATACTTTTTCAATCCTTAGGCTTAAATCATAATCTGGTTGATCAATTTTTGCTTCTGTTTTTACTATTTTACCATTTACCAATTTCGCTACAAGATCATTGATCTTTAGGGTAACTGGAAAAACTTTACCAACCGCCTCCACACTTTCTTCCAAAGCTCGTACAGTTTTCAAAAAACTACCATTGTACTTAGAACTCAAAGCCAAAAACAAATTTCCGAGATTGTGATTATTCATCTTTCCCTCTTGAGAAAAGCGGTTGCGATAAAAAATCTTTTTGAGCAAAGGATAATCGTAGACAGACAAAGCCAAAACCGCACGCATAATATCGCCCGGTGGTAAAATATTTAATTCTTTGCGCAAACGGCCGGTTGAACCACCGGAATCACTCATAGAAACAATCGCACTAATATTAAATTTTTTTAAATTTTGTTTTAAGGCAACCAGGGCGATCGCGCTACCATTTCCTCCGCCTAGCACCACAACTTTTTTTTGCATATTTTTATATACCTAAGATATTATGAATATCTGGATCTAGAAAGTTTTTTATTTGATAATCAGCTGCCGACAAATCTCCTTTGCTCCATGGCTGACCTACCAAGGCTACACAGGTCATACCAGCCCGTTTGGCAGCTTCAATTCCATTTTGTGCATCCTCTATCACCACACAATCACGTGGATCAATTTTGAGCTGCTCTGCAGTGCGGAGAAATATTGCTGGATTTGGTTTGCCAATAAAATTTACATGATCGCTCGACACAATTTCATCAAAATACTTTTGCCAATCAAACCGATTTATTATCTGGGTTATATTTCTCATAGGCGCACCTGAACCCAACCCTTGTGGCAGATTTACTTGCTTTACTTTTGCTAAAATATTTTCAACTCCAGGTACTGTCGTGGCCATTTCTTTATAAATTCTATCAATACATTCACAACGTTCTTTTAACAATTCTTCAACCGTCGGTTCAAGTTTAAAATATTCTTTTATCCAAGCCAAGTTTTCTCGCTCACTGCGACCGTTGAACTGCACCGCCATTTCCATAGTAATATTTAAATTGTATTTTTTTCGAAACGGACTCTCAGCCTGTGCCCAATGAGTCTCACTATCTATGAGCACTCCATCCATATCAAAAATAACTGCTTTGAAATTAGACATAATTATTCAACCGTTACACTTTTAGCTAAATTGCGAGGTCTATCTACATCTTTTCCAAGTATTACCGCCATGTGGTATGCAAATAATTGTAATGGCAAAGTATTGATTAATGGCTCCAATAATTCCATTGTCGAAGGTACGTAAATAATATCATCGGATAATTCTTTCGCTTCTTCATCGCCTTCAGTGGCAATTAAAATTACCGGCGCTTTACGTGCCAAAATTTCTTGTACATTACTGCGCATTTTTTCGTATAATTGATTTTTGGTCATTATCGCCAACACTGGAAAATCTGGAGAAAGTAGCGCGATCGGTCCATGTTTCATTTCACCACCTGGATATGCTTCACAATGAATATAGGAAATTTCTTTTAATTTCAGTGCTCCTTCCAAAGCTACCGGACAATTTATTCCTCTTCCCAAGTAAATACAATTTTTATAGTTCTTGTATTTTTCGGCCAAGGCTTTTATTTTATCATTTTGATCCAAAACAATTTTCATTTTTTCTGGAATTTCAAGCAAGGCATTTAACAAACGCTCACCGGTCGCCACACTCACACGATTTAAACGACCAAATTGCAAAGCATACAAAATCAAAGTAGCAATCATGTTGGTATAAGCTTTGGAAGATGCCACTGCTAATTCTGGACCAGCATGAATATATGTACCACCATCAGTTTCACGAGCAATGGTTGAACCAACTACATTTACGACACCACGCACAAAAGCACCTTTACGCTTCGCCTCACGTAATGCTGCCAAAGTGTCAGCAGTTTCACCAGATTGTGAAATCGCAAACACCAAGGTGTGTTTATCAATAATTGGATCTCGATAACGGAATTCAGAAGCCACATCTGCTTCCGTTGGCAATCCAGCTAAACGTTCAAAAGCATATTTACCAACCAAGCCGGCGTAATAGGCCGTTCCGCAAGCCAACATTACCACACGCTTTACTTGATGCATCTGTTCGTCGGTCATATTCAAGCCGCCCAAATGAGCAGTACCATCTCCTAAACTATAACGTCCACGAAAAGCATCTTTAATAACAGTCGGTTGATCAAAAATTTCTTTCAACATAAAATGATCGAAGCCCTGTTTTTCTGCTTGGGCTTCATCCCATTCGATTTTTTCAACATGTTTATCGATTGCTTTGTGATCAACATTGTAAATTTTTAAATTGTCTAAAGTTATTTCTGCCACTTCTCCATCATCCAAAAATACTACATTTTTAGTGTGAGCCAACATTGGTGAAGTATCGGAAGCTACATAATATTCTCCATCCCCAACACCAATCACGAGCGGACTACCGAGTCTGGCTGCAATAATTTTATTTGGTTCAGCAGCGTGCATTGCAACCAAACCATAAGTTCCGCGCACTTCGGTCAAAGCTTTTTGTACCGCTTTGAGTAAATCACCTTCATAAAATATTTCGATCAAATGAGCGATGACTTCTGTGTCAGTTTGGGAACGCAATGTATGTCCTTTTAAAAACCTGTCTTTCAATTCTCGATAATTTTCAATAATACCATTATGACAAATTACCAAATCGTCATTACAACCATTATGAGGATGGGCATTTTCTTCGGTCACACCGCCGTGCGTTGCCCCACGCGTATGAGCAATACCAACTTGACCCACCAAATCAGCGGTCTTTACTTTTTCAGCAAGCATGTCGATTTTGCCGACAGCTTTAATTTTTTTAACTTTCCCAACATTTGAAATCGCTACCCCGGCACTATCATAGCCACGATATTCCAAACGTCGTAAGCCACTAATTAAAATTGGTAGCGCTTCTTTTTTTCCAATATATCCAACAATTCCACACATATTATTTTTTAATTAGTTTTAATGTAGTGTGACTACTATTTTTTTCTCGATGTTGATTCACTGCACAATATTCTTCTAGCTCCTTTAAAATTCTGTGTACTTCACTGGATTGAAAAGCTGACTCACCGATTGTTTGTCCACTGTGTGTTCCGAAATTCCCAAACGGGTAAATCGTTGCTATGCCACCAGATTTTAATTTCGAAATTAATGTTTTTAAATATTTTTCAAGCCACATAGCATCACCGCCCAAGCCATAATACTGTTCACCATACGTATCAACCACTAAATCAAATTCCGCTTTTGGATCTTTTGTTTCATCTGTTTTATTGAGTTGAAATACTGAGTGCATTTTACTATCATCTGGGTGTATTTCTTTCTTTATTTCTCCGACATACGGAATTTTAGATTTCATTTTCTCGAGCATTCCTCTGGCTTGTTCAGAGGTATCTTTGGACAAACCAGTTGAAATTACTTTTACTTTTGAACCAAATTCTGATCTTAATTGATCACTAAACAAATGCATTCCACCACCAACATCCAAGACCATAGTAGGATTTTTTCTGTTCGAATTGTTGTTTATAATTTTTTCTTTTACGACGGCAAAAAAATCAGTATCGTGCAATTTATTTAAATCCAAATCTTCACGTGCGCCAACGTGTCTACCCATTGTATAGACTAGTTTATTTTCTTCGTTCATCTTTGAGTCTTCTCTGTTTTTGTCTTCTTTCCAGCCTTCAACCATTTTGGAATACTCAGGCGATGTTAAAAAAGGTGATTCAGACATAAAATTATTTTAAAATTCCTTTTACTTCTTCCCAATTAGATTTTTTTGATAATTTTTGCTGTGCAATATCATAAATTTCTGAAGTAGACAAAATACCTTTACCTTCCAATACTTTTGATAAAACACCCAAGAAAAAAATGTTTAAATTTTTTGGTGAAATATTTCTTTTTGTTAATTCATCTTGAAAATCCAAGACATCCAAAACTTTTGTATCATCATTGATATATTTTTTTACTCGCTCTCGTGCTTGAGAAGAAATTACCACCAAAATATCTGGTTGTAAAAATTTTGGATAACCAATTTTTTTATCATCAATTTTAATATAAGAAAGTGATACACCGCCGCGTTGCTCCAAACCATAATTTGGAATATGGCTCACCTGCAACCCTTTGGCAAAAGCGGCACGACAAATAATATCAGCAATAGTTTGCACGCCTTGTCCACCATCTCCAGCCAATAACAATTTGGTAATCATAAAATTCCTACTTTAAAAACAGATCTCATTTCTTCGAGATACTTCAAAGTTTCTGACCCCTTAGTGTGCCAGTTTGTAGGACACAAAGACAAAACTTCAATCATTGAAAAATGACCGGCTTGTTGAGTTTCAATAGCCGTGCGGATACAATCTTGAATTTGTTTTGGATCATTCACCGCTGTACGAGCCAAAAAGGCTTTTTCATTTATCACTGGTTTAATATATTCCAATCCCAAAAATGGTTTCTCAACACTACCTTCTGGAGTAGTTGGCGTTGTTTGACCAACCATCGACGTCGGCGCTACCTGACCGCCCGTCATGCCATATACGGTATTATTAACCACCATTACTGTAATAGGTTCGTCTCGTCTGGCCATATGAAACAAACTTTGCCAACCAATAGCATACGCCCCACCATCGCCAACATAGGCAAAACAAATCGAATCTTTTCTAGCTCGTTTGAAACCCATCATTGTCGGTACAACCCGTCCATGATGTGTTTGAAAAGTATTGATTGGTAAAAAATTCCATGCCAAAAGAGAACAGCCGATATCTAGACCGAGCACTGATTTGCTTTCTAAGTTTTTTTCTTTCAAAATCTTGTGCATCATCATCAAAACGATAGGATGACCACAGCCCGCACAAAATTTTGCTGGTATAATATCTGTCATATCAAAATGATTTTTCAATTTGTGAAATCAGTTCGTCTGTTTCAATGCCAACACCTGGATATTGTAAATATGAAAATGGCTTATCAATTTCTGGTGCAAGTTCATCACGCACAATTCTAGCAAATTGACCGAGACTAGATTCAGCCACCACAATTCTTTTTAATTTTTTAGTACCAGCCACTTTGTCCAAAGCTCGTTTTGGAAATGGTCGCAAAGTTATCGGACGGAACAAGCCGATTTTTATTCCTCTTTTTCTAAGTTCATCTACTGCTTCTTTCGCACTCAAGGCAACAATACCATGGGCCACCAACAAAATCTCGGCGTCTTTAGTTTCATATTCTTCTGCCCCGACAATTTCTGGAGAAATATTATCAAAATCAGTTTTTGCATTTTGTAGCTCTTCAAACAAATCTTCTTCAAAAGTATAAATATTTTGCCAATGCACTACTTTGTCTTCTGGTACCAAGGCATGAGAAGGCACATTATCAATTTTTTCTATTTTAGAAAAATCTACGACCCCTCTAGTTTTCAAAGTAAATCCATCTGTTAAAACAATGGCAGGAAAACGATATTTCCAGGCCTCATTAAAAGCACGACGAGTTAAAATATACAATTCTTCAATGGTACTTGGAGAATATACCAAACGCAACCCTTCGCCATTACCGCCATAACAGGCCAAAGTGACTTCTTGCTGCGAATATATCACTGTGCCAGAACTTGGACCACCACGCTGACCAGCAATAAGCACAAATGGCAATCTCATACCCTCAGCCATACTCATACTGTCTTGTAACAATACATGTCCTGGACCAGCAGAAGCAGTAAAAGATTTTTGTCCAGCCAACACTGCACCACATACGGCAAAACCAGCTGCAATTTCATCTTCGGTTTGCAAACAAATTTCACCTTTTTTGGCCCAACCAGACAATATTTCGCAAGTTGGAGTGATCGGATAACCGTACATCGAAACTACACCCGCATCGAGCGCGGCCTGCACCACCACTTCATGACCATTTATAAATTTTTTGTCACTGTCAGACATATTTATTTTTGAGTTTTTAATTTATTCGCTATTTCCAATTCTTCCAAAGTATTTACACCGTGCCACTGATTTGAGTCGGGCATTTTTACTACTTGAAATTCTTGTTTTTCATCTCGCGCCATAGCCAGCGCCGTTGGTAAACCATATTCCCCAAGTTTTCTCAGTTTTGGCATGCGTGGAAAAATTTCTTCATACCATTTTCTATCGAACACAAATGTTCCGGTACTAATTTCTTTAATTAATTTTTGTTCTTCGGTTAAATATTCTTTTTCAATTATTTCCACTTTTTCATTTTGCCTAACTACCCTACCCAACTGATATGGTTTTTCTACTTCAGCACTCAATAACGAAAGCACACAGTGATTTTTGACATGTTGGTTTATAAAATCTAATAATGTTTCAGATTTATAAAACGCACTATCATCTCCACCAAGCACCAATACATGTTCAATACTTTCTGGAAAATTTTTTATTCCTAAATAAGCAGCATGGGCCGTACCCAATTGTTCGTCTTGGACTACGTAGCTCACTTGATCATTAAAAAAATTTTGAATCATTTCCTTTTTGAATCCAACTACCAAACAAATCTGTTCAGATTTAAAACCGGCTTGTTTCAAAGTATTTACAGTATGAGAAACAATCGGTTGGCCACCAATCTCAAGCATTACTTTTGGTTTGTCGGTACAGTTTAGTCTTGTTCCCTTACCAGCCGACAAAACTACCACACCAACTTTAGATAGATCTTGTAGCATAATCTTTTATTTCAATAAGCGAATCAAAATATGGTAACACTTCACTTTTTTTATAATCATCATCTTCCCACAATACCTGATGTTTTTTGGCTAAAACTAACACATATGGAAGACTCTTTTTAATTTCAATATTTTCCTTTAGATTATCGTTTATAAATAATATTTTTTTAGACTGACCTGCAATATCGATTATTGCCTGACTTTTTCCTCCATCAATAATTACGATTTGGTCAAAATATTTATTCAGTCCGGTCGAATTAATTTTTTTCTGTTGCAATTCTTTTTTTCCAGCGGTCAACAATATAACTTTATTACTGATTTTTTTCAACTCCAGAACAAACTGTTCTGCTTGCGAATCATTATAATTTTTATTAACCAAATTCTCTAATTCTTCCACAACAGAATCTGGAACCTCATAATTCATCTCACGCAAAATATCCGCATGTTTTTTAAATGTATAATCGAAATAACCTACTACCGGACCAAATACTGCTTTATTATATGACAGTCGATAATCTTCTTTTGTCACACCACAGTTGGCAAAACACTTAAAAATATCTTCTTTTAAAAGATAGGTGTTGTAAAGAGTATCATCCAAATCTACAAAACTATAATCAAACATAATAAATTATTTTAAAGTCTTCCAAAGTGCATCAAAAATTCCTTTTTGAGTTTGATACACACCGTCGTTTTCAATCACTACACCCACCAAATCACCATGGGGATTTAAAGAAATATAAGCGGTGCTTCCTGGATAGATAATAATATAGGTTGGCGAATCTTTTTTTATGTCCAACCATTTACGCTCATCCAAACCGCGCAATTCTCCTCCACCACCAATCGCAATTGCTTTTACTTTTATACCTTTGGCAATACGAGCGTCGGAAAATGATTCAAACCCTTCGTACAAATAATCACGAATTGAAATATCGGAATACACTCGATATTCGAGATCTTGAGTCTCGTCACAGCGCTCCAAAACTTGTTCCAAAATTTTTCGTATCTCACCTTTTTCATAATATCGAGCCACTGGACGCTGCCCACCAGTATCGTAGACAGACTTTAATTCCAGCACAACGTCCTTCATTTTTTTATTTATCTCTTGGAGTTGTTCAGCTTGCTTGTTTACCAAATCATAGAGCTTGTCTGGATCCTCAGCCACGAAAAACTGCTTGGCCTCCTTCTCGTAATAATTCACCACACCCACATCTTTGAGCCATTTCAAACTATCATAAACGGTACCACGATTGAATTCGGTCTTTTTGGCTAAATTACGCACCGAAGAAGGCCCTAAACTTATTAGTGTCAAATATATTCGTGCAGCCTTGTCTGAAAAACCCAATTTTTTAAAAATACTTAAATCCATATTTCTCTTATATTAGCCTTAATATGATTATACCACAAATAAAAAGACTGTCAAAATATTTTCGACAGTCTTTCTGTGGATAATCCAAAAAATGTGATTTTTAAGCTATTTCAAGGGAAGAATCATACTCCCCAAGTGAAGCAGCACTGTCCAAAGACGCTCGATTCAAAAAGGCTTCCTGAGCTTTTTCTGTATTTTCATGATTGCCAGCCCAGACTGTCAATGCAGTGTTTTGCAGTCCACGCCCAAATGAAAAGGTGAGTTTCCAAGGTGCGTTTTTAGCAATTTTTGCGATTGCATTCAGATTTGCACAGGCTTCAACTTCACTTTGCCCACCAGACAAAAATACTATACCACCCACTTCTTTTGGAACAACTTCCGAAAAACATTTAAAAGTATATTCAGCAATAACCTCGGGTACTGCTTTTTGAGCATTCGTACCCGGAATTACCATATTTGGCTTTAAAAGCAGTCCAGACAAATCCACTGCACTGGCTTTCAGTTCTTCAAACAAGGCCTCCAAAGTTTTTTTGGTAACCTCATAACATTTTTCAATAGTATGATTTCCATCCATCAAAACTTCCGGCTCCACAATTGGCACAATACCATTTGCTTGGCAATGTTTAGCATACTGCGCCAACAACTGAACATTAGAACGAATACAGTGGTCCGTCGGAATACCATCACCTATCGTAATCACTGCACGCCACTTGGCAAACCTAGCTCCAAGTTTAAAATATTCCTTTAACCTTTCATCTAATCCATCTAGCCCAGTGGTAATTTTTTCCATAGGCGATCTGTCCAATTCTTTTGTACCCAAATCTACTTTTATACCAGGAATAACACCGTTGTCAGAAAGATGTTTTGCAAAAGGCACACCATCATCCGTAGTTTGGCGAATAGTTTCATCATACATAATCACCCCACTAACATATTCTTCCATTCCGGGAGCAGTAAAAAATAACTGACGATACAAACGATGGTTTTCAACCGAATCTACAATTCCGACACCATTTAATTTTTTGGCAATCGAACTTGTACTCTCATCTGCAGCCAAAATTCCTTTTCCAGGAGCAACCAATAATTTTGCAATAACCGCTAAAGATAATTCAGACATAATATATTATAGAGATTTAACCCTAATATTTTACCACTTCTAAAATCAAAAAACCAGCCATAAATTATTGTCTTTGAGCGGGTTATGAGCCGAGGCTCATCCTTTCGCCCTCGCGGGCGAAAAAAGCGAAAAGATAATAATTTGTGACTGTTTTTTTATCCACCAGAAAAATGGATAGGATGATAAATTTCTAGAAATAAAAAAGAACCATTGTCCTGGCGACGGCCTACTTTTGCCTTACGGCTATCATCAGCGCAGACGAGCTTAACTTCTGTGTTCGGTATGGGAACAGGTGTGGCCTCGTCGCTTGTGTCACCAAGACACTGGAACTTTTTTTAATTTAAAATAATTCAACTATATAGTATATGGCCTATAAGCACTGCTTAATGCTTATGCCGTATGCTCGACCGATTAGTACTCCTCCGCTCAACACATTACTGTGCTTACACGTAGAGCCTATCAAACTCATAATCTATAAGTGGTCTTGACGAACATTAATCTTGAAGACGGCTTCACGCTTATATGCTTTCAGCATTTATCCGCTCCGAACATAGCTACCCAGCGATGCCGTTGATCGACAACTGGTGCACTAGAGGTTCGTCCGCTCCGGTCCTCTCGTACTAGGAGTGGGTCTTCTCAATGTTCAACGCCCGTAACAGATAGGAGACCGAACTGTCTCACGACGTT
>CAZXEV010000022.1:14399-14888 GCA_964639735.1 uncultured Gammaproteobacteria bacterium
GTTTCACCGTTATGAGCCGAATTTTTCCTCGACATTTTTGGGTTTATCGAGGTGCCAAACCGCGCCGTCTATGTGGACTATTGGGCGCGATCAGCCTGTTATCCCCGGAGTAGCTTTTATCCGTTGATCTTCTGCCTTCCTATGAAGAGCAGTCGGTTCACTAACTTCTACTTTCGTAACTGCTCGGACTGTAATCCTTGCAGTAAAGCCAGCTTTTGCGTTTGCACGTCCAGCTCGATTTCCATCCGAGCTAAGCTGACCTTTGTAAACGCCTCCGTTACATTTTAGGAGGCAACCGCCCCAGTTAAACTACCCATCAGATACTGTCCTCTCTGGCAGATTCATGTCAGAAAATTAGGCATAAAAACAAGTAAGGGTGGTGTCTCATCGTCGCCTTGCGGCTCCCACCTACGCTCAACATATTTATTCTTATACCAATATCAAAGTGTAGTAAAGCTTCACGGGGTCTTTTCGTCTAGTTGCGGGTAG
>CAZXEV010000023.1:0-4341 GCA_964639735.1 uncultured Gammaproteobacteria bacterium
CTGTTTTTCCAATTCTTTTTCTTTTTCTTTTTCTTTGCGTTCACGTTCTTCAATCACAAATTTCATTCGACGCCAATCGCGTTGAATTTGTTGGGCGACGCGATCGTCAATCTTCACAGCGCGCGCACCGATATCAAAACCAAACTCAGGCAAGATTTGCAAAAGTTTAGCTGGATGGACTTTAAGTTGTCTGGCAAGTTCTGTTACATTCATATTCCACAGTATACTTTGATTTTAGCTAAAAGTCAAGCTGACTATTTTAGCAACACACCTCTTAAACTCTGCGTGCGATCAGACATTTCCCTATCCTCTGTTTCAATTTTTAAATTTCCGACTGTATATCCATTCGTAGAACTTAAAGTATGTGCAAATTTAATTTGGAAGCGATTGGCTTTCAGCCCGATAGTTGTAACCTCGTTTAAAGTCTTATTACCACCCATCACATAGTATGTTGAATTAACTTTGACCAACGCGCCTTCTACTGGCGTTTTTTCCGTCACTTTGGTTGGAGCAGCTGTCGGTTGTAATTGTTGGTAGAATGTCCAAGATGGATCATTAATTGTGATTGTGTGTCCACCTTTAGCTGGCATCAACATATATTTTGGGCCATACAGTGCAGTAGCAACTTCAGTGGTAACTACAACTAATTTGTTGCCTGGCAATACAGCGTATACCACATCCGAATGTTGCTCTTTGACCATGTATGTACCTGGACGAGGCATTACTGCTGTACTTGATTTAAGGTAAGTTATGCAACTTTGACTTACGAGTTTGTAAGTATATTTGTTGTCTGATGTCCATGATTTATAGATATCTCCTTGTGGAAAATATGATTTTGTTTTGTCTGCGTTTACAGCATAAATCACTGGAGATACTTTAGATTTTACCAAATCTCCAGCTACCAATAATTCACAACTGGTTTCGCCCGTTGTCGTTGAGGCAACAGTTGTTGCAACTGGATAACCTCCATTAATTGTCTTCAAAATTATAGAATCTTTAAACGCTTGTGTAGCTATACCAGCGGCAGACATAAATTTGACATAGATAGTCTTTATCCCTTCGCCACTGGAAAGCACGAAGACTTTTGTAGGAGAATAAACTTCCCAACTTGCATCAGCAAAACCTTTGTCTTCTGATATAGCAACCTGAGTTGCATTTATTGCTGAAAGATTTAGTGTTATTGTTTGGGAATTAGTTTCAGAACCGGCAGAAATAGAAACAGCGTTACTGCCATCCGGAATAGACGGCGGAATCGCTAAAGATGCTGAAGCGCCACAACTATTTGTAGTTGCAGAAATTTCACTCGTCCAATCAGTCTCAATCAAATCTTCATTTACAGCTTTTACTTGAAAAATATAAGATGTGCCACATGCCAAATTTTCGTATTGGTATGAATTACCAGTCAAACCAGTTACGGAACTACCACTTCCTTTTCTCACCATATATGTTGCGGCATTCCCCCCACTCCAATTAACTGTAATTTTACTACTACTATCTACAACAGCCGAAACGCTTGTCGGTGCAATTGCCAAAGCTGCTGAAGGAAGACCAAACAAACCAAAGGTCGAGAAATTTCTAGTATTACAAGAAATACTATTTGTAGAAGCTGAAACTACACAGTCGGTCAACTGAGTCCACACACTTCCATCCCAGCGATAAATTCGTAATGAAGATTCGTTTAGACCAACTATATCATCAGTCGAATAATCAATCGTAACATTAATATCATTTAAAAAAGTGTGGACAGAAGTACTAACACTGCTCAATGCCTGAATATCATAAATATAAGACCCAACAAGTGAATATGATGTTGGTACTGATATTGAATTGATAGTAGAAGTAGAATTCAATTGTTTAATTTGAAAATTTGCATCAACTGCGGAAAAAGCTGCAGGAACTACTAAAGTAACGCCCAAAGATGAGGTGGTAAGATCAACACTACCGCCAGAAGATACGGTGATGGCCGCTGAATTTTCAGATAAAATTTCAGACGAACCAACACAACCATTTGTCGTAAAATAATTATCACTGCTAACGCCAGCGTTCTGCGCAAAGTCCTTAGAACGTACTCTAAAACGATACTTTGTACATGACAAAAGATTTGAAATAGAAACACTATGACTAGTAACACCGACCGAAACATCACTTTCTGATGTTGAATTTCCATAAGAACCATCGAGTCCATAATCTACAATCGAAGAACTTTCTGAATTAGTCTCCCAAGCAAACGATACCGAAGTGGTACTTACAGTTGTAGTAACACCAGAAACCAAAGGAGCTTCATTGTCAACAGATAGTGCTTTAGAAAACTGAACCGACCAATTATACAATGTGTTACCGTAGAGAGAGGGACTGTTATCACTGTCACGCAAATTACCAGCAGCTGACCCAGAACTCTGTGCTCCTGCCGGAGCACCAACTGTTCCTGTATAAGCATATCTAAGCAATTGGTTCGAGCCTGTTGGAGCGGAATCTAAAACAATTTTAACAGTACTGCTATTAAATATTTCAACACTAACAATAGACGCAGATAATGAATCGTCCACAAACTCAAAACCATAATTTTCTCTAGCAGAAACTAGTGACGTATCAAACACGAGCGGACCACTAGGAACATTAAACTGCGCATAAACAACATTTCCACTCCTAACTATTTGGTTTGGACTCAACGGCTTCCACGACTCTTGGTTAAATACTACTTTTTTAATAATTTTAGCATAATATTCACCCAACCAACGATAACTATATGCTGTCAAATGGGTTCCGTCCATATAATCAAAAAAATATTTCGGACCAACAAGAATAATTTTTTCAGGATTATTTTCAGATGCAGCTAACTGAGCAATTGGGATGACACTCGTAGCAACATTACGAAATGAAGTAAAGGAACCCATCTGATCAGTGAATAAAGGGATCGAACCTTTTTGACCTGTTATTGCTTTTACGTCGGTCTCATAATCATTTTGCCACTCCACAAGATAATCTTCGTAAGCTGAATTTGATTGAGAATCTGACTCACCATGAATAACAGTTACACCTATTACACGATACAATCTATCCAACAAGGCAGCTGCATTCTTAGCTGCTAATACTTGATCCATACCGTTTTGGTATGGAGTCGTACCTTTTTTTAAAACCGAATATGAAGAACCACCAACCCCGTGCATAGTCACCGCAAAGTCATTATTAGTTCCAACTATTTGAGCTGTTAGAGAATTTGCCATTCCGCTGCTCATACTTTCAATGCCTCCTGTTTCAACTAAAGGCACAAGTGAAGAACCGTCCAACATGAGATTATTATATGGTTGAGTATCAGAAAGGACACCCCATCCACCAACACCAAGAGATAAACTTTGCCCGGTTGATAATATATGATTTAAATAATCCAATTCAATTCCAACCAAATTTTCAGAACTTTGTACAGACAATCCGTTGGTAGGAGCAACATTGGTAACTGGGGTAACTTCACATTTAATATATTTTGACAGATCACTCACTGAAACATAATATGTTGAGCTTGCTTCATTTTGGATTGGCAAATAAACACCATCTGCAGTATTAGAAATTAACCATCTAAACAACGAGATTCCTTCTGAATCTGCATTTGAGTCAGCATAAGTATATTGACACGTTAAAACTTCAGACACAGCAACCGTTCCTGATACCGTAACCGAAAAAGCCGTTGGAGCAGTTGGAGCCAATGCAGTCGGCAAACCAGTAGTTACAATAGATGGAGAACTTGTCCCTAAAGAATTTAAAGCTGAAACTCTAAATGTATACAACAAACCATTTGTTAAATTTGTAACAACGGTTGATGTGGAAGATGAAATTTCATCCAAAAATGAGGTGTAATTTTCTAAGCCTTTTTTGTATTCAACTACGTAATCGATAATCGCTGAGCCATTTTCAATTGGGCTATTCCAAGATAACGATACTTGACCGTCGCCAGGTACAGCAATTAAATTTGTAGGCTGATTAGCAACTGTTGAAATTGGTGTCGAAGTAACAACTGATGAATGATAACCTGTACCGATAGAATTTACTGAAAAAACTCTAAAATCATACTCAATTAAATTGTTTAAACCTGTAATAGTTGCATTGGTACTACTTGCAACATTTTCTGAAAATACACTCCATACAGTAGAAGACGATTCTTTGTATTCAACAATATAATCGGTAATTTCAGATGTTCCAGAACTTGTAGGAGCAGACCATGTCAAAGAAACTTGCTCATTACCGGCATTAGCAGATAAATCATTTGGTGATCCAGGCGCTAATCTCGCATCATAAATAACAACATTATCAAAAGTCGTTGTCATCGCCGATGAATAGTTTTGTAAA
>CAZXEV010000023.1:4441-13800 GCA_964639735.1 uncultured Gammaproteobacteria bacterium
TTCTACCCACTTTGATGTATTGATAGTTGTACCTGTGAAGTCGTCGGAAAAAAGAGTTACAGCCGAAACTGGCGAAACAATTAAAAAAAGTCCAAATATAAATAAAAATATCCTAAAATACATAAGTTTTTCTAATATTTACTCATGTAATATTAGCATGTATTAAATACAATATCAACTCCACAACAATTTTGATAAATATTACTATTGTGATAATATAAAAATATATGATTTTAATTGATTCTAGCCAAAAATTCATTTTAGTAGATAAGCCAGTCGGCTGGACAAGCTTTGATGCGGTCAATTTTGTGCGCCATAATCTTCGCCAAGCTACTGGCAACAAAAAGATCAAAGTCGGCCATGCTGGCACCCTAGACCCGTTTGCTACTGGGCTACTTATTATTGCCGCCGGTCGGGAAAATACCAAGCGGATCGACGAATTCAAAGTCATGCCAAAAACATATATCGCCGATATCCGATTGGGAGCGACTTCGGACACCTTTGATAGTGAGGGAAACATCACCGTTTCGGACATCTCTAATGTAGATACAATAACTTTAGATAAAATCAAAGAAGTTTTAGACACCTTTATCGGCCCACAACTTCAACTTCCACCGATGTTTTCAGCCAAAAAAATTGACGGTCAGCGCCTATACGATCTGGCCCGCAAAGGAATTACGGTTGAAAGACAACCGAATGAGATTACAATTTTTGACATCAAACTACTAAATTTCAATTATCCAGACCTATCCATAGAAGTCACATGCTCCACCGGTACCTACATTCGCACTCTAGCCTATGATATCGGCAACAAGCTTGGAGTTGGCGCCTACTGCCAAGAACTACGTCGCACCGCCATTGGACAATATAATGTAGATAAGGCAATAAAGCTGGAAAAAGGCAGGTCAAATTGACACTTTTCTGTTTTTAGGCTATAATTAAATCATTAATTTTAATACCGAGACGATTGAAGTAACAGAGACGTTCGTAAAACCTTAAAAATGTGCTTAAACTAGCTACTAATCTCAACTTTTTACCAGCTGAATTGACAAAAACATTAGCTCCAAAAATGCCAAATTTTTGTTATTTTGCCTTGAATTTTGATTCCCGACTTGTCGGATAGATTGTAGTTGCCCACTTTTTGCTTTTACTTTCGTTCATGCCGTTTATACGACATGAATCTGTTTACTTTCAGATCTCTCTGAAAGTTTTTTTATATGAACCAGTTTATAGTACTAATAGTAGCCCTCGTGGCTACTGGCGTAGGGGTTGGCATTGGCTATTTCCTACGTAAACAAATGGCCCGTGCTCAAGCCAACTCTCTTGAAGCTACTGCCGATCGCATCCTTACCGAAGCGAAAACCAAGCAGCAAGAGTTGATCATCGAAGGAAAGGAAAAGGCTCAAAAAGTCATCGACGAGGCCAAACAAGAAGAAAAGCAGATTCGCTTAGACATGCACAACGCTCAACAACGTTTGGAAAAACGCGAAAGTACTTTTGACCAAAAATTGTTGGAATTTCAGACAACAGAAAAAACATTAAACGAGAAGATTGAAAAGGTAAAAGCTATCAAACTTGAAGTAGAAAATATCAAATTACAACAAGCCGAAAAATTACAACAAGTAGCCAACCTCACAAAGGAAGAAGCCAAAATGGAGTTGCTCAGTATGGTGGAAGAAGAAAGCAAAACAGACCTCTTCATGCGTATCGCCAAATTGGAACGTGAAAGTTCTGATGTATACGACGAAAAAGCTCGTGATATTATTATTGAGGCTATCCAGCGCACCGCTTCCTCTCATAGTGCCGAAACCACTTCTTCAGTAGTCCACCTACCAAGTGAAGAAATGAAAGGACGTATTATCGGCAAAGAAGGCCGCAACATCAAAACTATTGAAAAGCTTACTGGTTGTGAAATCATCATCGACGACACTCCAGAATCTATTATGGTTTCATGCTTCTCCCCTATTCGCCGTGAAGTTGCTCGTTTGACTCTAGAAAAATTGATGGCTGATGGCCGTATTCAACCTGCACGTATCGAAGAATTTGTAGAAAAAGCCAAACAAGATTTATCAGTGATTATCAAAAAAGCTGGTGAAGAAGCTTTGTATAAAATGAACATCGTTGGTTTGGATCCAAAACTTGTAAATATCGTTGGTCGTTTGAAATACCGCACTAGTTATGGTCAAAACATTTTGAACCATTCTATGGAAGTTGGTTATCTTTCGGCTATCATCGCTGCTGAACTTGGTGTAGACCAGGCCAAAGCTCGCAAAGCAGGTTTCTTCCACGATATTGGAAAAGCCGTTGACCAAGAAACTCAAGGTTCACATCCTGAAATCGGTTATGCTATCTTGAAGAAATTCAACATGGACGACGATGTTTGTCAGGCTGCTCGTGATCACCATTTGGACAAACCTGAAAGTATCTACGCTTGTATCGCCAAAGCCGCTGATGCCATCTCTGGTGCTCGTGTAGGTGCTCGTACAGATTCGTTCGAACAATTTGTAGCTCGTTTGGAAGAATTAGAAAAGACTGTAAATTCATTCCCTGGTATTGATAAAGTTTACGCTATTCAAGCCGGTCGTGAAGTACGTGTATTTGTTCGCCCAAATGAAGTTGATGATTACAATGCTTTCCAATTAGCAAAAGATATTGCTCACAAAGTAGAAGAAGAATTACAATATCCTGGTGAAATTCGCATTACAGTAATTCGTGAAAATCGCATCGTAGAATACGCTCGCTAATAAATTATTTGGCAAAAAAGTAGTAAAAACAGACTGTGGACAAGTAATTATTGCTTATTGTAGCCAAAATAAACTAGGTGTGTTATAATAAATCCGTCGAATCAAAAAATTTAATCTTATTTTAGAACGGGGGTGAACTTATGAATAAAGCCGAATTAGCACAAGCATTAGCCGAAAAGTTGAACGTTTCAAAACGTGAATCTGAAGACTTTTTAAACTCTATTGTAGAATTAGTTACTGCAAAATTGAAGAAAGGCGAAGAAGTGGTATTGACAGGTTTTGGCGCTTTTAGTTCCAAACTACGTGCAGCTCGCACAGGTGTTAACCCACAGAACCCATCTCAGAAGATCAATATTCCAGCTGTTAAAGTTCCAAAATTTAAAGCAGGAAAAGCTCTAAAAGATGCTCTAAAATAAATTCTTAGCAACACAAAAAATCCCCTTGAGAGTACTCTGGGGATTTTTTTTATTCAAAAAAAATACATCCTATTTTAGGATGTATTAATTGGTGTCAGGAGAGAGAATTGAACTCTCGACCTCGGCGTTATGAATGCCGTGCTCTAACCAGCTGAGCTACCCTGACAAGTGCTTCGTATACTAACAAAAAAATGCTGAAAAGTCAATATAGGAAATAGGTCTAAAACAAAACACTCCCGAATTTAAAAGGAGTGTTTTTTATATAATTAAGCCACTTCTACTCTTTTTTTAGCCTTCAATAATTTTAGCTCTTCTCGAATCGCTGCAATTTCGGCTTTTGATTTTTCAAGATCGGCTTGAACTCTGTCTAGTTTGGACAACAACTCGGTTTCTTTGATTTCATTGTCGTTGGCTACTTCTACAAATGGATTTTTCACTTCTCTTGCTACAGTTGTGTGTTTACTTGATTTATTCTCAACCAATTCTAGATGTGGGTGTTCATGTTTTTTTATATCAGCAATTTGCTTGGCAGTCGCCACATCATGCCTGGTGTGCAATTCACCAGCGGTTATTTCATAACTTTTATCGCTTACCTCTCCTTCAAAACCTTTTGCTTTTGCTCCTTTCATCCAAGTATCCAGGTCCGTACTATCGGTTTGAATCTGATCTTCTTCGTCTGGTGTCATGGCTGCCATTTTTTCAGCTTCTTTTCTACCTAACCATTTATTTAATCCTTCTAGCATATAAACAATAGTTATTTAACTGTAATGCAATTATAACAATTCTAAAAATTTTTAGCAACGAATTCCTTTGTAATATTCTCTACCGCTGCTGCATCTACTGCATTTTCCATGAGTTGTATTCGCAATTCCTTGGCATTATCAAAACCGTTTACATAGGCCTTGTAATGTTTTTTCATAATATTAAAATCTTTATGTTCCACCAAAAGTTTTTCAAATAAATAAGTATGTTCGATCATTACTTGTAATTTTTGATTAACCGGAATTTCCTTGGCAATCATTTCTCTATTAAACACCCATGGATTTCCAAAAACACCACGTCCGATCATCACACCGTCACAACCGGTTTCTTCAACTTTTTGATAGGCCTCGGTGAGATTTTTGACATCACCATTTCCCAAGATTAAAGTTTTGTCTGTGCCTGATTGAAATGCATCACGGATCTGTACCGCTTCTTTTATATGCTCCCAACGAGCCGGTACTAGCGACATTTCTTTGCGTGTACGACAATGCACGGTGATAGCCGCCGGATTCGTCTGTAATAATATCGGCAACCACTCTGGCAAAGTATTTTTACTATAACCAATTCTAGTTTTTACTGACACTGGCAAATCACCGGCACCTTCCTTGGTTGCCAAAATTATTTCCTGAGCCAAGGATGGATTCTGCATCAACTTCGCCCCTGCCCCCTGCTTCTCTACATTTCTGTCTGGACAACCCATGTTGATATCGATACCATCAAATTCTAGCTCTTTTAATAGTTGGGCGGTTTTGTAAAAATTTTCTGGATTGTTACCAAAAATTTGAGCGACTATCGGTCGTTCGCTTTTATCATATTTCAAATCAATCATTAATCGTTCGCGCCCTCTAGACATTAGACCATCACATGACACAAACTCAGTCCAAGTGACGTCCGGCTTACCGTATTTTGCGATCAACAACCTAAAAGCCGCATCCGTGACATTGGCCATCGGTGCGAGTACAAAAATTGGTTTTTTAAGTTTTTGCCAAAAGTTTTGAGTCATATTGTAACAACATTATCCTATAATAAGCCAAAAAAGTCAATTTCAAATTAATCTGGCACATTTACAAACCCCCTATTTTCTGTTATTCTTTCACCACTATGGCCACTTTACTCACGATTGAAAAATTGAACAAAGCCTATCATCAACAAGCACTTTTCAAAGATGCTGATTTGGCAATCCATAGTAAACAAAAAATTGGTGTAATTGGTCGCAATGGCGCTGGTAAATCTACTCTATTTCGCATGATTGTCGGACAAGAAAAACCAGACACTGGAATTATCGCCATCCAACCAATTACCCGCCTGGGCTATTTAGAACAACACCAAGAAATAGAACCAGACGAAACAGTGATAGAATTTTTGGAAAGAAATACTGGCAAAGAAAATTGGCAGTGCGCCAAAGTAGCTGGAAAATTTGAAATCAAAAATGAATTACTCACCACCAAACTTTCTACCCTATCCGGTGGCTACCAAATGCGTGTTCGTTTATCTGTAATGTTACTCAAGGAACCAAACTTGTTTTTGCTCGATGAACCGACCAACTACCTCGATGTTCACACTCAACTATTACTTGAAAAATTTTTACGCGATTACAGCGATTCATTTTTGATAATTTCACATGACCGTGAATTTCTCAAAAGAACTTGTGAACAAACGTTGGAAGTCGAACAAGGTGATCTAACTTTATTTCCACGCCCTATCGATGAGTATCTCGCCTATAAAGAAGAGCGTCTCGCTTTTGCAAAATTGTATAACAAAAAAATTGAACGCGAACAAAGACACCTCCAAGATTTTGTTGATAAATTTCGCTATAAAGCCAGCAAAGCTTCTCAGGCACAAAGCAAATTAAAAGCCATTGAAAAATTGAAAAAATTGGATATTCAAAGTCCGCTTACAACCGTAAGAATCAAAATACCAAATATTGAAACCAAAAAAGGATTGTTGTTTAGAAGTGAAAAATTATCTATCGGATATCCGAACAAAATTATTGCTGATAATATCACGCTGGATATCGATCGCACTGAACACGTCGCTATCCTGGGTGATAACGGACAAGGCAAAACAACTTTTCTAAAAACTTTGGCCGGTGAATTATCGGCAATTGGCGGTAAATTTAAATGGGCAGTTGACGCCACTTTTGCCTACTACGCACAACATGTTCCAAACGCACTAGATCCAGAAAAAACTGTTTGGTCTCATTTGCGTACTAACGCACCAAGCGATATTAATGATGAAGAGATTTTAAAAAGGGCCGGAAACTTTTTGTTTCGCGAAGGTGATTTGGAAAAAAATATTTCCATGCTTAGTGGTGGTGAAAAAGCTCGTCTTTGTTTGGCCAGTATTTTATTATCCAAAAGCAAAGTATTATTACTCGACGAACCTACCAATCATTTGGATTTTGAAACAGTCGAAGCGCTCGGACTGGCTCTGCAAGATTTTCAGGGTACAGTATTATTTATTAGTCACAACCGTACTTTTGTAAACTCTATCGCCACTATGATTATTGAAGTTAAAAATGGCGAAGTTCGTCGCTATCCTGGCACTTACGAAGAATATATTTATAATTTGGAACAATCTATCGAACCTCAACAAACAGAAGAAGTTGTCAAAACAAAGCCGGCCAAAACTGACGAAGAAAAAAAGATTCGTTACGAAGAAATAAAATCTGAAAAGAAAAAACTTAAAAAAATAGAAGATGATATTTTTGATCTCGAAAAAGAAAAAACTCGCCTACTTCGTAAACAAAACAAAGATCCACAGAAATTTTCATTGGACGATTATCGTCACCTAGGAGATATAGACAAGGAAATTAAAAATAAAGAAGAAGATTGGTTAAAAATTCAAGAAAATATTCAAAATCTAGAAAATTAAAAATCCCCCGATAATTCGAGGAATTTTTGTTTGAGATTATTCTGTAGTTTTGCCATCAAAATGTTCTTCACTAGCTTCAGCTTCTTGTTTGGTGTGACGCACAACTTTGTCTTGGTGCTCTGCTGGCGAGTATACCGTATATAGTTTCATTTCATTTTCAGATGAAGTGTTAATAAAATTATGTCTAGTTCCAGCAGGCACAACTACCGCAAACCCATCAGCCAATTTATACTCTACACCGTCGAGCACCGCTTTACCCTCACCTTTTTCAATACGAATAAATTGATCCAAATGATGCACTTCTTCTCCAATATCTTCTAATGGTCGCAGACTCATCAAAACCAGCTGACTATTCTTAGCAGTATATAAAACTCTTCTAAAATCAGTATTGTTCAAAGTGGCGTCTTCTAAATTGGCTATATAACCATGCATATGTTTAGAATTAAAAATTAATTATATATATATTATACCACCAACCCTTTCATTTTACGACTGGTTTGTTATAATATAAACCTATGAACAATACTATACATTTAGAAAAACACTTTACAGCCACCGAAGTAGTTCGCGATATAATTATCGGAATGTCAGACGGACTCACAGTGCCGTTTGCGCTAGCCGCTGGACTGTCGACTGTTGTTTCTCATAATTCTATTATTATGGCGGCTGTCTTTGCGGAAATTGCCGCCGGCTCAATCTCCATGGGACTTGGTGGATATTTGGCATCCAAAAACGAATACGACCATTATTACAGTGAAAAACAAAGAGAGATAGACGAGGTAAATAATCTGCCTGAAAAAGAAAAATCAGAAGTAATCGAAATATTTGAAGGCTACGGACTAACTAAAGAAGAAACCACACCGATAATCAACGCGTTTGAAAAAAACCACACAGCATGGATAGAATTTATGATGCGTAATGAATTAAAACTCGAAGAACCGGATAAACATCGCGCCAAAAAAAGCTCTCTTACCATTGCGTCAGCATACATTATAGGTGGAATCATTCCACTCTGCCCATACATTTTTACTTCAGAGCCTAATCAAGCATTAGCTTACTCTTCACTCTTTACACTTATTGCACTTTTGATTTTTGGTTACATTAAAGCAAAAATTATTGGGATTAATCCGCTCAAAGGTGCTATCCGTACTGCTGGTATTGGTGGTTTGGCTGCAACCATCGCCTACATTGTTGCTCACTTTATTTCATAAATTTAAAAAACAAAACACACTGTCAACGGCAGTGTGTTTTGTTTTTATTTTACTAGCATCGATCTAACTTTTTCCACCACATCATTAATGTGCCAATCCGTTTTAACTAAATAATTGTACGCGCCACTTGCCATCGCTATTCCTACTTTTTTAGGATCAGATAAGTTGGTTAACATTATTACTGGCAAATTCTTTCCCCATGCTTCTTTACGTAATATCTCAAGCATGGCTAATCCATCCAATTTTGGCATCATCACATCCAAAAGAGCTATGTCGGGGGTCTCCTTTTTGGCAACTTCCAATCCTTCTTCTCCATTGTGCGCCTGCACCACATCAAAACCTTCTCTTGTAAACTTTTCAACTAAAATTTTTAATAACGGTAATTCATCATCAACTATTAATATTTTATATTGTTTCGGCATAATATTATGTTAAAGTTCTTCTGATTACATTAATTAAATCCCCCAACCTCCAGTTTGTTTTTATTAAATACGAAGAAACATCAGCTTCTTTAATGTCAGTTTCTTTGAACGGATCAGTGAGATTGCTCAAAATTATTACTTTGGCAGTTTTGCCCCATTTATTTTTTCTTAAAATCTTTAACATCGAAACACCGTCCATTATAGGCATAATAATATCCAACAGTATTAAATCTGGCTTTTTTGATATTGCCAAATCATAACCTTCTTTACCATTGGCTGCTTCGAGTACATCAAACCCCTCTTTGGCCAATTTAGTCTTTAAAGCATTTCGGAGTGAAATTTCATCTTCTACTATAAGCACCAGATGTTTTTTGGTATTCATATTAATTTAAATTACGAAAGAGCCTTACTACCCTCTTTTTTCACCATACCAATAGCTGGAATAGTAAAATAAAATGTAGTACCCTTGTTTTCTTTTGACTCAAACCAGATTTTGCCATTGGCAGTTTGCTCGATAATAGAACGAATAATATACAAACCAAGGCCGGTTCCGGTAGTGTCTTTTATTTTAACATTATCCGCTCTAAACATTTTTGTAAAGATCTTGTCTTGATCTTTCTTCGGAATACCATAGCCGTTATCCGCGACACTTACCAAAATATTGTCTTTCTCTTTTTTAATACCCAAAATAATTTGACCTTTTTCTGGAGTATATTTAACAGCATTGGTCAGCAAATTTTGAAACACAATGCGCAATAATTTTGGATCAACACTTATCTTTCCTAATTTTGAATCATACTCAGAAGATACTTTCATCTGTTTTTTTTCAATTTGAGGTTTTAATTCATCAAACACTGTCTGAACCAATTCCTTTAAAGTCATATTTATTTTTTTCTAATTCTGCTAACGCTTCTTCACCGTCGTAAACAG
>CAZXEV010000024.1:0-12795 GCA_964639735.1 uncultured Gammaproteobacteria bacterium
TGCCATTTCCTGGGCATCTTCATTTCTTGGATTTTCAAACTGAGCTTCGATATCGAGCAGCTCATTATTTTCATCTCTTTTTTCAGTAAGAAAACAATTTACTTTTGGTGGATCCAAAATTTCGTTCCACAGATTTTGAATTTCTTGCGTACCCGCATGAGTAACTTCGTCGTAATAATTATCTGTTTCAATCAACAAAAACAACATTGCCAATTTGCGTCTTGCCTCAAACACTACGCGTCGCAACATGTTTTTATCCTGAGGACCACTCGCCTCATCTTTGTCCGGCTTGAATCTGCTTTTTTCTTTCTTACCAACACCCGGTAAAGCGTATTTCAATAAAGTGAAAATTGAAGCATTGCGAATTTCACCAACTTGAGTCAACAAACGTTCGTTGTATTTTGTTCTTACAATTGGTGCTAATTTGGAGCGAACAATTTTTTCATCTAACAAACTATTGATTGTCAACAAAGTCTTACTGATCCTTTTTTCAAATTGTTTTTTTCCAACAGCATCATTTGGAGAAAAGTCAAAAAAAGCTTCGAAAAAGGCCCCCTCTACCAACTTTGGATCCAATTCATCCAAACCTTTCAATTGGTGACGCAGACTTTGATGCTCGTCCATCTCACTTTTTCCACTAGACAATATATTAATAAAATTTTCTAATCGATCAGCAAAATCCTCTAGATCAGGATTGTTTTTTACCAATTCAACATATTGGTCATATCCATATTTTGCTTCAAGCAAAGAAAACACCACGCGCATAACCATTTCATTACGAGAAAGGCCAGCGTGTTTCTCGGTCACTTCATCTTCAAAATTACCAAGATCATAAGCTATCAAAAAAAATTCATTTACCTTGGCAACATCTCCACCCATTACTTCGTTTACAGCATACTCATACAATTCTTTTATTGTTTTAGCTGTATCAGTTATATCTTTTGATTCATTCAGTTCATTTTGCCAATATTCAGTGGCATTTTGATCCATCTTTAAAAGTAAAATTAAATTTTTGATAATTTGTCTACTTTTATCACAATCCTTTTTTTCCAATTCTTCCATCAAATTCGTTTGAATTCCAATCACATCACCGATCGGAACATTTTCTACAATATTGGAACTAGTTTCTTGTCCGTCATCTTCGTAACCCAAACGCAAGCTATCTATCAGAGGTAATTTTCTTTCTGATTCTGTTCCAACATCAGCCGTATGGTATCCCTTGCGTAAAATCTCATCACGATAAGTCGCTAAATCTACTCGGTGATATCCGGTAATTTTGTCCTCTTCAGGATTCAATGAATAAGCCACGTCAAACGGCAACACTTCTGCCAAATAATAAGTGGCCGAAATATTTTCCGGTTCTGCTTTGCGTGGATCTTTTAGATCATATTTCATATTACCCAACTTTTTGATCTTTACCGAACGCAAATGGGTCTCTTCCAACATACGACGTCTAGCCACTTCCAAAGAATTTTTATCACTTGGAAGTTTCGAACCACCAACTGGTAGAAGTTGATTTGGACTAATACTATCAGCACTTTTTTCAGCAAAAATTAAATTTACAAACGACAATTCATCCGGAGTTTTACCAGATTCAATTTCAGCTTTGATTTGATCCGTGCTTTTGGCTTGATAAATAAAAACGCGAGACATTTCTCTTGGTTTTTTTTCACGACTAACATCTCGAAAATCACCTTTTGCCCCCTCACCTGTTGGATAAAATCCGGCACCTGATCTTTCACCTACCATATTGAAATATTTTAATAATATATCCATATAGTACCAAGAAACCGTATTTTTGACAATTTATTAGGTCATCATTTTTCCATATAAAAACACAACAGCCACGGATCTCGAAAGATACGTGGCCGCCGACTGCCTGCAATCAGGTCAGAGAAGTCGCGCGAACGCGACTGCAAAGAATCGTTGGTTGTAGGGCCTGGCCAGGGCTAGAAGATGGCCGTGAACTCCCGCGTGTGCGCCAGAGCCTTGGAGTTGGCCATGATGGCCTGCTTGAGCTGATTCGGATTGATGCCGAGCTGGCTCAGCGGACGCCAGCGGCAGGTGATCTGACCACCGCCACGGACCGTCTCGCGAACCACTTCGACCTTGATCACGTCGTTGTGCAAACGACGCACCGTGCGAACACGGTGACCGTTGATCTCCAAGGTGTTGTTCAGGCGCAGCACCTGATTGCGACGAAGAGGCTTCTGCATTGTTGGGATTCCCCCAGGTTGAAAGATCACCAAGCCATGCGTACCCACGCACGACAGGTAATCTAGAAAAACACGAACACAGCCCAGACTATAGCAAAAAACCAGCTAAAAGTCAATACTTAGCTGGTTTTTAAATAATGTAAGATGCTTTTATTCCCAATGATTGCCTAAAATAAAATCTTTAATTTTTTCTTTTAATTTCGGATATTTGTCCAAATTTGGAGTGATTTTTAATGCAGCTGATCTAGCTGATTTGATCAATTGCTGGTCAACCGGACCGGCCAATTTCCAAACATCCTGACCACTCTGCAAGTCACCATAAACTTCACCTGGCCCTCTTGTATCCAAATCTTTTTGTGCCAAATCAAAACCGCTATTATTTTTTTCAAAAAACTTCAGCCTATCCAAAGTCGTTCCGCCCGTTTCTTTGGTAGTAAAAAGTAGACAATACGATTGGTGCTGCGCTCTACCAACTCGCCCACGAAACTGGTGGAGTTGCGCCAGACCAAACCTCTCCGCCCCCTCGATCATCATCACACTGGCGTTGGGAATATCTACTCCAACTTCTACCACCGACGTTGAAACTAAAATATCCACCTCTTTGTTTTTAAATTTTTGCATCACTTCATCTTTTTCTTTGCCTGCCATTTTTCCATGTAAAAAACCTACTTTAAAATTTGGAAAAACCTTTTTAGACAAATATTCATATTCCTTTATAACACTTTTCTTTTCATTTGTTTGATGAAACAGCATTAGTTGATCTTCATCCCCGTCTTCCGCTGGGGCGATCAAAGGACAAACCACAAAAGCTTGTCGGCCCTTTTGTACCTGTTCAGAGATAAAATCATAGGCCTTTTGTCGATTATAAGCTTCCACCAATCGTGTTGTAACCGGTTTTCTACCTACCGGCATTTCATCAATTATTGAGAGATCTAAATCACCATACAAAGTCAGAGCCAGTGAACGTGGAATCGGGGTCGCGGTCATACTCAAAAAATGTGCCGATAATCCATTTAATCCGGTAATTTTTTCTTTGATTAATTTTCTTTGTTGGACACCAAATCGGTGTTGTTCATCTATTACCACCAAGGCCAATTTATTTAATATTATTTTTTCAGATAATAATGTGTGGGTACCAATTACCACTTCAAACTGTCCTTCACCAATTTTTTTTATTAAATCCTTCTTTTTGAATTCAATTATTTTATTGTCAATCGAACCAAAAAATTGAGATCTGGTGAGCAGAGCCACATTTAATTTTTTACCCAATAATTTGGAGACACTTTCAAAATGTTGTTTGGATAATATTTCAGTTGGGGCCATCATGATCGACTGAAAACCATTTAACACTGCACAATAGATACTAATCGCAGCTACCACAGTTTTACCAGAACCAACATCTCCGGACAATAGTCTATTCATTGGACTGTGTTTTTCCAGGTCCTTTAGGATTTCCCAGGTAGAAATTTTTTGCGATTTGGTCAAGGTAAAGGGTAACTTTGAAACAAATTCCTTTATATGATCTTCCTTAAATTCTACCACCGGTGCCTGTTGCTGCGAACGTCTTCGTCTAGATAATTCAGATTTTAGCTGAATTAAAAATAGTTCATCAAATTTTAATCTCTTTTGACTATTTGCCAAATCAACATCGTCTTGCGGAAGGTGAGCTCCTTGTATAGCCAGATTTAATGGTAACAAATCATTGTCTTCCAAAATTGCGGAAGGTAAAAAATCTGGAATATTTTTTATATTTTCCAAAACTTGCTTTACCAAAGATCTAAGATATTTTTGAGACAGCCCAGCAGTAAGATAATATATTGGAACCAACTTCGCAGTTGCAATAGTTTGTGAAACAGAAACACGTTCGTAGCTTGGTGCAATCAATTGAGGACCAAGCATGTCAGCTTTCACCAAACCTGTAAACAAAAAAATGTCACCCGGTTTAATATTTTTTATTACGTAAGGTTGGTTGAACCAGACTAATCGTAAACTCCCACTTTCATCCGACACTAGCGCCTCTGTGATAATTTTGTGAGTTTTAAAACTGCGACGATTGGCAATCAACTCTACCTTCGCTTTTACTGAAATCATTATACCTTCTTGCAAATCTTTGATGTTCACTACCCCTTTGTAATCATCGTAGCGAAATGGAAAATAATACAACAAATCACCGATACTATGAATACCTATTTTATCCAGCTTTTTTAATATCGCCTCCCCCACTCTATTGAGTGTGGATACTGATTTTTCTAAATCCATACCAACCAATTATATACTATATTGTAGAATAAAAAAATACAGGCTTTTGGCCTGTATTTTTTAAATATTTTTAAATTCTATCGTATTCGTGCATTGTCAATTGAGATTCAATTTGTTTGGCTGCTTCAATAGCTACAGCTACTACGATCAGTAGACTTGTACCACCGATTTGAAACGATGTTGAACCAGAAGCACCTTGAACCAATAATGGCAAAATAGCAATCAAGCCCAAGAAAGTAGCACCAACCAAATTAATACGATTCACAGTCATGCCCAAATATTTTTCAGTTTCTTTGCCTGGACGAATACCAGGAATGAAACCACCTTGGCGTTGTAAATTTTCCGCAATTTTTTGAGGGTGGAAAATAACAGCGGTATAGAAATAAGTGAAGAAAAATACTAGCAAGAAATATGCAACTCCGTAGAAAATTTGATTTTGGAACAAAGCAATAGTTTTTACTGCTAATGTAGACAACCAAGCACTACGAGCATGAACGAAGAACTGGGCGATCATTGGTGGAAACAATACCAATGAAATAGCAAAGATGATTGGAATTACACCAGACATATTTACACGAATTGGCAAATGTGAGGATGAACCACCATAAACGTGATTTCCACGCATTTGTTTGGCATAATTTACAGGAATATTACGTTGACCTTCATTGATAAATACTACTCCAACTACTGTTAAAATTGCTACACCGGCCATCATTACAAATGTATAAAGATCAGCTGATGTATAATTTAAAAAAGCGTTGCGCAATATGGTTGGTAAAGAAGAAACGATACCTGCAAAAATCAAAAGTGACATACCGTTGCCAACTTTCTTTTCTGAAATCAATTCACCAAGCCAAACTAGAAACATTGTTCCAGCTGTAATGGTAGCCATGATTGTAATCATTCTAAAACTAGTAAGATCAGATAGAATAGGACGAGCAGAATTTTGCAACAAACGAATCATACCAAAAGATTGCAAAAAGGCCAAAGGTACAGTCAAATAGCGAGTATACATGTTGATGCGTTGCTGACCAGATTCACCCTCTTTTGTTATTTCTTCTAACGCTGGCACGATCATGGCCAATAATTGGAAGATAATAGAAGCGGTAATATAAGGGGCTACACCTAACATGATTACTGAAAAATTTTCCATTGTACCACCAGAAAAGATGTTTAATAGACCCAAAATTTGGTTACCATCTAAATAACTTTTCAAATTAGCTACATTCACGCCTGGAACTGGTATATGTGAAGCTAAACGAAACACCACCAACATGGCGATGACAAATAAGATATTATTTCTAATATCTTTTATTTTCCAAACTTGTTCAATTTTTTCCAACATAAAGTGAAGGGGTTATTTAACTTCTCCTCCGGCTTTTTCGATTGCAGCTTTAGCACCAGCAGTTGCTTTGATGCCTTCAACAGTTAATTTTTTCTTCAATTCACCAGTAGAAACTACTTTAGCAGCTTTTACTGACGCAGGTAAAACATTTTTTTCTTTTAAAGATGCTAGATTAACAACTTCACCAGCGGCAAAATGTTTTTCTAAATCACTCAAAAATACTTCAGCTGGTTTGGTAGCAATACTTGTGAAACCACGTAATTTTGGTGTAGATTGCATCAAGCGTTTGAAACCTTTCAATTTCAAACCACGACTACCACCAGAACGAGCAGTTTGTCCTTTACCACCATGTCCGGAATAATTTCCATGACCAGAGGCGTTACCACGGCCAAGTTTTTTGGCAGTATGGCGTGAACCTTTAGAAGCCTTTAAAGTATGGATGGCTAATTTCATAATAAAAAATTATTTCTTAGTTTTGTTAGTCTTAGCAGCACTAACTTTTTCTTCATGCTTTGCTTCTGCTTTTGGTTCAGAAGTTTTTACAACACTTGCTGCTGGTCTGCCATTAAATCTTGGAGCATTAGTGTGTAAAGCTTTCAAAGCTTCAAAAGTAGCTTTAATGATTGTGATTTTATTTTTTGTTTTACCAACGATTTTTGAAGATACGTTTGGTACACCTGCCAAATCCAATACTACACGAACCGCACCGCCAGCGATAATACCAGAACCTTTTGGAGCTGGTTTAAGCATCACTTTAGCTGCTTTGAATTTCATGTAAACAGCGTGTGGAATAGTTTCGTTAACGATTGGCACTTTGATCAAATTCTTTTTTGCTTGGCGAGTAGCTTTGTCTACACCAATCTGTACGTCTTTTCCTTTTTCTACACCAAAGCCTACGCGACCCTTACGATCACCAACTACAACCAAAGCACGGAAACTCATATGCTTACCACCTTCGGTAACACGAGTAACGCGAGCAAGATCTAAAATGTTGGAATCGAATTCAGATTTTTCTTGTTGTCTTCCTGATTTCTTGAAACTTTTTTGCATAAATTTAATTCAATATTACAAATTAAAATTCCAAGCCACCAGCACGAGCACCGTCGGCTAAAGCTGCAACGCGTCCATGGTATTGGTAACCACCGCGATCAAAAACTACTTTAGCAATACCAGCTGCTTTGGCTTTTTCAGCCAATTTCTTTCCTACCAAATAAGCAGTAGCAGTTTTACCAGTATAACCTTCAGCTTTTTCTTTGCCAACTTCTTTACCACCAGCTTGAACAACAGTCTTGCCAGCTTGATCATCGATCAATTGAGCAGTAATATTTCTCAAACTGCGGAAAACAGACAAACGTGGTCTAGCTGCAGTACCACTCAAACGAGCGCGTACACGAGCGTGACGAATTTGGCGTAATCCATTTTTATTGTTCTTAGTCAATCTACGCATATTTTTATATATTCTTTAAACTAAATTATGCAGCTCCCTTAGCAGCAGTCTTACCAGCCTTGCGACGTACGACTTCATCAATATATTTGATGCCTTTGCCTTTATAAGGTTCTACTTTTTTAGTACTACGTACCAGTGCAGCCATTTCACCAACCAACTGTTTATCACTACCACTTACTGTGATGACATTTTTTTCTACTTCAAATTTAATGCCGGCCACCGGTTTTAATTCTACTGGATGAGAAAAACCAACTTCCAACACCAAATTTGCACCTTTTAAGGAAGCCTTATAACCTACACCGTTGATTTCCAATTGTTTTTTGAAACCAGCAGTCACACCAACTAGCATATTTTCGATAATACTAGAAAATGTTCCCCATAAAGCTTTGTCTTTGGTGTTCTCTTCGTTTGTCACACTAACAGTAACTTTACCATCAGCAGTAGCAACAGTAACGCGTGGATGTAATTTTTGGCGCAATTCACCTTTTGGTCCTTTTACAACCAATTCATCACTTTTGATTTCCACAGTTACGCCTTGTGGTATTTGTCTAACTTTTTTACCAATACGAGACATATGTTTTAGTTAAAATAATTCTGTCAGATTAATAGACTTCACAAATTAGTTCGCCACCTAATTTTGCTTCACGAGCTTCTTTGCCAGTCATAATACCTTTGGAGGTAGATAAAACTGATAAACCGTAGCCATTAAGAACTTTCTTAATATCTGCGGATTGCACATAAAAACGTGAACCTGGCTTACTAATTCTTGTAATACTTTCTAAAGCAGCCTGACGACCAGAATACTTTAAAGTTACCACGATTTGTGGATGTTTTTCTTCGTTAGCTTGAGCTTTTTCCAAATATCCTTCTCGTACCAAAATTTCACAGATTTTCATCTTTAATTTGGAATATGGAAATGTCGCTTCATGTTTGCGCACGTTGTACGCATTACGAATGCGAGTGAGCATGTCCGCGATTGGATCAGTCATCATAAATACAGTTGTTATTTAATGTTATAAAATAAAGTTAATTACCAGCTTGACTTTCGTACGCCTGGCAATTTACCAGCGTTGGCCAATTCTCGAAAGCAGATACGGCACAAACCAAAGTGACGCATAAAGGCATGTTTACGTCCGCATTTCCAGCAACGACGTACGATGCGTGTAGAGTATTTTGGTTTTTTATTTGATTTAGAAATTTGTGCTTCTGTTGCCATATATTATTTTATAAAAGGAAAACCTAGGTGAGTTAACAATGCTTTTCCGGCAACACGATCAACGGCGGTTGTGTTGATGATAATCTGTAAACCGTGCATCTTTTCGATTTCACCAGTTTTTACTTCAGGAAAAGCGGTATTTTCTTTCAACCCCAAAGTGTAATTTCCTTGGCGATCAAAAGCTTTATCAGTGATACCGCGGAAATCGCGGATACGTGGGAAACTAACGTTAATTAGTTTTTCCAAGAACTGATACATACGTTTTCCGTGCAAAGTAACCACTACACCAATTTCCTGTCCTTGTCTGATTTTGAAGTTGGAAATAGCTTTTTTGGCTTTGGTGCGAATTGGTTTTTGACCAGTGATTTTTGTCAAAGTCTTTTCAACATTATCAATATAACCAGCTTCTTTGATAAAACGACCAACACCGGCATTAACTACTACTTTAGTAATTTTTGGTACCTGCATGGTATTTTTCAATTTCAATTCAGCCTTCAAAGCTGGCACTACTGTATCTTTATATTTTTGGTATAAATTAGGTGTCATACAATTAGTCAATAAACTCTTTACATTTGCGGCAAACGCGTTTCTTATCTTTGCCATCTAATTTAAAACCTACGCGAGTAGTGTGATTGCATTTTGGACAAATGAGTAAAACATTTTCGACACGTACTGGAGCAGAAAGTTCAATTACTTGACCTTTTTCTCCGGCTTTGCGAGTACGCAAATGTTTTTTCATTAAGTTTAAGCCTTCGACCACTACTTTACCGGCAATTGGAAAAACTTGAATAACTTTGCCTTCTTTGTTGCGATCTTTGCCCTTAATAATTTTTACTTTGTCGTTTGATTTAATCTTCATATATATTTTATATTTAGAGCACTTCCGGCGCCAAAGAAATAATTTTTTGGAAACCTTTAGAACGTAATTCGCGAGCGATAGGTCCAAAGATACGAGTACCTTTTGGCTCCTTACTTTTGCGATCTACGATTACACCAGCATTTTCATCAAAGCGAATATAAGTACCGTCAGCACGACGGATTTCTTTACATTGACGAACTACTACTACGTGCACTACTTCACTTTTCTTCACCATTCCGTGAGGAGCAGCTTCTTTAACTACACAAGTAATAATATCACCAATCTGGCCATAGCGTTTTTTATAACCGCCCAAAACACGAATACATTGCAATTTTTTGGCGCCGGTATTGTCCGCTACTTTTAACATTGAACGATGTTGCATCATAAAAAAACGGATTAACCTTTTAAAACTTCTACCAGTCTCCAGCGTTTGGTAGCTGATAGTGGACGACATTCAATAAAGTGCACTTTGTCACCTACTTTTGCTGTTTGCTTTTCATCATGAACATGATATTTGCGACTAACAGTAAAACTTTTTGGATATTTCGTATGTTTTTTGATACTGTCAACTTTTACAGTAATGGTTTTATTCATTGCTGCACTAGTTACGATACCATCAAACCCACGAGTAATTTTTTTAATTTCTTGTTTTTCCATATAATCTTTAGATTATGCCTTTTCAATAAATTTAGTACGTACGCCTAATTTGTAACCAGCCAAATCCATACCAATCTTTGCAGTTTCACGAGTGATACCACCCATTTCAAATAAGATTGTACCTGGTTTGATTACGGCGACATAATGATCCGGAGATCCTTTACCACCACCCATAGGCACTTCAGTACCTTTTTTTGTAACTGGACGATCAGGGAAAACACGAATCCAGATCTTACCACCACGTCTGACATAGCGAGTCAAAACACGACGAGCAGATTCAATTTGACGACTTGTGATCCATCCTTGAGTAGTACTCTTTAGACCAAATTGTCCAAAAGCAATGGAATTGTTGCGAGTAGCAACACCACGAAAACGACCACGTCCTTTTTGCCATTTTCTATGTTTAACTTTTTTTGGTAACAACATACAATTTCAAAATCTTATTTAGTTTTTTCTTTTTCCACTTCTTTTTTGACAAATTTGTCACGACGGCCAAAAGCTTCACCTTTATAGATCCATACTTTGATACCGATCTTTCCATAAATTGTGAGGGCTTCTACCAAAGCGTAATCGACATCACTGCGCAAAGTGATTAGGGACATTTTTCCTGCACCCATAACTTCACGACGAGCAATTTCTACGCCATTCAAACGTCCGGCTAAAGCAAATTTCACACCTTGAGCACCTGCAGTCATAACTTTTTCCATCGCTTGTTTCATAACACGACGGAAAGGAATACGACGTTCGATTTCAGAAGCCATACTTTGTCCAACAATCTGAGCGGACAAAGCTGGTTGAGCTACAGCTTGGATATTCAATTTTACTTTTGTTTTAAAAGCTAAAATATTTTTTTCGATTTCTTTACGGATTACTTCTAAGCCTTCACCATTTCTTCCGATAACCACACCCGGCTTAGCAGCCAAAATGGTAACCAAAACTTCTTTAGGAGTACGTTCAATACTGATAGCATCAATACCTGCCTCCTTCAATTTTTTTGCCAAAAATTCTCGTATCTTAATTTCTTGTTCAATAACATTAGGATACTGATCTTTTTTAGCATACCATTTTGAATCCCAAGCAAATATGAATGGGGTGCGATGAATTTTCGGATGAACTTTGTGTCCCATAGTATTAAATTATATTATGATGTTTTTTTCACCTTCTTAACTGGTTTTGCAACCTCGGAAAGAATTAAACTAATGTGTGAAGTGCGTTCACGAACTGGAGTGGCACGACCATGAGCTTTTGGCATCCAACGTTTTAACATTGGACCACCGTCAACCATAATAGTAGTCACAGCCAAATTTTCTGTTCCAAGCTTAAAATTGTGCTGAGCATTAGCAATAGCGGAGTTCAAAAGTTTCATGATTGGTCTAGCAGCTGACTTTTTGGATAATGTTAAGATTTCCAAAGCTTTGGCTACTCTGCGACCGCGGATCATGTCAACAACCAAACGGGCCTTGCGTGGGCTCATTCTCAAATAGCTTAATTTTGCAGTTACTGCCTGATTCATATAAAATTTTTTAAAATCTTTTGATTATTTTTTTGGAGCGGCTGGTTTTGCAGCAGCAGCTTTTGGAGCAGCGGCAGCAGTTGCAGCAGATTCTTGTTCTTTAGCCATCTTACCACCATGACGAATGAATTTCTTGGTTGGAGAAAATTCTCCTAAACGATGACCAACCATATTTTCATCCACGTACACACTGATAAAATCTTTACCATTATGTACCAAGAAGGTTACACCCACCATTTCAGGTGAGATCACGCAAGCACGAGACCAAGTTTTGATAGGAGTTTTTTTACCACTCTCTTTTACTTTGTCTACTTTTTTGATGATGCGTGGATCAACGTAAAGACCCTTTTTTAAACTTCTAGTCATAGTTTTTATTAGTTAGATTTCTTTCTGCGTGAACTGATGATAAACTTGTTGCTCCATTTCTGTGGCTTACGAGTCTTCACACCGCGAGCAGCTTTACCATAGATAGTGCGTGGACCACGTTTCTGACCGATTGGAGAGTGACCCTCACCACCACCGTGTGGATGGTCTACCGGATTCATGTTCTTACCTTTAACACGAGGACGGATACCACGTAATCTCATACGACCAGCTTTACCCCAACGGATCAAGCGATAGTCAGCATTACCAACCATACCTACACTAGCGAAACAAGTTTTTGGAACCATGCGAGTTTCACCAGAAGGTAGACGTAATTGAGCGTATTCACCTTCAATACCAGTAAACTGAGCAGACAAACCAGCACCACGTACTAGCTGACCACCTTTTCCTGGAGTCATTTCAATACAGTAAACAAACAAACCAACTGGAATATTTTCCAATTTCATGCGGTTGGCAGCTTTGGCTTCGATTGCTTTTTCAGAAGACATTACAGCGTCGCCAACTTTTAAATCTTGAGGACATAAAATATAGGCGCGAGTTTTGTCTGGATATTCGATAAGAGCAACACGAGGACCACGGTTTGGATCGTATTCGATAGCAATCACAGTACCTGGAACATCAAACTTTTTTTGTTTGAAATCTACCAAACGATAAAAACGCTTAACACCGCCGCCTTGGTGACGAACGGTTAATTTACCCTGGTTATTGCGACCAGAATTCTTTTTCAAAATTCTAACCAAAGATTTCTCTGGTTCAAATTTTGTGATGTCAGCAAAAGCATCCACACTGGATTTTCTGCGACCTGGGGTAGTTGGCTTGTAAACTTTAATCGGCATAATAATTTAAAATATATTCGGTAATTAAACGCCTTCATGAATTACGATTGTTTTGCCTTTTGG
>CAZXEV010000024.1:12805-13623 GCA_964639735.1 uncultured Gammaproteobacteria bacterium
ACCTTCGTAAATAGTAATGGTCTCTCCTTTAGCTAAAGTAACAATCGCTTTTTTGAAATCACTTCTTTTACCTGAATGACTGCCAAAGCGCATTGCTTTGCCTTGGACATTGATTACATTCACACTAACTGGTTTAACATTGTAAACAGCTTCGATGGCTTTTTTGATAACAGCTTTGTTAGCATTTTTTACCACGATGAAACTATATTTGTTTTCACTTTGTTTGACAGCAGACTTTTCAGTAACCAAAGCGCGAACCAAGATATTGTTGATAATTTTTTTAAGTTTTTTTGGAGCTTCGTGAGCAGAATGATCATGACCTTCATGATCTTCGTGATCAGCATGGGCAACAACTTTTTTGGCAGCAGCTTTTTTAACTCCCGCTTTTTTTGCAGTTGCTTCTACTTTTTTAGTAGTAGTTTTTTTAGCTTCCTTCACCTCAGCTGGTTTAGCTTCGGTTTTTGTTTCAGACTTTGGTTCGGATTTTTTTGCCAAACGTTCAGTCTCATTCTTTTTTGACCAGCGATCAAGTAATCCCATATTATTTAAACTCTAAAATGATTAAATTATTTTCCAAAAACTTCTTCCATTTTCTTAATTCCATCTTTGGAAGTTAAGATCACACCTTTGGAAAGTAAATCCAATACGTTACTATCTTGTGCGCGTAAGGTCTGTACAGTTTTCAAGTTTTCAGTCATGCGCATCACTTCAGCGTTTTTATCAGCGGTCAAAACCAAGAAGGTTTTAAGTTTAGCTGGTAAAGTTTTCAAGAAACTTGCGAATACTTTTGTTTTTGGTTGTTCAAATTTCCAAAGTCC
>CAZXEV010000025.1:0-2446 GCA_964639735.1 uncultured Gammaproteobacteria bacterium
TTCAAATCCTTTACCAATACCGTTGTTGCTTTGACTCCAATATATTTAAAAGATTTTATAAACTGGGATGTGAAGCGCATTTATTTTATTACTGATTTTACCAAACCAACCGGACAACATTGTCACAAAGTTGAAAAAGAATTATTTATTTGTCAGCGTGGTTTTGTTACGGCAATTATTGATCGCGGAAATGGATTGGAAGATTTGCTGATGCGAGGACCTGAAGACGCAATCTCTGTGGACAGTTATGTTTGGCATGGCTTCAAAGACGCTTCGCCAGATTGTGTTTTATTGGCACTGTCTTCAACTAATTATAGTCCAGATAGAAGTGGTTATATTACTGATTACGAAGAATATAAAAAAACAGTTACTAGTTTATAGTATGTCAAAAGTTTTAATACTCGGCGCCAAAGGAATGCTCGGACAAGAATTAGTTCGAGAATTTTCTAATAACAACTACGAAGTAGTTGCATGGGACAAAGACGAATTGGATATTACCGATTACATTATTACTGCTACAAAAATTTCAGATTTACATCCAGATATTGTTATAAGCGCTGTCGCTCACAATGCGGTAGATAAAATCGAAGAAGACGAAAAGGTTTTTGAATTGGCAAAAAAAATTAACAGTGAAGCGGTAGAAAATTTAGCGGGTATTTGTAAAGAATTGCAGTCTGTTTTTGTTCATTATTCTTCGGATTACGTTTTTAAAGGTGATAGTGAAAAAGGTTATAGCGAAGAAGACCAGACTGATCCAATAAATAAATACGGACAAACCAAAGCGAAAGCCGAAAAAAGTATTTTAGATATTGGTGGAAAATTTTACATAATTAGATTGTCAAAATTATTTGGTAAACCAGCGGCGAGTGAAGGGGCGAAGAAAAGTTTTGTCGATACGATGGTTTGGCTCGCAACTGAGGGTGGAAAAACACATTTAGATTTGGTAGATGAAGAAATCGGTTGTATTACTTATGCACCAGATTTAGCAAGACTCACCCGTGAAATTGTAGAATCCGAAAGACCATTTGGAATTTATCATGGTAGTAATAGTGGGGTGTGTAGTTGGTATGGGTGGGCAAAAGAAATTTTTAAAATTAAAAAAATAAATATTGAGATTGCGCCGGTGTCCGGATGTAAATTTCCGCGACCTGCCAAGAGACCAATGTATTCTGAATTAATTAATACGAAATTGCCTGTGCAGAGAAATTGGAAAGAGGCGTTAAATGAATATTTGCAGTAATTTTTTACGGTAGTTTTATTATTTTTTCGCTTTTTTCAGCCGCGAGGCTGAAAGGATGAGCCTTGGGCTCATAACCCGCTCAAAGACAATAAAACGACCTATAATACTTAATTATATTATATGAATAATATTTTGAACGATATAGATGAAATTAAAAAACTTGATTCCAAGAGTATGCTTGGGAGTTTGGAATTATTATCTGCTCAAGTTGAAGAGGTTTTGGAATGTTCAAAAAAATTAAAAATTCCAGCTAATTATAAAAAAGTAAAAAATATTGTGGTACTTGGAATGGGTGGTTCGACTTTAGGTGCCCATATTTTGAAATCTGTATTTTTTAATAAATTAAAAGGGCCGCTTGAAATTGTAAATGGATATCACGTTCCGGAATACGTAGATAAAAATAGTTTAGTAGTGGTGTCTAGTTATTCTGGTACTACCGAAGAACCAGTTTTCGCCATGAAAGAAGCGATGAAAAGAAAAGCCAAATTGGTGATTATTACATCAGGTGGTGATTTGTCAAAAGTTTCTCTGGCTATGAAAATTCCTGGTTTGATTTTTTCTACAAATAATAATCCTTGCGGTTCGCCACGCATGGGTCTTGGATATTCTATTGTGGGGCAATTAGTTTTATTCACTAAAGCTGGGTTAATCAAATTGACACCAAAAGATTTAAAAAACATTATTTTGGTTCTGAAAAAATACGATACTGAATTTGGCACTTCCAATATTGATAAAAATTTGGCCAAAGAAATGGCTAAAAATTTATTTGGAAAAAGTGTGTGGTACACAGCAGCCGAACATCTAGCCGGCAACGCCCATGCGGCCGCCAATCAAACCAATGAAAACGCCAAACGATTCGCTGGTTATTTTTTGATCCCTGAATTGAATCACCATCTCATGGAGGGAATGTTTTATCCTGAAAGTAATAAAAATAATTTAAGTTTTGTCTTGCTCGAGTCGTCTTTGTATGATGTACGAATCCAAAAACGTTTTGAAATTACTAAAAAAGTTTTGGACAAAAATGAGATTAAATATTTTTCTTATATTACTCAAGAAAAAGATAAGTTGCTGCAAGCCTGTGAAGTTTTGGTGTTTGGTAGTTATGTTAGTTACTATGGTGCCCTGTTACAGGGAATAGACCCAACGGCGATTCCGTTTGTTGATTTCTTTAAAGAACAGCTCAAAAAATAAGCGCTATGAATTTGT
>CAZXEV010000025.1:2485-13462 GCA_964639735.1 uncultured Gammaproteobacteria bacterium
CAAACTTATTGGGGAACAAATTGAATCCGTTAAAAATGGCTGTCGCGATATTTCGTTTGAAGAAATTGTGGTAGACAATGGTTCGTCTGATGGTACGGTTGAGTTGGTGTCGCAAAAATTTCCGCACGTGAAAATAATTAAAAATGAAAAAAATTTCGGATTTGCTTCGCCAAATAATAAGGCTGCAAAAATAAGCACTGGTGAATTTTTGTTATTTTTGAATCCTGATATGCGAGTAGAGGCGGGGAGTCTAGACAAAATAGTGGATTGGATGAAAAGTCATACTGATGTCGGCTTGGCTAGTTGTCGACTGGTGGATGAAAATGGAATTTTAAATGCGGACGCAGAGCCACGTCGATTTCCAGGCGTAATAGACCAGCTCGCGATTATTTTAAAAATACCCCATCTATTTCCTTCGATTTTAAATCATTACATGTTTGCGGAATTTGATGCTGATAAAGAGCAAGAGGTGGATTCAGTGCGCGGTTCATTTATGATTATGCGTCGTGATGTTTTTGAAAAGCTTGGTTTTGCTTTTGATTCTCGTTATTTCATTTGGTTTGAGGATGTGGACATTTGTCGTGAGGTAAAAAAACTGGGATATAAAGTGATGCACACCCCGGTAATTTCGTGCGTAGATTATATTGGTCAAAGTTTTAAACAAAGAACCACTCTCTGGAAACAGAAAAATTTCACCAAAAGTATGCTACAATATTTTCAAAAATGGGAGCCATGGTACAAATGGATATGGATTGCTGCATTTCGACCGGTGGGTATTGCGATGGCTTGGGTGAATGACAAATTGAATAAATGATTATGTCTAAACTTTCGGTACATCTTGTCTCTTGGAATAGCGCTAAATATATTCCGTACTTATTCGAATCTCTTCGTAAGCAAACTTACCAGGACTGGTTTTTGTATATTGTAGACAATGCGTCTTCAGACAACACAGTTGAATTAATTAAAAAAGAATTGGAAAATTTTCCAGTAGAATACAAAATAATTCAAAACAACGAAAATCTAGGTTTTGCACCTGCTCACAATCAGGCTTTTGCAGATACTAATGGTGAATATTTTTTGTTATTAAATCATGACATGTATTTACAGTCTGACTGTTTGGAAAAGATGGTGAAATTTTTGGATGAAAATCAGGAAGTAGTGGCAGTGTCACCAAGATTGATGAAATGGAATTTTAATACAATCGTGCCAGAAGGTTTGGAAAAAAGTTTTAGTGATCAGATTGATGCGCTTGGTTTGAAAATATTTCGCAACCGTCGTGTGGTTGAACAGTATACGCAACAAGATTGGTCAAATATAAAACATACTTTAAAAAATGACATTTTAGAAGTGTTTGGTGTGTCTGGTGCTTTCCCGACGTATCGTCGTAGTGCTATCAAATCTGTATTATTTGGTAATGGCGAATTTTTGGACGGTAGTTATCACTCATATAAAGAGGATGTGGATTTGTCTTACCGTTTGCAGGAGGCTGGATATAGATCGTTTGTTCTTTTGAGTACAGTGGCCTATCACGACCGTGCTGGCGCTGGTCCTCGAGAGATGAGTGACGACGCAGCGATGGTAAATCGAAAGAATCAGTCTTCTTGGGTGCGATATCATAGTTACAAAAATCATTTACAAACTCTTTTTAAAAATGAATATTGGCAGAACGTCCTCCTTGATTCGCCATGGATTTTATGGTATGAATTAAAGAAGTTTGTTTATCTTATTATATTTGAACGAGATGTCGTAAAAGGTTTGAAAGAAGCGTGGCAAGATAGGAGTGAATTGTATATTAAAAGAAAACAAATAAATAAAATAAAAAAAATTAGTTGGAAGGATTTAAGAAAATGGTGGAAATAACAATATGAAAGATGTAAATCTAGTATTTCTAAATTATTTATCAAAAGACGACATTTTGCGTGCGCTTGATTCAGTTTTGAAAGATATTGCCGGTTGTCCATACGATATTAAAATTGTTGTTGCTGATAACTCTCTGAATAAGGATGGTGTTAAAGAAGCAATAGCTGAAAAATTTCCAAGCATTGAATATTTTAGTTGTGGTGATAATGTTGGTTTTGGTCGTGGTTTGAATATGGCTTTTGCCCAGACTGAGGCTAGGTATTATATGACATTAAATCCGGATACGATTGTACCTGAAAATTCTCACGCGATAGAGCGGATGGTTAAGTATATGGATGAACATCCAAAAATTGGCATGATTGGTCCCAAAATTTTAAATTTGGATGGATCGCTGCAATACTCTTGTTATCGATTTGATTTTCCATCTATTGCGATCAAACCGTTTAAGCAAATTAATTTTGATAAAAAATACGCTTGGGTGAAAAAATACTCTGACAGATTGTTAATGAAAGATTTTGACCATAATGAAACTCGACCAGTAGATTGGATAATGGGATCGGCTATGATAGTACGAAAAGAAGCTACGGATAAAGTTGGTTTTTTTGATGATAGATTTTTCATGTATATGGAAGATTCAGATTGGTGTCGACGCATGTGGGAAGCTGGTTGGCCAGTATACTATTTGGCCGATGTAAAAATTTTTCACGCGCATGCGCGTGATAGTGCCAAAGTACCAGGAATTTTTAAAGCATTTTTCAAAAATAAATTGGCTCGCATTCATTTTGCAAGCTGGCTAAGATATATTTGGAAATGGAAAGGAAATAATAAATATTATTCTGTTTAAAATATGAATACTTTTCCAAAAGTCGCTATCGTCTATCTTTCGTATCATTGTGAACCATATATCGATGACGTGGTTTCAGCTTTGAAAAAAATGACTTATCCAAAAGATAGAGTTGAGTTTGTGGTGGTGGACAATCCGCATCCAGAATTTGGGTTATCCATTCGATATCTCGAAGAAAATATAATGTCGATGTCTGGAAATGAATTACCACACATTACTCTTTTGCCTCAAAATAGTAACCTTGGTTTTTCAGGTGGAAATAATGTTGGTATTCAGTGGGCGCTCGATAACGGTTTTGATTATGTCTATTTTCACAATAACGACGGTTTTGTGGCGGCTAATTTCTTGGAACCCCTGGTCGAAGTGATGGAATCAGATAAAACAATAGGAGCGGTACAATCTCTGCTGATGTTATATCCAGAAGCGGATTTACTCAATAGTTCTGGAAATTCATTTCATTATCTAGGTCTTGGTTTTTGTAATAATTTACGCGTTAAAAAAGCGGATATAAAATTGGAAAAAGTTTACGAAACTTCATATTCAAGTGGAGCGGCCGTTTTGATGAGGTCAGACCTGTTGCGTCAATATGGATTGTGGGATCATGATTTCTTCATGTACCACGAAGATATCGAATATAGTTTTCGTCTCAAAATTGCAGGTTACAAAATAATGGTTGCTTCTGATTCATTGTTTTATCATAAATATTCATTTGGACGTAATCAAGTTAAATTTTATTATATTGAACGCAATCGATTTGGTGTGATGTTAATGTTTTTCAAATGGCCAACATTATTGGTGTTTTTACCAATGGGATTAATTCTTGAAGCTGGTTTATTGTTGTTTGCTGCCAAACAAGGTTGGATAAAAGAAAAAATTCGAGCCTATGCATACTGGTTGAAATTGTCCAGTTGGAAATTGTGGCTAAAAAAACGTACTTATATTCAAAGTATCCGAAAAATTTCAGACAAGGAAATGATAAAAACTTTCGTTGGAAAAGTTGAATTTAATGATTCGAGTATAAAAAATCCGATATTAGATAATATCGCCAATCCAATGATGGATTTGTATTGGAAAGTTGTCAAAAGTATTATATTGTGGTAGTTTTCATATATTATGCAAAAGATTAAAAAAGCGATTTTAACCGGTGGTGGCCGAGCGACTAGATTACGCCCGGTTAATTCTACTTTTAACAATCATCTGATCCCTTTGGCAAACAAACCAATGATTTTTCATGCTTTTCAAAAAGCTGTAGAAGAGGGGGTCGAAGTTATTTTTATGAACACAAATCCTGGGGAAACAGATTTGCAAAAACATATTGGTGATGGTGGTCATTGGGGAATTAAAATTAAATTTTTTGAACAAACTGGCGGGCCTCAAGGGATTGCGCACGTGGTAAATGAAGCAAAAAAATTCATCGGTGATGATCCTTTTATGTTTTATTTATCTGACAATATCTTATTAGGAAGTTTAAAAACACTGTTTGATGAATTTTCAGATAATAATTATGATGCCATGTTTGCGTTTTCACAAGTTGTTGACCCACAGCGATTTGGCGTGCCAATTTTTGATGAACAAGGCAAACTTGTAGATGTGGTCGAAAAACCAATTAACCCACCAAATAATTTTGCACAGACAGGAATATATTTGTATGGACCAGGAGTGTTTTTTGATATTTTTGATAAAATAGAAAAAAGTCCGCGTGGTGAATATGAAATTTCTAGTATTAACTCTCATCTATTAAGAAATAACTTTAAAGTTGGTCATAAAGAAATTACTGGATGGTGGAAGGATACTGGTGCGCCAACGGATTTAGTTTTGGCTAATAAATTATTGTTAGAAGAGGCTCCAGATGGTGAATTTAAAAATTTAGGAAAAGTTGAAAGTGGGGCGAAGATAAATGGTAAAGTAAAAATTGGTGTAGGTTCTACTATTGATTCTGATGTTCAGATTGAAGGCCCAGTAATTATCGGAGAAAATTGTACTTTAAAAAATTGTATTATTTCACCAAATGTTACTGTTGGCAGTGGTAGTATTATTGAGGGAGTAGAGATTTCCAATTCAATCATTTTGTCCAATTGTCATTTATCTTGTGATCTCAAAATCAAAGACAGTATTGTTGGTGGAAATGTGCAGATAAAGAAAAAAAATAACGACGGTTTTCATCGCTTGATCGTTGGCGAACAAACACTAATTGAATTATAAAAAAATCCCGCTTTAAAGCGGGATTTTTTGTTATATTTTATCGTCCTATCATTCCAAGCACCACACTAACAGTTTTTAAAACAATCGCGATATCGAGTAGTGGTCCGCGATTTTTTATATAATATAAATCGTATTCAAGCTTGCCAAGATTCTCATCGAGCGTTCCATAATATCCGCGCTGTAACTGGGCCAAACCTGTTAAACCAGGTTTTACCAAATGACGTAGCGAGTAAAACGGCATAAGCTTAGTAAGTTGATCGACAAATTCTGGGCGTTCTGGACGTGGGCCAATTAACCCCATTTCGTTTTTAAAAATATTTATAAACTGAGGAACTTCATCTAAACGTGTAGCGCGCAATAATTTCCCTACAAATGTAATGCGGTTGTCTTTTTCAGAAGCATATTGAGGTCCGCCAACTTCGGCACTGCCGTCATTATTCAAAGCTTTCATCGTACGGTATTTGTATATAAAAAAAGTTTGACCGCCACGACCTATACGAACTTGTTTAAATAGAACTGGTCCTTTAGAATTTAATTTTATGGCTAACGCTATAAACGGAAAAGTGGTCACAAAAAATATTGCCATCAAAGAAGCGGCAACAAAATCAGTTAACAATCTAAAGCGATCATAGATTTTTTTTGATTGTTCTTGAAATTTTGTCAAAAACCAATTCTCTGAAAACGTGAATGGAGGTAAACGGCGATAAATTATTTCATAGAAATCAGCCAGATCGATAATACTAATTTGTTGAAATATTTTTTGATATAGTTCTTTCGCGATATTTTCGTTTTTTTGATAATTAAAATCAAGCACAATCAAATCTGGAGCGTTTTTAAGTTCAGATAAATTTTGAACACAGTCAATGTTTGGTGGACAACTGTCTTTGCTTATAACACCGACTATTTCATATCCAATCTGTGGTGAGCGAGTAATGGTGTCAGCGATTTTTTGAGACTCTTTAGAAAAACCAACAAAAACTACTTTTGTTTTTAAAATATTTACAGCTACGAAGCGATTGTATATGAAACGCCAAAATGAAAGTAAGCCGAATCCACACAGCATTGTTAGTAGTAAAATTGTTTTTGGGTTGATGTTGGTGTTTGGTATTGCGTAAAAAAACAAAACACCAATCATCGTCCAGACACCAGCAGTAATAAAAATTTTCTGAAATAAAGCAAAGTTATTTTTGGCACGACCCAAATCATAAATACCGGTAATAAACGCAATAATGACTGCAACAAAAAACAACAAACTAAAAGGACCGATTAAGTCGGAAATAGTAGTAGTGTCGGGTAGTTTCAGATATCTCAAAAATACTGCTGTATACAAACCAATATATAACGCAATTAGATCGCCAATTAAAATTGTGAGTTGTTTAAGGCGTAGCATGGAACTATAATATTTATTAGTGTATACTATATTTAGTCTTTTATGTTTCAATTGTATTATAATTTGGCTAAAAAATCAACCCTGGTTGCACTTTTGGGTATTTTTTTGTTTTCTACAATAGCTGAAGCCAAAATACCAAACGATCCAGATTATTTAAAACAGCAAAAAATGTGGAGACAAATAAATGCGGAAACGGCTTGGGATTATTCGATTGGTTCAAAACAGGTGACAGTGGCAATTATTGATACCGGTGCTGATATTTGGCATGATGACCTGAAAAACAACATCTGGAAAAATCCTTATGAGATTGTAGATAATGGTTACGATGATGATGGTAATGGTTATATCGACGATGTTAATGGTTGGAATTTTGTTGAAGACAACAATGATATTCGTACAAGTGTGCTCGATAGCGCGGCTAGTACTGATGCGATTATTCACGGTACAGCTATCGCCGGTTTGATTGGTGCTAGTGGAAATAATATAAAAGGTGGTTCTGGTATAAATTGGACTGTAAAAATAATGCCACTTCGAGGAATCGCCAATGATGGTAGTGGTTCTTATGCACAAGTGTCCAACGCGGTACAATACGCAATAAACAATGGGGCCGATGTTATTAGTTTGAGTGTTGTAGGAACAAATGGTGACAGTTATTTAAAAGAAATTTTACGTGAAGCATACGAAAAAGGGATCGTAATTGTCGCGGCCGCTGGAAACGATCAAATTTCTGGAAATGGAAATTTAAATACTACTCGTCATTATCCTGTATGTATGGATGCTGACTCAGCAGAAAACTGGATTATAGGAGTCTCTTCAGTTGATGAAAATGATCGATTGAGCAGGTTTGCTAATTTTGGTAGCTGTGTTGATCTGGTTGCTCCTGGCCAAAATATTTTTAGTGCACAAAGGTATGCACCAGTTTATGGTTATATGGATGAATTTGGTGGACCGTGGCAGGGGACATCGTTTTCAGTTCCATTGGTTGCTGGTGCGGCAGCTTTGATAAAATCGATTCGTCCAGATTGGTCAGCCAAGGAAATAATTAACAATCTGCTTAAAAGTAGCGATGATATTCAAGATAAAAATTTGGATTATCCAAACGATATTGGATTTGGACGTTTAAACGTTGGGATGGCTGCAAAATTAGCCGATATCGGTTCCCCAATTTCGTATTCTCTACCAAAAGAAAAATATTATTTTAAAGACAATATCATGTTTACCAAGCGTGATGATACTAATTACTTTTTTGCGTCGACTGGCGATGCTCCAGTTTTGACTTTGGCAGCTACAAGATCTCTAAACAACAAAGCGGACGAAGTGTATGTTCTTACCAAGAGGGGTAAATATTATTATGTTCAATTTTTTACTGATCAGGGTCGTAAGTGGCAGGAAAAGGCGGTGCCGGTTTCAGATTATTCATCCAAAAAAATCCCAACTAGTGTGAAAGTCATTAGTGAAGACGGTCAAAGGAAAATTCAGATTGATTTTGCTGAAAAAGTAATTAAAAAAGGCAAAAAAACTACCAATAAAATCACCTCTAAAAAATACAATTGGTTAGATTAAGACCTGATTTTGCGGTTGCCATTATTTTGGTTAAATGCTATAATATAAGCGCTAAAAATTAATATTTTTCCTTATGGAAAATCCTGTATTTGAGAAAAAAAACATATTGGTAACTGGTGGAGCTGGTTTTCTTGGTTCGCATTTGTGTGAACGATTGTTGAGAGAAGCAAATGTGATTTGCGTAGATGACTTTTCCAATTCGTCACCAAAAAACATCGAACATCTTTTACAATATCCTGATTTTGAATTTATTAATTATGACGTTGATAATCCAATTGATTTGAGTAAATTTGATGAGTTGGACAAATTCAAAGTAAAGTTTCAGGGTATTCAAGAAATTTATCATCTGGCTTGTCCAACCAGTCCAAAGGATTTTGAAAAATTAAAAATGAAATCATTGCTTTCGAATTCTTCGGCTATGATTAACACTTTGGATCTGGCTGTTAAATATCGTGCTAAATATGTTTTTGCCTCGAGTTCGGTTGTGTACGGGGATCCAAAAGATGATAATAAATTTGTAGAAACTTACCAAGGTGTAGTAAATCATTTGACGCCACGTGCTTGTTATGACGAAGGAAAAAGATTTGCCGAAACTTGTATTGAGACGTATCGCCAATTTTATGGTGTAGATGCCAAAATTGCTCGCGCCTTTACTGCCTACGGACCGCGCATGAAATTATTTGAAGGTCAATTGATTCCTGATTTTATTATCAATGCATTAGAAGGAAAAGATTTGGTTATTTATGGTGATGAAAACATGTCCACTTCTTTGCTTTACGTAACCGATATGGTGGATGGTTTTGTGCGATTAATGGCCGCTGCTCCGGAAGTAAAAATTGTAAACTTAGGTGGGGATCAGGTGGTAAGTTATTTTGAAGTAGCTAAAAAAATTATTGAATTAACTGGCTCTACTTCCAAAGTAGTTTTTGAAAAACCGTTAGTTTTCTTAACCAAAAAAGGTCAGCCTGATCTAACTTATGCCAAAGAAATGTTGGGGTGGATGCCGTTGGTTCGTTTGGAGGATGGTTTGCAGAAAGCGGTTGATTACACCGTGGCCAATAAAGAAGCGTTGCTATTCCACAGTAAATAATTCACTTCGGACAGCATATGATATTTGTGGTTTTGCCGGCATATAATGAAGAACAAAAAATTGGTCGCGTAATTCGCGACCTTTTTGAACATGGTTTTGATAATATTGTTGTGGTTGACGACGGCTCGCTTGATAACACGGTACAAGTAGCGATGGAATCCGGCGCAATGGTCTTGAGTCATAATATTAATCGAGGCCAAGGGGCGGCATTACAGACTGGTAATGAATATGCTAGACAAAACGGTGCTGAGTGGGTGGTGCATTTTGACGCCGATGGACAATTCAATGTTCGTGATATAAATATTGGAATTAAAAAAATGACCGACAAAAATTTAGACATAATTTTCGGTTCTCGTTTTTTGGATAGTAGATCAAAGATTCCTTTTTTTAAAAAATATTTTATTCTTCCAATTAGCCGACTTCTCAATAATAGGATAACCAAACTAAGATTATCTGATGTGCACAATGGTTTTAGAATAATGAACAAAAAGGCTTTGGAAAAAATAAATATCACCCAAGATCGAATGGCTCATAATTCAGAAATACCTCGTTTGGTTTATGAACATGATCTCAAATACGACGAACTCCCGGTAGAAGTTTATTATTTTGAACACGGGCAAGGAATATCTGGTGGTTTAAAAATTTTATGGGATTTGTTGATAGCTAAAATAAATAAATAATATGATGATAATTCAAATAGTGTTGGTAATATTTTTTCTATTTGCCTTGCTCAAGGTGAGTAGTCGTTTTCGTTCTGGTGAATTAAGTGGTAAAGAAACTTTGGCTTGGACAATGTTTTGGGTAATGTCAGCAGTGGTGGTCGTGAATCCAAATTCTACATCGATACTCGCAAAAACATTGGGAGTGGGAAGAGGTGTTGATGCGGTGATATATTTGGCTATTACACTATTGTTTTTTTTGGTGTTCAAGATTTTTGTGTATTTAGAAAAAATAGAACGTCAAATTACCAAATTGGTTAGACGTGATACTCTTGATCAATCAAAAAAATATGAGGGTACTACACGTCATTCCTAATGCCTTTGAATATTTTGAAGATATTCACTCTGAAGCCTTTAAAATTTTAGAGGCTGAAGTTGATCTTGGTATACATGTAGACGCTGTTACTATAGATTATGGCGGGACATCTAAAAAAGAAATTTCTCAAGTAAAAAAAACCGCGCCGTCAAGAACATATGTCGGACAAGAAACAATTGATAAAAACATTGAAGCGTGGGATTATTATGATATTATAAATTTGCATGGTCCTTTTTTTGGTTCAGCGAATAAGATTTTGGAGTGGATACAAAAACACCCTGAAAAGTTTTTGGTGGTAACCTATCACCATGATTTTGTAAGCTCAGATTTTTTTAGTTTGTTTATCAAATTTTACAATTATTATTATCTACCTAAAATATTTAAAAAAGCCAACCATGTAGCGTTTTTCGCCGATCGATATGGTCTTTCAAAAATCGGTATAAAGATGTTGAACGATGAGGAAAAAGTGGCTGTGTTAGGGCTTCCTAGAGAAGGTGAGGATATTCACAACGGTAGTATTGCCCAGGATTTGGTTATAGTCTATAATAGTCTAATGTTTAACTAATACTAATTAACTCCTAATTTATTTTTATATGGAACAAAAGAAATCTTTTTTTGCTAGCCTAGACTCAAAGAGTGCTTTGATTGTCGGATTGGTCTCCGGTGTATTGGTTATTTGTACAATTGGTTTTTTAGTAATGCTCGGTTTGTACTTTAAGGGAAATTTAAATACTGACGGCTCTGATGATGCAGCGCCAGTTGCTGCCATCAACCAAGGTGATGACCAACAACCATCTGCTCCAGTTTCAGTTACCAAATCAGATCGTCCAAAAGTAGAATTATTCGTAATGTCTTATTGTCCGTTTGGTTTACAAATGGAAAAAGCTTATTTGCCAGCTTGGAATCTTTTGAAAAACAAAGCTGATATGGATATCAAGTTTGTTTCTTATGCTATGCATGGCTTAAAGGAAATAGAAGAAAATACTAGACAGT
>CAZXEV010000026.1:0-12805 GCA_964639735.1 uncultured Gammaproteobacteria bacterium
TCATTATCACCCCAATAATACTAATCGCTACCATGGCCACTTTGTAAATTGCCGACATGTATTCACCGATATATGGCAGATGAATATAGCCTTGGTCGTCGACAGTATTTTCGATGTCACTAAATTTTAACTGAGGAATATTAATTTCCAAAACTGGTTTTTTGATTTGCAGTTCTGATTGTACACCAAACAACGAAGGTCCTTCCTTGTATTTTTTCATTGAAACTTCATCTAACCAGCAAAAATTATCTTTACAAACTCCAGCCCCACCAAACCCAGAGCAGTCGTTTCCATTAGCACAAACTTTTTCACTTTTTGTACATTGGCCACTACCACAAGTAATTGATTCAGTAACAGAAGTGTAGAAACAATATTGTGTTAAATTTCCAATTTCATTTGCGTTAGTTATTATACATACACCTTTATTAGATCCATTTACACAATCTGAATCAGATTTACACATTCCGCCAGCGGTAAGTTCGTTTTCTGTGTAACAAGTATTGTTTAAACAATATTGAAGTGAAGGGCAGTCTTTATTTACTTTACAAGTTTTTGGTGATGGGGTGGCTACAGATACCTTTTTAACTAGTCCTTTCGTGCTTTTACAAAAACTTAATCCGTTTGAATTGCTGTTTCCAGAATTACATTTCCATTCTCCGCCATCTGCAGCACCGCCATACTGATCTGTGCACGTGTTATCATTATAACAGGTACAAAAATATTGTGGCTTTCCCACTATTTGTGGTAGGGTGCTTTCCTGACAATCAAAATTTGCTCCGCCTTTTTCACAATCATCATTTGTAGCCCACTGTTCGCATGTGTCTCCAATTTGGCTTTTGGCTGACGCTAAGATTGGAAAAAAAATAATATTTAAAAATATTATGAAAAATAATAATTTCTTTTTCTTTTCCAACATATTATTTTACGATAAACTTACTAAGTAGTTCCGTTATATTAATTTCGTTCTCCAAATTTATTTTTTTATTATTTACATAAATAACTGGAACTTGTTCTACGCCCAAAGATGCTGCCAAAGCAGTGGCTCCAGCGATCTTTTGTTTGGCTGTATCAGAATTTATGCATTGCCACCAATTTACAGTATTTATTTTTAATCCGTCAGCAATTTTAGTAAGATCAGATTCGTTAGAAATATTTTTTTGAGTATACAAAATATCTAAGTATTGCCAATATTTTCCTTGTTTACTGGCACAGTATGCGCTGCGGTGTGGTAGATCGTTGGTTTTATAAAATAAATTTTTACGAGGAATATCTTTTATAAAAAGTCTTACATCTTGAGGATGTTCTTTTACAAATTTACTAATTTCGTAATATTTAAGTTTGCAAACTGGACATGAAAAATCACTAAACAGTACTAGAGTGAGAGGTGCACCAGGGTTTCCAAGTATTTGATCATCGTTTTCAATTTGGATATCATAATAGCCTTCACTTAATATCGGAGTAGCGGTTGGTTTGACAGTAATTTTTTGTGTTTTAATTATTTGAGAAGTAAAAATCGAACCGGCAATGATTACCGCCACTGTTAATATTAAATAAAATTTATTTAATTGATGCATATTCGGTTAATTATAACTTAATACCAAAGACACCGCTTTGAGTAGCGTCTGTAAAGAATATTTTATTTTTTGTTTGGTCGTAATTAATACTTTTGATATTGTAATCACCGCCCATAGAGACGTTGGTTTTTAGTCCTGTTTTTAAATCAATTTTGTACATATCATCATTGCTGTTTTCAGCCACTTCAGGCATTATGCCGGCACCTTGTGGAAGGTCGCGAGGAACGGCACAAAACAGAGTGGAGTCGCCAGCGAATGTGCATTTGTTAGCCCAGGTATTTAATTTCAACATTTGACGATTGTTGCCGATATTGTCACCGTAAGAATCTGTAATCCAAAGTTCAGGTTTAAAATCACTGCGAGTGCTATAAACACTATATAAAAGTTTTTGACCAGTTGGTGACCATTGTGGTTGAAAACCAAGTCCTTCGACAACTGCTGATTTAAAATTTTCTCCATTCAACCCAACAAACAAAACCTCACGTCTTTCGCCACCGAGCGGTTCGCCAGTTTGAGCAAAAGCTACTGCTTGTCGACTAGGTGACCAATTTATTTGTACTTTGTCTGCATTATCACCCATAGGCTCTACTAATGTGGTTCCACTGCCATCATCGTTTACTGTTACCAGCCAGCGATTTTCTGGGGAAAGCCCGATACTTTTGGCTGCGATCTGACTACTGTCTGGTGAAAAAGAAAATTCTTGCCAATGTTTTGGTAAAGTAACTTGTTTTTGTTTTTCAAAATCGTAAATAGTTTTGGATCCGTCTGGATATTCCAAGACCGCTTTGTCGTTTTTGCTAGCCCAAGTAGCGTTGCTAACATTATAAAAAGTTTGGTCGGATAATGATTTTAATTGACCGTCACTTGTTAGGCGGTAAAATTTACCATCAGCTGGATTGTAATAGCGCATGTTGCCAGTCTGGCTGTAACTAGGGTAGCTGGCGTAATCGGTAGTTAATTGAGTAATAGGTGAAGTTTGATAATATGCGCCAGGAACTGTTTGGGGAATAGGAGGTATAGATGTTTGTGTGCCACGACCAAGTTGTCCTTCTGGTGTTTCAGCCGTGGTAGTGATGGTGCGCTCGCCAGCACCTGGTAGTTTTCCAGCCTGTTCAGGTGCGAAACCAGTTGATGGTACGGTGGTAGTGGTTCCTTTTTTAAATAAAGTATATAATCCAAACCCAATTAGGACAGTGACAAGTAAAAGAGCTATTATTAAAAGTATTCTTTTGAGAGCTGGATTCATATATTTAAATTATTTAATTTGTGACATTGTTATTTGAATTTTGAGATCTTTCATAATCTTCTTGTTCTTTTTGTTGTTGTAAATGCATTTTTCTATCTTGGCTCGACGCGGCCATCAATCGATTGATCACCTGAATTTCTCTTCTCTTTTTTAATTTTTCTTTTTCTGGTTTTAATACTTTTTCCAATGATTCTATTATTTGGTCTACTTCTTTTACCAGTTCTTTTATGGATTTTGTTATTGGGGCATTCATAGCGCCCATAAATTCAATATATATCCAAAGTATGATTATGATTATCGGATAGACAAGTATTAATAAAATTGGAATTATTACAGTCTCTATACTTTCGGCAATCCAACTTATTGCTTTGATGTTTGCTTCCACCAAAGCACTGACCCCCTCGGTAGCCTTGAGTGTTCCTTTGATTGTTTGGGCGGAAATTAATTTTGAACTCAACAAGGCCACTTTGGCTTCACCCTTTGCGTTGGACATTCCAGACCCAAGACCACTGATAGCGGCATAAATACCAGGAAACCAGAATCTTATTATACGCATATATTTGGAGGCGTTTACTCCGTCCATTTTATTTTCTAGAAATCTCAATTCTGATTCCAACTTTCTTCTTTGTCTGCCAAGTTGTATTTTTCGACTACGATCACTCTGTAAACTTTGGGCGATGTTATTTATTTTATTTTTGATTCCATTTTTAGTTCCATCAACAACTTTGTTCGCTGTATTTTGTAATGCATTTTTTCCAGATTGAATTACACCACCTCCATGTTTAGCTGAAGACATGTCTGATGATGCCTTGGCTTGGTTTTGTGGAGGAATAGTTTTTGGTGTTTTGTCAGAAGCCGAATGTGGTCCGGTGTTTGATAATTCATCGTTAGTTGGAGTGTTGGTTTGTTGAGGTAGACGCTTGTCGGCGTTTGGGTTGGCATCTGATCTCCAAGGTTTTGGTTCGGCACCTGAAAGAGGTGGAGTTTTTTCATTTTGTGGTTGGTCGCTTTGTGGTGTCTGTTGGTTGTTTGGTGGTGTTTGTTGGTCGGCGATTGGTTGGGCATCTTCTGGTTGTGGAAGTTCATTTTCTTGTTCTTGCGGTATTCTGTTTTCTTCTGGGTTTAAAGGTGTTTGTGGTTCGTTTTCGATCGGAGCTTGATTGTTTGGTTGTGGTGGTTGGCTCTGATTGGATCGATCAGGCGTTTGATTTATATTTTGTGACTGGTTGTTTGTTTTTGGTTTATTTGGTGCTGACTCAGTTGGGGGTGTGGTAGGGGTTATAGTAGGTGGTGTAGCAGGTGCTTTGTCAGTAATATCAGAAGCGGTGTCTGTTGGTTTTTTTGCTTCGGGAGCCGATGCAGAAATATTGGTATTTGGCGTCTGATCTATTTCGACGTTGTCGTTTGCTGCTTTGTTTTTAGGTAAATTTATTTCTAGTTTTATTTTTTTACCCTCAATCTTTGCATTTGAACCACCCGCAACATTAACATTTTTTATTTCAAAATTATCGTTGGCAGCTGCTTTGCCCAAGCCGTCGTTTTCATCTTGGATAGGTTGTCTCGCAGGCAATGCCATAATTATTATTTAACAAACAATTGTTTGTTGGTGATTTCTAAAGTATATTGATTTTTGTTTTTCTTTTGTAAAATTTTGTCAGCCATCAATTTTTCCATCGTTGTTCGCAATTGTCGTCTGATTGTGCGAGCGTTGGCAGTGCTCTGTGGTAGGGAGGTGATGTAGTCGGACAGCGTCTTTTCTTTTGTGTTGATTTTTGTTTTGTACTGAACTAAGCGTTCGTTGAATTTGTTTATTTCCAATTCAGCAATTTTGGTTAGATCAGAAGGTGACAAAGTGTTAAACAAACAAATTTTGTCTAGACGGTTTATAAGCTCTGGAGAAAAAAATTCTTTTAGTTTCTCATTAATTTTTTTGTCATAAATATCACTTTGGCCCTGTATTCCACCAAAGCCAAAATCAGCACGTTTGGCATCTTGTGCGCCAAGTGAAGTGGTTAGTATTATTATAGCATGTTTTAAGGAAATTTTCTTGCCTGTGGAGTCAGTAATTTCCCCATTTTCTAAAATTTGAAGCAATAGTTTGGTGACGTCTCTGTGAGCTTTGTCGATTTCGTCAAATAAAACCACACAATGAGGGTTGTTTTTTATTTTATCAGTGAAATTATTGCCTTCTTTATAGCCGACATAGCCGGCAGGAGAACCGAGTAATTTAGAAACACCAAAGCTTTCGTTGAATTCACTCATGTCCAATTTGATGAGTGAATCTTTGCTTGGATAAAGGGTGTCGGCAATTGTTTTGGCCAGTTCGGTTTTTCCTACACCACTTTGACCGACAAACATAAAAGAGGCGAGCGGTCTATCTGGGTGGCTAAGGCCAAGTCTAGCCCGATTGATCATCTCCGATACTTCGTGTGTGACGCTGTCTTGCCCGATTACCAAAGTTTTTAGCTTCTCTTCTAGGTTCAGAAGCTCATTTTTTTCTTCCATTATTAATTCACTTGGTTTGGCGCCGATTATTTTGGAAATTTGTTCAAGTACGTCACGGTCTGTGATCTCACCCAAAAATTTTGCTTTCTTTTCTTTGGCAATTTTATTTTCCTCTTCTATTTCTTTAACTAACTTTTCTTCTTGCATTTTTAATTTCACCGCGGCATCAAATTTGTCGCTGAGAGCAGCCGCTTCTTTTTCTGAAATAGTTTTTTCGAGTTTTTGTTTTAATCGTTCTATTTTTCCAACCCAAGAAGAGTTTTTTGAATTGATTCTTTTGGCGGCCGCTGTTTCGTCTAGTAAATCGATGGCTTTGTCAGGCAAAAATTTATTTGTAATGTATCTTTGTGACAATCGAATTGCAGCCTCAATGGCTGATTTTTTTATTTTTATACTATGAAAAATTTCGTAATTAATTTTAATGCCTTCTAGTATTTTGATTGAATCTTCTGGTGTTGGTTCTTTTATAAAAATGGGCTGAAAGCGACGCTCGAGAGCCGAATCACTTTCGATATGTTTTTTGAATTCATTCAAAGTAGTGGAACCAATACAGTGTATTTGTCCGCGTGCCAAGGCAGGTTTTAGGATATTGGCAGCGTCCATAGTGCCTTGATTGGAGCCAGCGCCGACGATGTTGTGGAGTTCATCAATAAACAAAATAATGTTTGGATTGGCAGCCACATCGTCGATAACTTGACGCAATCGGCCTTCAAATTCTCCACGATAAATTGTACCGGCGATAAGCAGTCCCATATCAAGCGCATATATTTTTTTGTTTAACAAAATATCTGGCACTTTATTTTGCAAAATACGTTTGGCTAGTCCTTCCACGATCGCAGTTTTACCAACCCCTGGATCACCGAGTAACACGGGATTATTTTTGGTGCGACGACAAAGTATTTGAATTAAACGTTCAATTTCATTTTCACGGCCAATAATTGGGTCGATATTTTTTTGTAATTCTGGATTGGTAAGATTTGTCGCAAAAAAATCCAAAGCAATTTCTTTTTTATTTGCTCGTTTGTTTTGTTTTGGTGGTTGAATTGGGTGTGAATGGTCGCCGTGTTCTGAGCCAAACATGTTGTCCTGAATTTTGTCCACTGCTTCCATCACCTCGTTTATTTGTGGAAATTGAGAAGCGTTGGTAAGGACAATATTTAATTGTTTGTAAATTTCTGTCAAAGTAACTTTGTTATTTTTTAATGCCAAATTTACAGTTGGGTTGTTAAGATCGATAATCCCTTTCAGCAAATGTTCGGTGCCGATATAATTATGGCCATGTTCTTGAGCGATAGCCATGGCTTTTTCCATCGATATTTTGGCGTCATTAGAAAGCGGTGACATCAAAACCTCAGCGGTGCTCGTAGTTTTTTTCTTGGTTGCAACCGGGAGTTCCAAAATCATGCTCTCCACATTTTTTAAATCAATTTTTAAACGATTTAAAATTTCTGCGGCAACAGACCCCTTTTGATTTTGTAAAATAAAAAACAGGTGAATTGGTTCAACCTCTTTATTTTCTAGTTTGGTAGCTAGTTGAATACTCTTGCTTAGTGCGTCTTTGAGGTGGGTAGAAAATCTATCTAATATGGACATAATAACCTTATTAAGTTGCTTAAAGAATACGGATATTATATAATGAAAGAACGTAATTTACAAGCTAAAAATTGATAAAAATATGTTTCCAAAACAGGTGTTTAAAGCCTATGATATTCGTGGTTTGGTAGAGGGGGAACTTAGTGAAGATTTGGCCTATCGGATCGGACGTTCATACGGTGTTTTTTTGAAAGATCGCTATTCAGATTTGAGTGGCAAATATGTGGTGGTGGGGCAGGATATGCGTCAAAGTAGCCCTCAATTTGCCGCCGAAGTAGTGCGTGGGCTAAATAATGAAGGTTTGGATGTTGTAGATATCGGTATGGCCAGTACACCATTATTTAATTTTGCTTGCACTAGCTATCCAGACCATTCGGCTGGTATTATGATTACCGCCAGTCACAATCCGGCAGAATACAATGGTTTCAAGATGACATTGGGAGATGGTACGCCAGTAGGCAAAGGTAGTGGAATGGAAAAAATCCGTGATGTAGCCGAAAAAAATGAGTTTGTGGATGCAGATAAAAAAGGCAAAGTAATAAGTAAAAATGTCTTGGAAGATTATTTAGACAAAATATTCTCTTTGGTAAACACTAAAGAAATTAAGCCATTAAAAATTGTGGTAGATGCAGGCAATGGCATGGCTGAGGTTACATTTGTAGAAGTTTTGAAGCGTTTGCCGGTTCAAGTCGAATATATGTATTTGAAACCGGATGGAACTTTTCCAAACCACGAAGCCAATCCGCTTAAAGTGGAAACATTGCAAGCTTTGCAAAAAAGAGTGGTAGAAGTGGGTGCGGATTTTGGTTTTGCGCTAGATGGTGATGCGGATAGAGTGGGGCTAGTAGATGAAAAAGGTGTAGTAGTGGAAGCGTCGTTTGTGGGTGCTTTGATGGGTCTAGAAGTGTTACGAACAAATCCAGGTTCATACATGCTTTATGATTTGCGTAGTAGTAAGATCGTGCGCGATGTTTGGGAACAAAATGGTGCACGCACTGGAATGTGTCCTGTTGGTCATGCTTTGATAAAAAAGATGATGAAGGAAGTGGGTGCGTTTTTTGCAAGCGAACTTTCTTTGCATCTTTATTTTAATGATATGCATGATGTGGAGTCTACTGATTTGGCACTGCTATATTTTTTAAGTTTGGTATCTCGCACCGGTAAAAAAATGAGTGAATTGACCGCACCACTAAAGAAATATTTTCATTCAGGCGAAATTAATTTCAATGTAAGTAATAAAGATGAAATTTTGGCTAAATTAAAAGAAAAATATAGTGATGCCAAAGTTATAGAATTGGACGGTTTGTCATTTGAATATCCGACTTGGTGGTTTAATGTTCGAGGTAGTAATACCGAACCAGTGCTGCGTTTAAATTTGGAATCAAATGTTAAATCTGAGATGGAAGAAAAGCTAGTGGAGGTGAAAAAAATAATTGAAGGATAAATATTGTATTCAACAAAAAATCAGCAAAATTATTGCTGATTTTTTTGTTCACAAATTTTATTCAATCACGATTCTTGCGTCCAGTACTTTTACTCCTTGTCCTTTGGGAAGAACCAATAGAGGGTTGATATCCAATTCTTTAATGTTTGGAAAATCTATTAATAGTTGTGATAGTCGTCCCAGACAATCGATAAGCGCTTGGGTGTCCATCACCGCTTGTCCGCGAGCGCCATCTAATATTTTTTTTGATTTGAGTTTGTTGATCATTTTTTGGGCATCATAGGCGGTGAGTGGAGCGAGTCCAAATGTTACGTCTTTGAAAATTTCTACATACGTTCCACCAAGTCCCACCATGATGGTGTTTCCAAGTCCTGGATCTTTGACACTGCCCAAAATCATTTCTACACCTTTTTCTTTAATCATTTCCATTACTAGGACACCATCAATTTTAGCCAGTGGAAATTTGTGTTTGATATTTTTTACCATTTCGGTAAATTTGATTCCGGCATCGTTAGGATCGACATTTAGAATTACGCCACCCGCATCAGTTTTGTGTAAAATATTTTGAGAGACGATTTTTAATACCACAGTTTTACCAATTTTTTGAGCGATTTGTTTGGCTTCGGTGGCAGTTTTGGCCACCTCGCTTTTTAACAAAGAAAAACCATAATCACGTAAAATTGGCAAAGCATCAGCTTCGGGAAAAATTGTTTGTCCACGATCGTGTGCTTTTATAAAAATTTTTTCAACCGCTTTTTTGTCAGTATTTTTTATATTAAATTTAGTATTATATTTGTCTTTGCGAATATTGGCAAAGTGGGTGAGGGCATCTAGCGCTTTGGCTGCTTCTTCTGGAAAACTAAAAGTGGAGACACCGCTGGCTCGTAAAGTTTTAACACTTTTTTCTACCAATTTACCACCGATAAAACTAGCTACGATAGGTTTGCTGGATTTTTTCTTGGCAGAAATAATCGCTTTGGCGGTAAGGTCAAATTCAGTCATAGACTGAGGGGTGAGTACTACCAAAATGCTGTCGACATTTTTATCTTTTTCCAAAATATCGATGGCTGCTTTGTATCGGTCAGCCTTGGCATCGCCAAGGACATCGATAGGGTTGTGGAAATTGGCGTAAGCTGGTAAAACTTTTCTCAATTTTTTCTCAGTTTCTTTGGAAATTTTAGCCATTTTTAAACCGCTCAAAATCACTTCGTCCGTGGTGAGTACGCCCGGTCCGCCAGCATTGGTCACGATGGCGACACGGTCACCTTTTGGTAATTTGTTGTGTGTGAAAATTCGTAAATATTCAAAAAGCTCAGAAATCATTTCGGCACGAATGATGCCAGATTGGGAGAATAGTCCTTGATAAGCACTATCATTGCCAGCCAATGCGCCCGTGTGTGAGGCGCTAGCGTGAGCACCGTCGCTGGTACGGCCGGATTTGATTGCAATAATTGGTTTTGGGTTTTTGCCGTGAGTAAGTTTTTTGGCAGCAGCGATAATTGCTGGAGCGTTGGTGAGTTCTTCGACATACATCGCCACTACTTTGGTTTTTTTGTCATTGGCCAAATATTCAAACAGATCAGCTTCGGAGAGTAGGGCTTTGTTTCCAACACTAACAAATTTGGAAAATCCGATGTCCAATTTTTGTGCATAATCCAAAATCGCTGTACAAAGAGCGCCGCTTTGAGATATAAAAGCAATATTGCCATTTGGAGGCATGATATTGGCAAACGAGGCGTTCATCTTTATTTCTGGATTGATCACACCCAGACAATTTGGGCCGACCAGAGCGATGTTGTTTTTTTGACAGATTTTCTTTACTTGATTTTCCAGATCAATATTGCCGACTTCTTTGAATCCGGCGGAAATAATAATTACTCCTTTGATTTTTTTCTTGGCTACGGTTTCAAGTACGGTTGGAACAATACTACTTGGTACCACGATGATAGCCAGGTCAACTTTTTCTTTTATCGCCAAGACGTATGGGTAGCATTTGAGATCATATAGTTCAGTGGCTTTTGGGTTTACCGGAAATATTTTTCCTTTGTAACCTTGAGTGATTAGATTTTTTACAATATCATTACCAACATGACCTGCTTCGGTCGAAGCACCAATGATAGCAATTGATTTTGGATAAAAAATGGAATCGAGTTGCATAAAATAAAACCGTGTTTATTATTCACGGTTTTATTTTAACATTTTTTTGAGTTTTTGTCATTTATTTTTACGCCATCTCGCGTAATTTTTTTATTCTATCTTCTATCGGTGGGTGAGTCGAGAATAGTCCAGCAAATTTTTTTCCTGAAAATGGGCTGGAAATAAATAAATGAGCAGTGGCTTGGGATGTCTGAGACATCGGTTGATTTTCTTTACCAATTTTTTCTAGCGCTTTGGCAAGTCCTTCCGGATAGCGAGTTATTAATGCACCGCTTGCGTCAGCAAGGTATTCACGTCTTCGAGAGACGGCTAGTTTTATGATTTCAGCAATGATCGGTGAGAGGATTGCTAAAATTATACCGATAACGGCAAAGATTGCAGTAGCATTTCCACCTTCACGATTATTATCGCGACGAGACATGTGTCCGGTATGTAAAAATAAATTAGCCATAATAGAAATCGAACCAACCAAAACAGCTACCAACATCATGAAACGTATATCATAATTTTTGATATGAGAAAGTTCGTGTGCAAGAACTCCTTCTAATTCTTCGTTTTCAAGTTTTTCAATAGCGCCGCGGGTGACTGCAATAGATGCTGTTTCTGGTTTGCGACCAGTAGCAAAAGCGTTGATTGCTGGATCTTCAATTATATATAATTTTGGCATTGGAGTGCCGGCTGTGATGCATAAGTTTTCCAGCATGTTATACACATACCGACTGTCATCTTTTGTAGCTGGCTTTGCACCAGAGGTCATTAGAGCAATTTTATCACCTTGAAAATAAGATACAGAAGTTATTACAAAGGATAATAAAACACCAACAAATAAACCATCATAACCATTTCCACCTCTTGCTAAACTAAAAACATAACCAAGACCAACCACCAGTGCGGCAGCTATCATGAGTAATGCAACGGATTTTTGTTTGTTTGAATCTATTTGTGAATACATAGCTAGATTAGAATTTCACCTGTACATTTTGTCTTTCACCTTCAGCTGCTTGGAAGAATTCGTATTTAGTAAATTTCAACATACCAGCGAACATGTTGGTTGGGAAAGTTTGGATATTAGTATTGAAATCACGAACATTGCCATTGTAAAATCGGCGACTAGCTTGAATTTTGTTTTCAGTATCGGAAATCTCATCTTGTAATTGCAAGAAGTTTTGGCTAGCTTTTAATTCAGGATAATTTTCAGTAACGGCAAATAAAGATTTTAGAGTAGAAGATAAAGCGTTTTCAGCAGCTTCGCGTTCGGCTAGTGTAGCGCCGGCTTTGTCATGAGAGGTCATAGCAGCAGTGCGAGCTTCGGTCAATTTTACCAAAGTTTCACGTTCGTGGGTCATATAACCCTTTACGGTTTCCACTAAATTTGGAATCAAATCGTAGCGACGTTTGAGTTGAACATCGATGTCACTAAATGCTTCGTCAACGCGATTTTTACTGCGTACCAAGCCATTGAAGGTCATGATTACCCAAAGCACAACTATTGCCAGAACCGCTAGAATAATATAAAATGAAGACATATAACATTTAGTTATTTAGCAAAGCCGATGTCGGCTTTATTCAGTTATTTTAGCTTACTAATACTAATAAATCAAGCCTTTATGGCCTCAATTATTTTCTTTATTTTAGTTTTGGCAGTACTCGTTATTTCTCATGAATTTGGGCATTTTATTGCTGCCAAAAAAACCGGCATGAAAGTCCACGAATTTGGTTTTGGTTTTCCTCCTCGTGTTTTTGGTTTACAATTTAAAAAAACGGGTGATAAAAAATGGCGTTTGGTAAAAGGAAATCGCGAACTAAATGAAAGTGATGAAGAATATGGCACAGTTTATTCGTTGAACTGGTTGCCACTGGGTGGATTTGTAAAAATCAAAGGTGAAAATGGTGAGGACAAAAGTGATCCTCAAAGTTTTGCCAGCAAAAAACCTTGGCAGAAAGCAATCGTATTATCGGCCGGTGTTATTATGAATGTAATTTTGGCGATGGTTCTTTTGATCAGTGGTTATATGGTAGGGCTGCCACAAACTATTGATAGTATTAGCGATGTTTCCAAAATAAAAGATCGTCGTATTGAAATTTTACAAACTTTGCCTGGTAAACCTGCGGAGTTGGCTGGAATTAAATCTGGCGATGTAATTTTACAAGTCGGCACATTACAAAACCCACGTTTAAAAGAATTGCAGGATTTTGTCGATCTTCATAAAAATGAAACCTTGTTGGTGAAGGTTCAGCGTGATAAAGAAACATTTGAAAAACAAATTAAACCTGCTGTATATAGTG
>CAZXEV010000027.1:0-5690 GCA_964639735.1 uncultured Gammaproteobacteria bacterium
CGACGCCTACAGTCTACACACCGGAAAAACCCTATTTGGACAAACCCAACTAACAAAAGAACAACAAGACAACATCGGTGCGTTCGCAATGTTACCATTTCTTACTGCCGGACAAGCGAGAGTCGTTGGAAAGGGTGTTGAGATTGGAGATAAGGCGTTGGTGAAGGGTGGTAGTTTTGTGGAACATCAAGTAATGAAAGGAGTGTCACAGAGTGCTGTAGATAGAGTAGTTACTAGACTGAAAGGTTTGTCAGATAGGACACAAAAAATTGGAGAAGTTTTAGGTTTTGGTAGTAGAACCAAAGGCACATTTAGACCTGATTCAGATGTGGATATTTATGTTGAGGTTTCAAATGGGTTTAGAGGATTTACATCAAAGGTGCGAAATGCAGAAATTTTTAAATCTATAGAAAAAGATTTTTTTGAGGAAACAGGATTAAAATTGGATCTTTCACCTTTTGCTAGTTATGAAGTTGGTCCAAACACAAAATTTATGAAAGAAGATCTTAAACAACTCTATTAAAATGATATTTATAATATGAATAGTTATAACACTGTGTTTCTTGTCGATGATACAATTATCAAACCAAATTCAGTATGGTTTCATTTTCAACAAATTCCTAGACCGGGCGGACATAAATTTGTTATAGAGGTACTGTTAAGTAATTATAAAGTAATAAATTTATTAGAAAAAATGACCGACTGTAAAATAGATGATAAAAAAATATTGGATAAATTATGTACCACAACAAGCTCAGCTTTTAACGTTGTAAATTGGATTCTAAGCACAATAGAAAATGAACCTACAAAAATAGAGTGGGTATTTAATTGTATAGATAGGGTAGAAATTGATAAAGAAAAATTATATGTTTATGGTCGGTGTTCACAAGCAATGAGCAATTTTGTTTAAAAGTTTCACCGCCAGCAACTATTACAACGCCCGCTACTACAACTGAAGTATGTGGATCCGAGTGGGGAAGAGGAGAAAAATATTCAAAACCAAGAACAGTTTTTATCTACAGGTGATAAAGCATTACTTAGTGCCACTGGCATATTTTTGACAGCTGGCAGATGGTTATCGGCTGGAGTAAAAGTGGTCGGAGGTAAATTGTTGGGCGGGGTAGGTTTTGCTTATGATATTTTAAGACCAGAAGGGTATGCTAATGCTAACGAAGCTGATTTGTTAAAGCAGTGTGGAAGTGGGTGTTTTGGTGGTACAGATATATCTACTGGTGTCATGGCAGGAGCTTTGTCAAATGCCAATGTTAGTAAAAAAGTCATCACTTTATCACCAAGTGAATTAGTTCCGACAGAAACACCAGAAGCGTGAAAAATACAAAAGCTGGAGCGTTCTATGATGCGAAGCGGTCAATTTTTTTCTGAGCATCCAGTAGAATTTTTTGAGAATAACGGTGTAAAATATATTGTTGACGGACACCATCGAACACAAGCAGCTAAAAATTTAGGAATAACAGTAAAGGCAACAGAGGTCAATGAAAGCTATCTAATGAAAAGATTTGGTGGCACTGCGGCGGATTTTATGGAAAAAGCCTTTAGATTTTTGGGTAAAACTAAATAGTAAACAATAAATATGCATGATATCAATAATTTAATTAATCAGTATTTGGAGGTCGGTAATAATTTTTTAACTTATTTCTTTAAAGAAAAAGATATTAACCCTCCTGAATCTAATATGGTTTGGGTGTGTATTCAAATTAAACAATCTGGTATTCTAAGCGATGGTACAAAATACTTAAAACATGGATATGGTATTGATTTTAATAATAAAAAATTTATTATTAGTATTGATTTTGGAGAAAAAGGAGAATGGGATGGGTTTGATGCATTTAGATTATATTCATTTATAGAGGATAATAATATCAATTCTGTTTTTAAAAAAGAAGAAATCAAAAGAGAGTTAGAATGTGGTGTTAAAACTGGTATTTTAGAAAAAAAAGGATCACTTTATTTTCGAATCAAATAAAAATAAATGAAAGATAAAATAATTAAATAGTAGACAAAAAACCACAAATACTCGAGACGCTCAAAATTATCTGTCTTAATCCAATTACCTATACACCAACCAAGAATACGACCAAGAATCCGAACTCTATTATTACAACGCCCGCTACTACAACCCACGCTTAGGTAGATTCATCTCCCGTGACCCATACCTCGGCCGTGATGGTGACACTCTCTCTAGAAACGGATATACTTATGTTAAGAATAATCCACTGAAGTATGTGGATCCGAGTGGGGAGACACCGGTGGAAATATTAGAACAATTGGAAAAAGAACAACAAGTTTGGATAGACAAAATGTCCAACAGTACACCGTCGTTCTGTAATTCAAATCAACAATCTTGTTCAACCATAAACCCATTCGCTCTTTTCGATTATCTACCCATCACCGGCGATATCTCCGACGCCTACAGTCTACACACCGGAAAAACCCTATTTGGACAAACCCAACTAACACCAGACCAACTAAATAATATTGGTGCATTCGCAATGTTGCCAATTTTCACCGCTGGACAGGCACGAGCTGTTGGAGAGGGAATTGAACTCGTTGACAAAGCGTTGGTGAAGGGGGCTAGAAATATGAGTATTGGTAAACCAGTCACCTCATTATTTAGCGAAAGTAAAATAAATAATTTTCTACCAACTCAAGATTATTTAAACCCTAAAAAAGTTGAAGAATATTATGATATAATAAAGTCTGGAGGCAAAGTAAGGCCCATAGAAGTAGTTGAAGGTTTTGGTGGTAAAAAATATATTACAGAAGGTCATCATCGCTATATTGCTGGTCAGAAAGCTGGTGTTGAAGTTCCATATGTAATTGTCGGTAAAGGAAATTTAGGAGGAACGACCTGGAAAAACGTTATGTTTGAAATTGAACAATAATTTTATAAAATAATTTATGAATTCACAAAAATTATTAGAAGTATTGCGTTTAGGTATTTTGGAAATTAGGACTTTAGCTAACGAAAGGGAAGATAATCGCAGAAGAATAAATGTCCTTGCAAATTTATTACACAATATTCCAGATGCAATTTTAGATGACAGTAGATTTGATTATAATTTATTAAAGAAAGAGATTAAAAAATACGAAAATAATTATGGTAAGATTTTTGATTATTTAAGTATATTGGAAAAATAATTTCTGTTTGCGACAATTCGTCCTATACCAAATCATCCATACCACCAAGACACCCTCGGTTCCACCGTTCTCACCACCAACTACCTATACACCAATCAAGAATACGACCAAGAATCTGATCTATATTATTATTGTGATACGTTATTATAAATGACGTCTTTATTGCTATTATCCGCATTTTGAGTTAAAATAACTTCGATTTTAGCGGTAAAGTTAAATATTTATTTATGATGCAATTTGTCATTGATTTTTTTTCTGGTTTTCCCCCTCAATTGGCTACCTTTTTTTTGGCTATGACGCCAGTTGGTGAATTGCGTTTGGCTCTGCCTGTCGCTTTGTTAGTGTACAAATTATCATTGTTGGAATCGATGTTTTGGTCGATTGTTGGTAATATGATTCCAGTCACAATAATTTTATATTTTGCCGATTTGTTTCATATTTGGATTCAAAAAAAATCTGGTTTTTTTTCAAAAAAATGGATTAATGTCTTAGCTCGATCCCAAGCCAAATTTTCTGGTGATTTTGCCAAATATGGTCTTATTGGTCTGATGATTTTTATTGGTATTCCGCTGCCGGGCACAGGTGCTTTTACCGGCGCTCTAGCAGCTTTTGTATTTGGCATACCATTTAAAAAATCTTGGCCGTATGTTTTTGGTGGAGTGATTATTTCGGCAATAATTACCGCAGCTATTACTATTGGTTTAGGAAAGGTCTTTTAATATGAATTTGGACAAGCTGCAAATTTTGAATAAAAAGATTGGGGAAGCTATTATTCTTTTAAAATTACAAGAATTAAAAAATAAAGCTACTCAGTTAGAAGAACAGATGAATGAAGTAAATTTTTGGTCTGATCAAAAACTTGCACAAAATATTTCTCAAGATTATCAAAATATAAAATCAGAAGTGGAAAAATGGGAGGATATAAAAAAACAGGCACAAGACTTATATGAGTTAGCGCAAAGCGGTGATGAAAGTTTGGATAAAGAAATTGAAGTTCAAACTACGCAATTAGAAAAAAAATTTCAAGATTACGAATTGTTTTTGTTACTCAATGGTCCTTATGACCAAAACAATGCTATTATTGCAATACATGCTGGAAGTGGTGGTACTGAAGCTCAGGATTGGACAGAGATGTTGTTGCGAATGGTTTCAAGATTTTGTGAAAAACAAAATTGGCGTTTGGAAATACTCGACGAAAGTCGTGGTGAAAAAGTTGGTTATAAATCAATTACTTTGCGTGTGAGTGGACGGTATGTGTTTGGTTATCTTAAATCTGAACACGGCGTCCATCGCATGGTGCGAATTTCTCCATTCGATGCTGAAAAAATGCGCCACACTACTTTTGCACTGATGGAAGTTTTACCAGAGTTGGATGACAAAATTGAAGTTACTATCGATCCTAAAGATTTACGCATTGATACTTTTATGAGTGGTGGTAAAGGCGGACAGAGCGTAAATACCACTTACAGTGCTGTGCGTATTGTGCATCTGCCAACTGGTATTAGTGTGTCGTGTCAAAATGAACGTTCACAATTGCAAAACAAAGAAACAGCAATGAAAATTTTGAAGGCAAAATTGCATCTTTTGGAAGAAGAAAAAAAGGCCAAAGAACACAAGGAGCTACGTGGTGAATACAAATCCGCCGAGTGGGGAAATCAAATTCGTAGTTATGTATTACACCCGTATCACTTGGTAAAAGATCATCGTACTGGTTATGAAAGTGCTGATCCGGAAGGTGTGCTTGAAGGTGAATTGATGCCTCTGTGTGAAGCTTATTTAAAATGGATTAAAAGTTAGATTATGCAGTTGATGACCGAATGCAATTTAGCAGCACTAATATTTGAAATTCTAAATGGAAAAGTTTTGGTTTTTCCAACTGAAACTTCGTATGGTCTAGGTTGTGATGCTACCAACCAAAAGTCTGTAGATAGAATTTTTAAAATTAAAGGTAGGGTAGAGGATAAACCATTGCTTGTGGTAGTGGATAGTATCGAGAGTGCCAAAAAATATTTACGTTGGAACGAAACTTTAGAAAAATTAGCCCAAAAATATTGGCCTGGACCACTCACGATTGTGGGAGAATATGTTGGTGGAAATTTGGCCAAAGGGGTAGTGGCCAAAGACAATACGATCGCTGTCCGTGTATCAAATTTTCCATTTTTAAAATCAATCACCGAAAAAACTCAAAGACCACTCGTGGCTACTTCCGCTAATTTAGCTGGAGATTCATCGCTTTTTGATTCGCAGGAAATAGTAAATGTTTTTTTGAATAAAGAAAATCAACCAGACATTATTTTGAATTATGGCACTTTGCCAAATTCGTTACCGACCACACTAGTCACGGTTATTAATAATAAAGTCGAGTTGTTGAGACAGGGAACTTTAAATATAAATACAAATGAATAGACCGATTGGTTGATTTGAGCGGGTTATGAGCCCGAGGCTCATCCTTTTGGCCTCGCGGCCAAAAAAAGCGAAAACAACCAAGCGGGCTATGATGAATATATGAATGAAAAACTTTTTAATAAAGA
>CAZXEV010000027.1:5700-12103 GCA_964639735.1 uncultured Gammaproteobacteria bacterium
ACAGATTACTTAAAACACCTCTGTCAAAAATTTCAACTCCGACCTTCGAAAGAATATGGTCAAAATTATTTGATTAATCCAGAGGTAATCGAAACGATGATCACGGCCAGCGGTGTCACCAAAAAAGATACTGTGGTTGAGGTTGGTCCTGGTTTTGGTGTGCTCACACTTGATTTGGCAGCCAGTGTAAAGAAACTTTTGGCTTTTGAAATTGAAATAAAATTAAAACCTTATTGGGAGGAAATCAGTACACGTCTTGCGCAAAGTAAAGAAAATAATTTTGAAATCATTTGGGGCAATGTCTTGCGAACTGATCCAAAAATTTTTCCAAAAAATTATAAAGTTGTTGCCAACTTGCCATACCAAATTACTTCACCAGTGTTAAAATTTTTCTTGGAAGATATAGAAAACAAACCAAAAGAAATGACCTTGATGGTGCAAAAAGAAGTGGCTCAAAGAATTTGCGCTAAACCAGGGGAGATGTCGGTGCTCGGATTGTCGGTGCAGTATTATGGCCAACCTGAAATCATGGGAGAGGTAAAAAATAATAATTTTTGGCCAGTACCACAAGTAGATTCAGCAATAATTAAGATTACAACTTTTAAAACTACTACAACCAAAAAAGAAGATCAAGAATTTTTTAAATTAGCCAAAATCGGCTTTGCGCAAAAGCGAAAATTATTGATAAAAAATCTTTTACCATCAATCGGTAAACAACATAAAGAAAAATTGATCTCCGAACTCAAAAAAATGGGTTTTACCGAGACAGTTCGTGCCCAAGAGTTAAGTGTAGAAAATTGGAAACAATTAGCGAAGATATCCACATTACTATAATGTGGATTTTTGTGTTATAATATCCGTAATTAATTGGGCTTATGGTAGAAAAAGAACAACCAGTTGAAAATGGCTTATCCAAAGAGCAGAAGATAGGGTTTGTCTTACTGCTGGCTTTTGCTATTCTCGCAATCGGTCTAGGTGTTTTGCAAATCCGTAATACGATGTACGGTCATTTTGCATTAAATAATCAAATCCCAAAAGTTTTAAAAGATCAGGTAAATACTGTAGATGCTTTGCGTTTTCGTGATACAGACAAAGATAGTCTGAGTGATTTCGACGAACTATATGTTTATAGTTCAAGTCCATATTTGGCTGATACTGATAGTGATGGTATTTCAGACGGCGATGAAGTGAAGAAAGGGTTGAATCCAAATTGTGCCGAAGGAAAAGATTGTTCAGTGGCATCGGACGCCGAGGTTACAGTCAGTCCAAGTAGTACCTTTGATCCAGCGATGGCTCTGCCTGCCGATCAGCCCGCACAAGATTTGGGTAAAGCTATTCAGGATCCAGCACAAGTTCGAAAAATGTTGGTTGGGGCCGGAGTTAGCAAAGATGTTGTTAATAAATTTTCCGACGCTGATCTTATGAAGATGGTTAATGAAATGATGAGTCCATCTTCGGCTAATATCAATATACAAAATTTAAATACTAATCTGTCCGTAACCGGGACGAAAAAATAATTATCACTAAAATATGTTTTTTCAAAAAATAAGAAAACTGACGATTGGTTTTGTTTTGTCATTGTTTGTATTTTCTTCTCTGGTTGGTTTTGTTGTTTCAGCAGAGCCAGCGGCGGCCATACCAACTGAAGTTTTAGGTGATTTACCAGCACAGGCCAAAACCATTGTAGATATGGTAAAAAATGGTTGGAAAATTGCCGTGCTGAATGCTGCACAGCAATCTGTTTCTTATTTTTTACGCAAAGTGGCCTATGATAGCGCAGTGTGGTTGGCTTCTGGTGGTAAAGGACAAAGTCCGTTCGCTCATACCAAAGGGTTTGGAAGTTATATGGCCTCGGTGGGTTCAGATGCAGCCGGTACTGCTATTGAACAACTCGGTAAAGGATTTGGTTTGGACCTTTGTAAAATTCCAGATGTAAAAATTGATTTGGCATTGCGTATTGGTTTGCATTACAATTATGCTTTGGGTAGTGAACCAAGAAAACCAGCTTGTAACCTTGCTACTTTCCAAGAAAACTGGAGTGGTGATGCATGGGCTAGTAAATATGGTGATGGTAAAGGTGGTTTTGATGTAAATAAAGTTTTTAACAAATCTATTACAGTGGATGATGCTCCATTGGGTATTGCTTATAAAACAACCGAAAAAATTGATCGCTTGGTCGCCAAACAAACTGACAGTGCAAAAGCTGATCGTGTAGAGAGTCAAGGTTTTAAAGCGGCTACTAGATTGATTTCTGGTGAGGTTAAAACTCCAAGTCAGGTTATCAAAAAAGAAGCCGAAGCAAATTCACCAAGTGAACAAAATAAAAAAAGTGAATCCCAGATTGCAGCTGCTATGGGGTCTGGTGCATATGAAATCATACCATCCACTCTGTCTTTATTTTTGAATACTTTGGCTGGTACAATGTTGAAAAATTTTAAAGAAAATGGCATGTTGCCTGGTGGTCTTTGTGTTGGTCCATATGGTGATCCAAGTTGTAGAAGTAATGGTCAGGCAGGAAGTTTTGATGCCGGATCTCCACCAACTGGACGAGCAGTAGCCGAAGCAGCCTTTAGTGAATTTTTGACAACTAAATTAGATGCTTTATCAAATTATGATATTTTGGCAGAATTAAACAGTTGTGAAGCTCGCAGTTTGTACAATTGTCGTGCTGACCAAGGTTTGGTACAAGCAATTCAAGAAGCTAAACAAGGTCAACCAGTAACTATCAAAGAAGCGATAGACAAAGGCTGGTTGCACGGAAACTGGAAACTGATTCCACCAGCTCGTGTAGCTGACAACACTGATCAAAATTGTTACAACAATAATTATTGTTATAGTAATTTACAAGTATTGCGTCAATTGCGAATTTTCCCACTTGGTTTGGAAATCGCCGCCAAAAATAGTGATCAAGATCATCCAGCTACACTAAATGATGTAGTAAACGGTTTCTATGATTGTAATTATGTAAAAGATGCCGCCGGTAATGTGGTTGGCATAAATTATGATCCAGAAAATAAACCATTTTGTCATTTGGTGGATCCAAATTGGGTAATCAAACTTGCTCAAACTCGTTGTGATGCTATGGCTTATGGATCAACTCCACTTAGTACTGATGTGCCAGACCGTATAAAAGAATGTGTGGATTTAAAAACTTGTGTTGGCACAGACAAAGATGGAAATTGTGCTGGTTACGGAAATTGTGTACGTGAAAAAAATGTTTGGAAATTTGATGCAGATAAATGTGATGCACAATTTGCAACTTGTCGATTGTTTACAGATAACGCTGGTCAGTCAGTCTCGTATCTATACCGTACTTTGGATTCAGGAGATTGTAGTCAAGATACAGCAGGCTGTACAGCATATAGTTTGCAGCAGGGAGATACTGGATGGCAAACAGTGGCTCCAATAAATTATGGTAATTATTCTACTGGTATTTATTTAAATAAAAATGTTTCCACAGCTTGTAGCGCTAATTCAGAAGGTTGTAGTGCCTTCCGATTGGCTGGTGAAACCAATTTAAATAGTATTATCCCACTAAAAAAAGCTCCGGATTATTTAAATTGTTACGATGCTGACGCCGATGCTTCTAATGGTATCCAGTGGCCACAAACATTTTCTGATATTTTCAAAATGCAACCAAAAGCAGAGTGTAAAAATTTTGCTCAAACTTGTATAGCTGATGAAGTAGGTTGTGCTAATTTTTCACTTGCCAATGATCCAGGAGCTACTCCTGTTCCTGGTAAATTTACACCGGCTAGTGTTTCCACAAGTTCTGTTTTAGCTTGGAATGATCAATGTGATGGTCGATGTGCAGGTTATGCTGCATATCGTGAAATGCCATCAAATTATTCAGCTGGAACACCTTTGGCATACATTATTCCTCCTTCAAAATACAATGACAATCAATCAGGAAAAATTTGTAAAGCAGAAGAAAAAGGCTGTAGTAGTTTCACCAATATGTCTGATACTACTGGTGACGGAGAAAAAGTAGAGTATTTTACAGATTTACGCGCTTGTATCAAACCAAACCCAGCTCAACAAAAGAATTTCTATACCTATGAGGGTTCAGAAGTGGGCGGGGCAGGTTATCAATTGCAAGTTTATACATTGAAAAAAAATACAATCGACGATGAAGACATTACAACTCCTGGAGTGCAAACAGGCAACAAGCCAGAAACTGTATTTAATACAATTTTAGAAAAAACAGAAGCAGATACTTACAAATGTAACGCTACTTTATATAAAGCTGGACAAGCTGATCCTGATTGTCGTCAATTTAATGATGATAAAGGAAATATATCATACGCTCTATTGTCTCATACTGTTGCAGTCTCGCCAGATTGTACTTCATATCGTCTAAATAGTGCTGAATTAGCTGTAGCAAATCAATGTTTTGGAAATGGTGAATATAAAGATGGTGCCTGTTATTACGACGGACTTCCAACTGGTGTTACTACTAATGTTGGTAATAGTAAGACATGTTCGGCTCAAGCTGTTTCATGTCGCGAATATAAAGGTAACAACGGAAACAATACCAAGACAATCGGAACTATAGACACCTTTGAATCCAAAACCAGTGTGACCACTGAAAATGGTTGGAACAAAAATGCTGGAAATGTATTATGGTCAAATGAATCTACTCGCTCAGGTGAACATTCACTTGGTTTTACTGGTGCAAATGGTAATACTGTTTATAAATCTTTGGTTTTGAAATCGGACGCTTTGGATACTCAGAGTAATATGAGTTATAGTTTGAGTTTCTGGGCCAAAGGCAGTGGTGTAAATGTGGGAGTTTCAATGACCGATGGTGCAGGAGCATTAGTTTCTGCTGGTACAATTACCGCTAATACTTCTTGGCAATATTACACTTTTAATTTAGTAGAATTACAATCTTCCGGCACAAGCTCTATCAATTTTAATTTAAAATCTAACGGTAGTTTGTTTTTAGACAATGTTCGTTTAACAAAAGTTGCCGGCTTCTTGTATCTTGTAAAAGATTCTTTAAAAGTTGATCCAGTTTGTGATGATAATCTAAGTGATAATTTACCTGGAGCAGCATTGGGTTGTGGTGCCTATGTTGGTCCGACCAATAGTCTTGGTGATAAATTATATTACCTTACCAATTTCAGTTTCTTGTGTCGCGAAGGAGCGATAGGTTGTACCTCTTTTACGGACACTTATAATAAAATTTCTGATACTGGTCCTCGTGCCTACAATGTTAGTTTGGTAGGTCCAACCGGTGCCAAGGCAACAGCTAAAATTGGAAACGATTCCTATTCTTGTCAGATAGAACAAGGCAAAACAAATTGTTATGTTAATGTGAACGGTCACACTAAAGCAGAAATTTTGGCGGCCACCGGAGTGGGAGTAACCGCTCAATTTGTTACTTCTACATATTATGTACCAGCGGATACAAGTAGTACGGCACCAATTTATTTGGTAGCTAAAAATGAACAGACTGACTACACTTGTAGCTCTGCGGATATTGGTTGTACAGCAGCTGGTTTGCAAAAGAGTACACCAACCGGCAATCAATTTGTAACAATGACAATCAAGTTAGATCCAAATCTATTGGATTCCAACGGCGCTACGCCAGGAATCTTATGTCGCCAAGAGTCAGAAGGTTGTGGAATATATGGTTCAAGTTTGGGGGATGCTTATTTCAAAGATCCAGCTGTCACCGGAGCTAAAATTTGTACATATCAGACTGGTGTTTTGAAAAACAATAACAAAGTAAACGGTTGGTTTTGGAAAGGGACAGGTGTTTGTGGTAGTACGTCCACACTCGAAGTGACTTTACCAAAAACCACTTGTGTCAGTGATAGTGATTGTACTGCAGGGGGTTGTATCGAAAAAGATGTCCAACCTTGTTATCCAGATTATTTACAAAATGGAAACAGCTATGGTTTGTGGTCATTTGGTAACCAAGGAAAATATAATAATTTCGTAGGTGAATGTCCAGCAGAACAAAATGCTTGTACCGAATTTGTGGATCATAACGACAAGGATGCAGCTTATTATTTCCTCAAAAATAATAAAATTTCCGAAGGTGATTGTGGTGGTATGGCTAGTCAAAAAGCTGGCTGTGCGATATTTGATCAAACCGATAATCCAAACAAATCTTGGAATACAGCAGCGACCTACATGCTCAGTGATAGTTTTACACCAGGAAAAAATACCGACTTGTCCAAAGTAACCAAAGTTCAACCGGTAGATCAAGGTGCAAAAAATGATGCTAATATTTTGATAAAGGTAAATCGTGATCGTGAATGTGCGGAATGGTTGCAATGTAGTCAATCTCATATGGTCTGGGATGATCGTTTGGCCAAATTAAAACCGGTGTGTGATAGAATTGGTAGATGTGATTCGCTTCCATCTGATAAACAGACCAACAATACTCTAA
>CAZXEV010000028.1:0-11500 GCA_964639735.1 uncultured Gammaproteobacteria bacterium
TTTTTTAAAAATATCAAAATGGCTAAATGGCCAGGTGATGTCAAAGAATTGCCAGAATTATTTCAACAACGCGGTACCGTGCCGGTGGGTTGGGTCATGGAACAACTAGACCTAAAAGGCATGACAATCGGTGGCGCCAAGATTTCAGATGAACATGGAAACTTTATTGTAAATTTCCACGAAGCCAAGCAAGCCGATGTATTACAAATCATGGAGATAATGAAAGAAAAAGCGTATAATAAATTTAAAGTAGAACTCGAACCAGAAGTTGAAATTGTAAAATAAATTATGTCTATTGATTATCAAAATTCAGAATTAGAACGAGAGGCACTCGCATTCGAAGTCCATAAAAAGATAACTGAATTTGTTGTATCTAATTCGACCAAGCTTGAAACCATCGCTCAGATGCTTGGGGCAAATGATTTTTTAAAAATTACTGAAATTGGCAAGGGTCAGTCTCCTGTCACTAGATTGGATATTTCTGGCTTTGTTAAAAACTTAAAAGACACTAACCAGCTACATAAGCTAAAACTACCGGGCCAGATTGAACAGACGCACAAAACTATTTTACCACCGGATGAGGGCGAATTTAGGTCTGGTGATGGTACGACTAGCATTGAAAAGAAAAGAGTATTTCCTCGCACTCGTTTCGTCATGGAAATTCTAGCTGATTTAAATTTGGATTATCAGGCAGAAAATGGAACCAATTTACCAAGCATGATGCGCTCGTTTAGTTACATCGCTTTTACTATTCCAGAAATCAATACCCTTCTACTAGTAAACGATGAAGAAGGAAACGCTACCTTTATTGTTTATAATATTGACGACACCCAAGAAAACGATCGCGATCATTTTGTTAATCTAACCAAAAATCAACTGAAGGATCTTGGACCAGAAAAAGTTTCAAGAATCGAATTTGATAAATCTGAGGAAGAATGGAAAACTAAAATTTCACATTTTTTATTAAATGGACCAAAAGAAGAAAATAAAAAACAAAATGTTGAACAAAATAAGAATTTAAAAAAAGCACCAGAGGGTTGGTTAACAATAACTGGATTGGCAAAAAAAACAGGTAGAGCAGATGGATTTATTAAAAAAATTCTTCAAGAATTTTACGAAAAACATCCAGAGTGGATTGAAATATATTTAGATTACAATAACCACCCTAGAGAACATCTACACCCAGATTTAATAGTGGAGATCGAAAAAATATTTTCAAAAAGAGAAAGGCCTCCAATAAACTGGCAAAACTGTTTTGGGTTGTCAAAAAAAGAAAATATAAGCAGAGATTTTATAGTTAATTTTACTAATCAATATCGAGAAACAAAACCAGAATGGTTTGGAATGTTTGAAGACAAGAGAAGTGGTTTGGTACAATACTACCACCCAGATCTAATAAAATTAATAATAGAAGCAGAAAAAAATAAAGAAGTGGCACCAGACGGTTGGCAAACAAGTTCATCGCTTGAAAAAATTATTCAAAGAAGTGGTCAAACAATTACTAGTTTCGTAAATCCATTCCGAACAACAAATCAAGATTGGTTTAAATTTTACATTAATAGACTAGACGGCAAAACAAGAGAACATTTTCACCCAGACTTAATAAAAAATATTGAAGCTCATTTTCAAAAAAGAAACCCTGCCCCAGAAGGATGGATGACGGCGATGATGCTCACGAAAAAGATCGGGCGTCAATTCAAAACTGTTTCCGATTACATTAACAACTTAATTAAAGACAATCCTAACTGGAAAAATAAATACGATGATAGTGGTGGGCATGAACGCGACCATTATCACCCAGATCTCATAGCAAAGATTGAACAATATTATGCAAACAGAGAGAAGGCTCCGGACGGCTGGATGACATCTACGGCGTTATCCAAAAAAATAAAAAGACACGAACGTGATGTTAAAACAGTTGCTTATAGATTTAAAACTGAACACCCAGACTGGATAAAACCATATGATGATACCATTGGACATTTGAGAGATCATTTTAATCCAGAATTAATTAAAAAAATTGAAGAATATTTTACTAGTAAAAATAAAGTTAGTCTATGAGATGGTTGGAAAATTAGTTCAATTATTAATAAGTCATTAAATATTCATAATATGCAGATAAATACCACCGGAAAAAATATCGAACTTACTGAGGCCATAAAAGATTATGTTGATAAAAAAATTAATAGTTTGGAAAAATTTTATGACAAAATTTCTTTAGCCCACGTAATTGTCGGTATTGAAAATCATCACCACCAAAAAGGAGATGTATTTATTTGTGAATGTAAACTAAATTTAACGGGTGAAGATTTATTCATCTCCAAAACAGAGCAGGATCTATACAAAGCTATCGATAAAGTTCGTGACCACCTCGAAGAAGAACTCAAAAAACACAAAACCATCCAAAGAGAAAAAGATAAAAAAGACAAACGCGAAGTGCGTGATAGCAAAGAATACAAACTAGAAGAATAGCCATCATGATAAAAAGCTGGCTAAAATCAATAACACAAGCGTCCAATTCTTTAATTGGCGCTTTTGTTATTGCGGCCGGTTGGAGTTTTTATCATTTTTCATTACGAAACCACATCTTATTTGTCTTCAAAGCCTCTGTACTCATGTCTTTGGTTTTTGTTGGTTATCAAATAATGAAAAGGATTTTTAAATACATAGTAAACAAAACCAAACGCCACCCCTACTGGGAAAATGAATTTTATCAGCAAATGGATAAATTATTTTTAAGTTTTTCGCTGATTTTTATTATTTATTTTATTCGCCAAGAAATTCTCAGCATTTTTTATGCAATCTTTATTTTAACATTTATCTTCTGGCGCACTCAAAAAACGTTATCCATCCACTCAAATTCACTGATCTGGAAAAAAATTAATACTCTGTATTTTGTCTTCTTTTTATTTATATTTTTATTAAATATTATTTTACAGTACTGGACATACCGCTTTGCCGTTGTTGATACCGGTACCAAATTTTACAATGTGATTGTGTTTAGAGCCTGGTCAATTACCATGTTTTGGATGTTGCTTTATTCCATATCTGATTTAATTTACTGGAATATCCAAAAATTACCTGCAACCATTATCAAAGGCATCTGGATTTTGTTATTTTTACTATTCCTAACACTCTGGTCTATCAATGCCGGTATTTTATATTTTTCCGGTTTAAATTTGAGCCCAATTATTTTGGAACACTCCAAAGGATCTTCCGGAGTAGTATTAAATAATGTAAGTGTAATATTATTTTTCACTCTTTTGGTATTAGCGTCCGTATTTGTTTTTTTAAAAAGAAAAATTTTACTAGAACACAAACTGATTCAAAAAAAATATTGGGGGTATTACAATTTAGCAACCCTGGTATTATCCATAGTGTCACTATTAGCCTTTTCTTCATACAAGACAACGCCTGAATATAACATTTTCAAAAATTTTTATAATTATTTCACCGACAACAACACAAAAGTTGAGCTAAATCCTATCGTGCAAAAAAAGCTCGAACGGTTCGGAATACAATATAATTTAAATGAATTTAGCATAAACCACCGTGATAATGCTTTTCCAACAACATCTACGATTTTATTACCCACCACTCTTCAAAAACAAAAACCGAATATTTTAATTGTGTTTTTGGAGTCTTTTTCTAGCCGCTTAAGCGAGGTTTACAATCCAAAGTTAAATGGAGTAACACCAGGACTTGATAAAATGTCCAAGGACAAAAACACAACTATCTTTCACAATTACTATAATGCTTCTACACCAACTGTCACCGGGTTGCTTTCACAGCTATGTTCATTTTTACCACCTACTGGCCACGAAGAAATTACTGCCGGCGGAGTGCGCCACCACCACCTACTTTGCTTACCACAAATACTAGAAAATAACGGTTACAAATATTCGGCCTATGTGACAGCGGTTGAGAAAGATTTTGCCAACAAGGGCACTATTATCACCGATATGGGCACGCAGAATTTTTTTGGTACTGACGAATTGAAAAAATACATCAACGGTGAACCGCTATCTTGGGGATATTCCGACCATCAGCTTTTTCCTGCCACCTGGAAACTTATGAACGAGCAAGCCAAACAACCATTTTTAATGATGCTTTCCACCGTCGATACTCACCCGCCATTTAATTTGGCTAAGGACATGGTAAATTATGGTGATGGAAATAATAATTTGCTCAATTCAATCCATACAACCGATGATGCATTTGGTAAATTTTGGGATCAGTTCACTCAAAGCTCTCTTTATGAAAACACAATTGTGATCACTGTAGCCGATCACGCCATCTTTCCAAACTCATACACCAAAGATTACTTTTCTGATGTAGTTGGAAAATTAAGTTTTTATGATGAAAACATGTTTATGGTTTATGTTCCAAAAAACATTTTACCAAAAAATATTGGCCATCTATCATCTGGCATTGATTTTGCGCCGACTGTTTTAAATTTATTAAATATAAACAGCAACAACGCATTCGAGGGTAAATCAATTTTTACAGAACGACAAAATTACCCAAATATTTTAGGTATGCATGAATTTGGATTATATATAAACCAGCTTGATCAAACGGGTAAAAAAATGGTAAATTATAGTATACCTAGCCATCTTGACTGTTCCGGATATGAATATGATAGTGATATTACCAAACCCCTAACTTTGTGTGAATTTTTAAATTATTACCAATGGAAAAAACAAATGTTTTCAGACGGACGTTTTTGGGAAAAATAAAAAATAATTTTTTTAATATGTCATATAATTTGCTAGAAAAAAAAGATTTAGAAAAATTAAAAAAGAACGAACCAGAAAGATTCAAGCTTGAACAAAAAAATTCACAATATTTAAATTTGCAAAAATTAGATCTGGTAAAACCAGAATGGTTTGATGAAAAAATATTATCAAATTTTGCTCGCTATATGCGCGGCTTTATTTTTGCTGCTGTGGAAGCTGGTCAATCTGGTCATCCAGGTGGAAGCAGTGCCAAAGTAGAACAAATTTTGGCCTTGACACTTGGTGAAAATTTGGCCTTTGACCCGCTTAATCCCAAAAATTCTGGTCGTGATCGTTTGATTTGGAGTGCAGGACATTGTACGCCTGCCTTATATGCTATCAACTCTTTGATCTATCAATGTTTACGAAAAAACGGTAGACAATTTTCACCGGCCGTTGTTCAGCCGGTTTTTCCTGAGGAATTGGCACGCTTTAGACACATTGACGGACCCCAAGGCCATGTGGAAAGCCACTACCCTCTCGCAGACACCTCTACCGGGCCATCTGGACACGGCCTATCTGCAGCTGGTGGTATGGCGATCGCTCACAAATCTTGCGGATTGGATACCAAGGTTTTTGTCCTCATGGGCGACGCTGAAAGTGAAGAAGGAATGAGCTACGAAGCCCGTAATGTTTTAGCTTCCACCAACACAGACAATTTAATAGTGAGTTTGGATTATAATCATTTTGGTATCGACGGACCAATCGAGGAAGTTTTTAATTCTTCGTATATCAATCATTGGTCTGGTCTGGGATGGAATGTCATAGAAGTAGATGGTCACAATATTTTAGAATTAGTTTATGCTTACCGCTTGGCTGCGAACGGTTTTGGCAATAATTTACCAACTGTAGTTATCGCCCACACACTCAAAGGTAAACTATATGGTACCAAAGAAAACACCGCTGCCTCCCACGGAAATCCTGCCAAACACGAAGAGTATGTTTTGATAATGAAAAATTTGGGCTTTGATATTCCTGGTATGGCGGGACAAACTATCAAAGATATAAATTTTGTTTGCGATAAAATTTCCGCTCAAGATGATAAATATTTAATAAGCAGATTGGAAGTTGCCACCAAAAGAATAAAAGTGGAATCAGACTCTGTAAAACAAATGTTGGCTGCCATGCCAAATCGTCCATTGGTAAATCCAATGGTTATTCGCCGCCCTGCTTCCCTACCACCTGAATTGGTTTTCAAAGAAGGAGAAAAAGTGGCCACCAGAAAAGGCTCATCTGCCTGGTTCAAATGGCTTATGGGACAAACTGCTTTCTTTTATGCCGGCGCTGGCGATCTGAGCGGTTCGGTTTTGGTAAATCAAGCCGAAGGTGTTTATGGAGTTATTAATAAAAACAATCCATACGGACGTGCTATTCGTTTTGGTATTGCTGAACAAAATATGGCAATGATGTCCGCCGCCATGACCCAGGATATTTTACCAGGTGGCTTTCAACCAATTTCAGTATTTGGTACATATGCGGTATTTACCACTATGATTGGAAACTGTATCCGTCTCGCACTGATTGGCAACCACCTCAAACCAAATTCCAAAGGTTTTTTTATCGTCCTAGCAGCTCATGACGGTCCAGAAACCGGAGAAGACGGACCAACTCACCAAGGATTATATTGGTTGAGTTTATATAGTGCCCTTCCAGGTATCAAAGTATATAAACCATTTGATGCCAACGAAACTGTCGAAATGCTTTTTCATGCTTTAGAAAAAGGCGAACCAATTGTTTTGTCAGTCACTCGTCCTGACACCTTGGTATTAAAACGCGGTGATGGCGTACCACCAGCCAAAGCAGCTATCAACGGCGCGTATGTTTACAAGCAATTCTCAAAAAATGGAAATAAAAAAATAATTTTAGCAATATCCGGCACACAGGTAATGCTGAATACTTTGGAAGTTTTGCCTGAACTAGAAAAAGATTACGATGTTAAAATTATCGCCGTAACATCTCCACAATTATTTGAAGAATATCGAAAATCAAATCCTGCCGGCGCACAAGAAATTTTGGCTGACAACGAACGTGTACTGGTCACCACTATTCACAATGGTTGGACCGGATTTTTGAATTTCTTCTTGTTGCCTGCCGATTACGAAAAACGATCTATCGGTATCAATACTTATCTCAAATCTGGTAATGTCCAGGAAGTTTACGAATACGCCGGTCTAGCTCCAAATGATATTAAAGAAAAAATTATTAATTCTGTTAAATAGTTTTCAACACCGATATTATGAAATTATCCAATAAATTTATAGACAGTGACCTCTCACCAAAAGTAGATTATAATCACAATCTAGAATTTTTGGGTACCGAAAAATCTTTTGGATTCGGCGCAGAAGTAACCGCGCTAGAAGCCATCAAAAAATTTCCAAAGATTTATAAATTTCATATTGGTGACACTGGACCAAAAACACCAGAACCAATTATCGAGGTTGCTATTCAGGCTCTGCGTGATAAGCAAACCAAATACGCTCATTTTTTGGGCTTTCCCCAAATTCGCACCAACATCGCTGCCTACTGGTCACAAACTCGCGGAGTGAATATTAAGACTGAAAATGTAATATTAGAGCCAGGTGGCAAACCAGCAATTGAAATGGCCATCCAAGCTCTGACAGGAGAAAACGATCGGATAATTGTACAAAATCCAAGTTACCCAATCTACAAATCATTAGCGGATTTTTATACCAAAGGAAATTGCTTAGAATGGACTGCACGTCAAAATAACAATGACAAATCTTTGGATTTTGATGTTGAAGATCTGGCCAAAATAATTGCCGAAAACAAAAATATAAAATTATTATTTTTAAATACTCCCCAAAATCCAACCGGAATGATGATGTCTCAGGAGAAATTGGAAGCGGTGGCGCAGCTGGCCATGAAACACAAATTCATGGTAGTGTTTGACGATATTTACGACCAGATAACTTTTGATAACCACAAACACTTTAGTCTACTGTCTGTTCCAGGCATGTTGGATTATACTATCAATTTAAATGGTTGCTCCAAAAATTACGCCATGACGGGTTGGAGAATTGGTTTTATCATCGCCCCAGAATGGCTGATTGAAATTTTTGGCCAACTAGCAGTAAACAAATGGAGTTGCGTAAGTCGTGTAAATCAAATTGTGGCTGGTACTATTTTTGGTGATGTCGCTTTGGACGGCTTTCATTACAAGAGTGTTGCTGAAAAAATAAAACCAATTTTAAAAAATGATTTTGCCGAATACGAAAAGAAAGGAAAATTTTTATCAGCCGCTTTGAATCTACTCTCACCTTTTATTTTACCAAACAAACCAGAGGGTGCTTTTTATATATTTCCTAGCTTTGAAAATATTTTAAAATTAAAATATTTAAATGAAACTTTAAATATAAAAACAGACAAAGAATTAAGTCAGTGGCTACTTCAGGAAAAAGGTATTGCAGTTTTGGCTGGTAGCGACTTTGGTAGTGGTGGTACTGGATACATGCGCTTCTCCTACGCTGAAGATCGTGACAATCATATTATACCAGGCATTAAACATCTAATGAAAATAATGATTGAATTAATAGAACAGTCCGGAGAAACACCGCCAATTACCCAAAATGAAATGGAAGATAAAATTACTGATTTAGAAAAACAATATTTTATATGATTGATGAAATTTTAAAAAAAATATTAGACTCAAACGAAAAATACGAAGGCTTAACTTCTGAGCAAGCCAAAGAAGCCCAAAATATTTATGGTTTGAATGTTCGCCCAGTAGGCAAACGTCGCACCTGGATAAATTCACTTTGGGATATTGTTAGTGAACCGATGATTTTATTGTTATTAGTATCCTCTGTAATTTATTTTTTAATCGGAGACAGAGTTGAAGCGATCATTTTGTTGGTTTCGATTATTCCAATTTTAATAATCGAATTTATCCAAGAAAAACGCACCGATGAAGCTATCAACGCTTTAGACAAAATGATGGTGGAGTTTTGCGAAGTTTATCGAGATGGACAAGTACAAAAATTAGAATCCAAAAATATTTTTCCTGGCGACTTGATTTATGTAACAGCCGGCGATAAAGTTCCAGCTGACGGATTTTTATTGAACTCTTTTGGTTTATTAGTAGACGAAGCGATGCTTACCGGTGAATCGATAGCGGCTCAAAAAAGTGCTGTGGAAAAATCATTAGAATTGACTGATGAAAATAAGTTATTTCAAGGTACTATGATCGTACAAGGTGAAGGCACCTTTGTGATAAATGCTACTGGAGGTCACACTGCATACGGGAAACTTGGAAATTTGTTGGAAAAAATTGAAAAAATAGACACCCCTTTGCAGAAAAAAATTCATGTATTAGTAAAAAGCGTAGCTATCATGGCGATAGCGGTTTCAGTTTTTGTTGGATTAATAATCTCCTACCGCTACAATTGGTCACAAGGCTTACTCAGCGGTTTGGCCATGGCTATGTCGCTGATACCTGAAGAATTTCCAATTGTATTTAGTGTATTTTTAATAATGGGTGTTTGGCGTATGGCCAAACAAAATGCCTTGACTCGTGAAATGGCGATGGTTGAAACATTGGGATCGGCTACTGTTATTTGTACTGACAAAACTGGTACACTCACCGAAGGAAAAATGGCTTTGGAACAAATATTTTTTAAAGGAGACACCCACAATATAAATGAAATCAAAAATAATTCTGCAGTTTTTTTTCCTTTAATAAAAACCTCGCTCTTGTCTTTGGAACAAATCGCTATTGATCCAATGGAAGTAGAAGTGCAAAGTTTTGCAACCAAAATCGGTATTGATATCAACACATTTTTCAGAGAACACACACTACTCCAAGATTTACCGTTTGAATCAAAAAATAAAATGGTTCACCATCTTTGGAAAGACAAAGAAAATGTATGTACTCAATATAGCGCCGGCGCACCTGAATATATTATAAAAAATAGTTCACTAACTGACGCAGAAAAAAGTAAAGCGAATAGTGCCTATGAAAAAATGGCTGACAGTGGCTATCGTGTCATTGCTGTTGCTAAACGTGATTGCTCAACTGACGAAACTATCATGGTAAAAAACCTTGAATTCGTCGGTCTATTAGCTATGAGTGACCCACCTCGTGAAGGTGTAAAAGAAGCTATCGACACCTGTCAAAAAGCCGGCATTCGTGTAATAATGATCACCGGCGACAATAAACTTACCGCCCACAACATTGCTGAAAATATCGGATTAAAACATAATGAAGAAATTATTGTCGGAACTGATTTGGACGGACTATCAGATGACGCTCTAAAAGAAACTGTCCGTCGTCACGACATATTCACACGTGTAAAGCCAGAACAAAAATTTGCGATTGTACAAGCTCTACAAGAAATGGGTGAAATTGTAGCCATGACCGGTGACGGTGTCAACGATGCTCCTGCTCTCAAAAAAGCCAATATTGGTATCGCTATGGGACTAAAAGGTACCGAAGTGGCGCGTGCAGCGGCAGGCATTGTACTGATGGATGATAATTTTTCCACGATTGTTAAATCAATCAAAGAAGGTCGTCATATTTACGATAATTTACGACAAGCATTTGTATTTTTATTTTCTTTCCATCTACCTATCGTAGGGCTAGCAATTCTACCATTGTTATTTGGACAACCACTTGCCTTTTATCCTATCAACATTATTTTCTTAGAATTATTTTGTGACCCTGCGGCTGTGCTTGGTTTCGAACGTGAAAAAGCGAGGGCAAATCTCATGACAGACAAACCTCGTCCAACTGACGAACCTCTAATAAATTTACAATTAATAAATAAAATTTTGTTACAAGGTTTTGCAATTTTAGCCGTATCTTTTGGACTTTATTATTATTACGCAATTCACTTAGGACAAACTGACATTGGACGTACCATGTCTTTTGCTTCACTAGTAATGTCACAGACGATTTTAATATTAGTTAGTCGAGAGTGGTCACAGGTAAAAAGCAACAAACTTCTTTTGGGTATTTCACTGGCAACAATTTTAGTATTATTTTTAATAATTTATATCCCTACATTGCACAGTGTTTTTCATTTTGAAACTTTAAATTTAAATCAAATTTATCTTCTTTGCGTTTTACCGCTAATATCCATGGTACTCGTAACGATGATAACAAAGAAACTTAAACATCAATAAATATGTCATTGGAAGAAATCGTAAAGTCTGAACCCGCTTATCGCCTAGACCAAATCTATTTGGCTTGGTTTGATAAAAACATTCACAAATTTTCGGATATCACTACCCTGTCCAAAAATTTACGCGAACAACTTGTCGGCGAACCTTGGATGACCGTGAAACAAAAAGTTTTACAAACCAGCAATATCGACGGCACTCGCAAAGCATTACTAGAATTTGCTGATGGCAAAGTTGTCGAGAGTGTACTCATGCCACGAGCTAGTAAAAAAGAATGGCCCGATGACCGTCCACGATATACTATTTGTGTATCATCTCAAGTTGGCTGTCCGATGGCTTGTGCATTTTGTGCCACCGGAAAACTTGGCTTCACTCGCAACCTGAGCTATCGAGAAATCCTCGATCAAATGCGATATTGGCAACAAATATTGTGGGACAACGATGAGGGCGAAATCGACAACATCGTCTTTATGGGACAGGGTGAACCTTTGTTAAATTATAATAATGTAAAATTGGCAATAAAAATTTTGGTGAAAGATGCTAAAATAGGACAGCTTAAAATAACCCTTTCTACTGATGGTGTT
>CAZXEV010000029.1:0-11081 GCA_964639735.1 uncultured Gammaproteobacteria bacterium
ACACTGTACACTAGGCACGCATTTTCCCAACACTGGGAAGGACTGTCACCAACTTGGCGACCACCTCCCAACGCTTGAAACCTGCGCGGGAGTAAAGCTAGTACACACTAGACTTACTTCCACGCAGGTAAGTAGTTTTACCATCTATATTGTAAAGAACTTTCGGTACGATCTCAGTCCGGTCAACAATCTTTATTGTTTACTAGACTGAAACAGCACTTAAAAAACTCTCCTGGGTGAGAGAGTTACATATATTATATACACTGTTTTTCACCTTTTGGTCTCTCTCAAAACCTTGGGTAAAAGTTGCTACGATTAGTGATTTTTTTAACTAACAGATAAGTATACCACTAATCAGGGATTTTGTCAAGGCCCTAGAGTAAATAAATACTAATATTTGGCTAAATATAGCAAAAAACCCTTAGTCTGGCTAAGGGTTTTAAGAGGCTTTTTAAATTTATTTCTTCAGAAAACTGATTACATTGGCTTTAGTGAATAGAATCTTCGGATCAGTCTTTACCAAACGATGTCCTTCCGAATCCACGGCGCTCATAGCGTGTCCACCATCACCTTTGACCACGGTAAAGGTATAATTTTCACCATTTACTACTTGGTTGAACCTCTCTAGGTTATCAGACATTTTCAATTCGAGCATTATGTTTTGCTCATCTGAAATATTCATAATACCTTTTCCATCCAACTGTTCCACTAAAATAGCTAGACGCTCGTAAGTTGATTTAGCAATACTACTATCCAGCGCTCCACTAATTACACTGTCTTTGAACAAGTCTGGATTCTTTTGTAAAGAATCTTGAACTTGTGCGAGCAGCTTATTCATTTCACCGGATTTATCTTTGAGGACGAAGCCTTGGTCTTTTCGTAAAGCGTCTACCACATTGGCTTTGATATCTTGCATCACCTTATATTCCGCATCATGCCCCTTGAAACCATCTGGAATATTTTCAGAGGTTGGTACTTGAGTTTTGACTGGTTCCTGTACAGGTTCGACAGTTTCTACTTTAGCACCACTTTGTGGCACTGCTTCAGCGGCAGGACCACCAGCTGGAGTACCTTTGAGCATGGATTCGAGTCCGCCTTTGTCGGCGACTACACCACCCTTGGACCAAGATGTTTGAGCGGCACCTTCGACACCTTTACTTCCATAGTGACTCACATACGAATCCAGATCTTCTCTAGTGGCACCAGCATTTTTGGAACCAGCAGTTGCAAAATACTCACCGGTCTTTGAATCAAAGAGATTGCCTTTGTCATCTTTGAATGCAAACAACTCTTCGCTCCATTTATCAGGACCGCTATATACCGGTTCGTAGGCTTTGCCGCTGCGTCCATAATAAGTACTATTTTTATTATCAATAGTAAGAGAGTGAGAACCTTTTCCACCTTTATTTGGAATATCAACACTTTCTTGTTTTTCCCAATAACCTTGCTTGAATTCATTTGGACCTACATCACGTACTGGCACTTCCACTTTTGGTTCAGCTGGCATTTTTGGCAAACTCCAATCCAGCTCTTTGCCTTTGTGACTTTCCACACGATAATTATCCAACACTTCAACTTTGCCAGTATCAGCACCTTCGATTTTTATAGTTGGAATATCATCAGCCTTGATGAGTCCTTTGGCTTTGTTTTGTAAATGATCAAGGGCGTCCCAAGTACTACCACCTTTTTTGAATGTATATTCGACTGCATGTCCTTTGGCATCTACTACTGGAGTACCGTCATGATGCATCAAAGCGATTTTGGCACCTGGGTGAAAACGTAAGGCGTGATCGATTTTGCCACCGTGGAATTTGTATCCCATTTTTTCCATGATTTGATGGCGCCAGTCGTCGACACCAGTGACCTTGTTTGGGGCTTCAATCATACCAGCTGGACGAGCTGGAATTTCTGGGGCGTGTTCTATCGGAGTGGAAGACTGAGTATCACCAACAAAATGTAAGTCATTATTGTGAACTGCATTGTCTACACCGGCAGTTACAGCCATACCTGTAGCCATTTTGGACAGAACGGCGGATTTGCGAACTTCATCGATAGCATCTGGCTGCATGTATTCTCTAAGCTCTCGCGCTCCAATTCCAAGCAATATTGACGCACTAGCACCAACTGCCGCACCAACGGCCATTGAGCCAGCTTGCCAACCTCTTTTTTTCAACCATGATTTTGTACTGTCTGCCAATTTGATACCGCTATCGGCAGAGACTTCCTGTGCATGTTGTTGCATTTCAGCCAAATTGATACGAGCAAACAAACCACGACGGTATGCTTGGTACACCAAATTTTCTGTTCTCTGTCGTAAATTTGGAGTGGCTTGCAATAGTGCCACCACTTTTTTCTCTTCAGTAGTATCCGCTTCACCTTTAAACAAACGATTTAATTTTTTGATCTCATCGCCAAAAGCCTTCAGTTCTACATCTGTAAATGAGTCTGGAGAATTCAAATATGTATCCATATTCTGCAAAGCAGTTTCCAATCTAGGATTGAAATTGGCTTCGGCTTGTTTGACTTCTCTTTTTTGTCTAAACGATTCACCAATTTTATAGCCAGCAACACCACCAGCCAATCCGCCCATGACACCTCGAGCGACACTACTATATTCTGCTGAAGAAGTTGCTACTGCTACAGCCGAACCGATACCAAGTGTAGCTACCCATCCAGTGGCTGCAAAATCTTTAGAATCAGTCCATTTTCCACTAAGACCACCCAAGCCGAATTCCATCATTTTCACAACAGACAAATCAGAATCTTTTACCGCTTGAGCAGTTGCCTGTTCACCGCGACTCTTTAATTCTTTCAAAGCCAAGACAAATTTAATTTTTTGTTCAGTTGAATATTCAATACCAGATTCTCGTGCATTTTTGAGTGCGTTGATATACAATCTTTTTTGATCACCTTTGAGATCCTGAGATCCATCCACTGCATCTGCACCTTCTTTGACCATTTCATCACTAGCGGTACGAATCGCTTCTGCCATGATAGAGGAGAAAAGTACATTAGTTTCACCGGTCATCATATTACGACCAGAACCACCAAACCTTTTATCTAAAATACTAGTAACAATATCTTTACGCTTGTTTTCGAACATTTCTTCCAAAGCTTTTTTCTTGCGGTCTTCTAACCACTCACTTTTACCAAACATTTTACGAATAATATTGCGGATACCAATACCACCAGCACCACCAGCGGCAACCAATCCTAGTCCTGCTGCACCACCTGATGCAAAAATAGCAGTCATCGCAGCCGCACCACCAACACCACAACCGATAGTCACGGCAAGTTGTGCACCGATTTGCCATTTAAGCGCTTTGAATGTATCCCAGGCACCAACTTGTTTGGCTACTTCTGAATCCAAATCTGCTCTACCCCATTGATCCAAAACTCCCACAGCTTTTTTAGCAAGTTTGTCATTCCAAACTTTTTTGAATTGATCCCAATTTTTGATTCCGTACTGACGCAATTTTTGCATTAGAGCTTCGCTTGGAGGTTTACTCATCAAATCTTTTACCGCCAACAAAACTGCTTCGTCGTTTGTTCGTTCTTCACCAGTTTTTAATTTTTCTGTATAAATTGCTTCCATCGCTTTACGAACCTCTACAGTACGTCCAGCAAAAAGTTCGCGCAGTAGAGCGTCTGGAATATCCAAATCTTTTTCTTTTTCTGCCTTTTCTGGAACTTCTTTTTTCGTCTGCTCTGCTTCGTATACTTTTAATTCTCCTTCTTGCATTTCTTTCCAAATACGCAAAACCTCTTTTTCTTGATCGGCTGGAACCGCTACATTCAAATCATTCAACCAAGACTGAGTAGTCTCTTTTGCTGTTTTACCAATTACAAAAACCACACCTGCTTTTTCCGCACGTGTCAGAAGCTCTGTTGTTTTTTCTTTGAGTTCTTTTTGCTCTGCAACAAAATCAAATTCTTCTTCACCGACTACGCCTTTTTCTTTTTCTAAAACCGCTTGGAAAATCTCAGCTACGGCTTTATCTTTATATTTGACAAAACCAGCATCTTTTCTATCTGTGAAACCGCGAGCTTTCGCGATCGCATCCAATTGATCATTTACTTTTTTAACAATTTCAGAAAATTTACCAGTTGTAGCTGGAATATCCAAAGAAGCGAACAACTTGGCTGCTTCTTGATTTTTTATTGGATTTAAATCTAATTCTGGTTTTACCGGTTCTGGACGCAAAGCAGTTGGCATACCAGGATCAGTATCAGTTGGATTTGTTTTTTTATCCCATTCTGATTTCTTTGTTACTGCCTTATCATAATCAGTTTTTTCTTTTTTCCACGCAGCCAAATCAGCTTCGAAAGTTTTTGTATCAGTTTCATGTTTTTTCTTGGCTGCTTTTGATTCCATCTCTACATCATCATTCAATCGATCCTGCAAACCTTTGGCTTCAGTAGACAAACTTTCATTTTTGCGTTTTCCAATACCATTTAATTTTACCTCCAATTCAGCCAACTTGGCTTTGGCTTCTTCTTGTAATCTTTTTATTTCGCGGCCAATTTGTTCCGCTTCTGATTTTCCGATTTCTTGCCACTCAGATAATTTACCAAGCTCGAGACCAACATCACTTATTTTTCCCTCCAAAATAGCCAACTCTTTTAACACTTCTTTAGCGCGTGAGTTGGCATTTTTAGTTACTTCTTTTTTAAAATCCGAAATTTTAATTTTTATATCTGTTTCAAATTTTTCTATTGCTTCCAAATTTTTTATAGTTTTTAAATTTATATTATCCAGTCTATCTTTCGAATTGGAAACACTTACCAACGTTAATTCAACCTCACCAGTATCTTGAATAACAAGTGTTTTGGTTATGTCTACTTTATATTTTTTACCATTAATATCAAATTCATCAGCTGAGCTAGGAATTTTGTCTAATTTTTTTGGTGGCAAGGTCAGTTCTAGATCTTTCACCCCTCTTGATAATGTCCAAAAACTACCGAGCAATTTGCCGTCAGCATTTTGTACAGGATCTTTCCAAGCATCCACTTGTCCTAATTCCCATTTTTGTGATGCGTCATTGAAAAGCAAGACGTCAGTTCCAGCTGAAAAATCGGCAATATTAAATTTTTGATTCTCGGGAGAAGGTCGAGAAGATTCTACTCTCACCATATGGTTTCTAAAATTAATGTTTTTGAATAATACTATTAATTTTTTTTATTTGTACTTTTGTTTTTAAATTGTGTAATTGGTTGGCTAAAATTTTTCCCTCTGCTTCAATCGTACCAGCTTGTAACAAAAACTTTTGCATGGCAAAATTGACAGCACCAATTAATTCGTTTTCTGGTTTTTGTATGTTGTTCTCCCCCATACAAAACAATTATTAAATTGAGAATGATTCTTGAACGTCTTGAGCAAAACCAGCCAAAGCTTCTTTTACAACATTGTTAAAATTTGGTACATTGGCCTGCCAAAATTCCCACCATTTTTCTGGATTGGTTTCTTTTTTAGAAAGTTCTACAAATTGTTTGGCTGATTCTTCTGTTAATAGTGGAAGTAAGGCCGCACCAATACGCTGTTGGGCTTGGGCTAGATATTGAGGAAAGAATTCTTTTTGCGCCTCTTCATCCAATTTATCAAAACCATTTTCATTTAAAACATTTAACACTAATTCTTCTAATGGATTTTGTTGAGCCATATTAAAATTATTAAAAAGAGGTTATTAAAAAATTAAAATCCAAATAAATGACGTTTGTATTTGATAACCCAAGCAGAAGATAAAACCATGCCAGCCAAAAATCCGAGTATGGCGTTCAATAAAATATTTGGTTTGGTGATCCATTGAGAAACAATCGGTTGGTTCACAGTTTTGATAGCCACATCACCGCCGACGTATTCCCATCCATGAGTGGTGAGAGTTTCAGTTACAGCGGATGCTAGAGGCAACACATCATCTTTACTACTATATACAGTGATGTTCATGAGACTGGTGCCATACAACATCTGGCCAGTCACATCTTTTTGCCATTGTTTTTTTTGTTTTCTGTCGGTCAAATTGGACCAACGAGTTTTATCAAAAGTTGCCGAAGGATTTTCCAAAACTTTTCCTTTGAAATCATCTGTCTGCATTACTTGAGCGAGGTTTTCACCGATACGTTCAGCCGCTTTGGACTGAGTGTATGGATCAACACCACTACGATCGCGAGAAATAATAAGCACCTGACTTTGAGCACTATATTTCCATGGAAACAACAAACTTACCGCCACAGATAACATGGCGACCAACACACCCCATACGAAGATTAACTTGGTATGGCGAAATAACATTTCAAACATAAATAAAAATTAAAATTATTTTTTTAATTTTCTAAAACGTCTTGAGTAAATTCAACAATTTTTCCTTTACGCAAAACTTTTAATTTTAAACTTTGATTACTTACAATATTATACCACAAATTTTCACTGTTTGCTATTTGTCCGTTGACTTCGGTGATAATATCGCCGGCTTTTAGTTTTGAACTTTCAGAAACTATTCGTGCCACCGCATATCCTGCGGTCATTTCATTTTTTACGATAATTGGTTGTTCTTCTGAAAACCAACCGTAAGTACCCAAAGTACGATAAATAATTTTTTGAGAACCCAAAACACCCGGCAAAATATTGGCTATATATTGACCAGGTAAAACATAACGACCATCACTGACCATACCGACAATTTTTCCTTGCACTCCTATCACCAAATCACCTTCATTGAAACTTTCATTCAATTCGATCATCATGCTAGGTGCCGAATCTAAATGAGGTAAACGCGAAGATTTGGCAACTTTATTATTTATCAAAGTATGGTGCCAAGAACCGCGACTAAACACATACACGTCTTCGAGTGGCTTTGATTCATCACCAAAATTTACCACTTTGAATTGCGATCCGGCCTGTTCAGAATTTATTTTTAAATAAACCACATTAGCGTTGGTGTCTTTTAAAACTTTTTGTACGGAATAAGCATGGCCACTTTTTAATAACACGCGCCAATTTTTATAATCACCACTATAATTTGGATAATACAAAGCCAACCAACCATCTGAGGAAACAAAAATGGCTTGTCCAATTTTCTTGTCTGGACTCAAATAATTTATACCCATAGATCCAGCCACATCACGATAAACAGAAACTATTCTATCGTCGAGTTCGGTGCGTGTTCTTGGGTTTAAAACATCACGAGAAGTATTGCTAACACTACTAGACAAAATCCAGGCATCTCCCCCACCAAATCCTGGCCAAACCCAACCTATAAGCATCGAGGCGCCAGCCAATCCACCAAGCAATCCAAAAACTACCGCGACAAACAAAACCTTAATACGCTGCCATTTGCGATGTTCTTCGAGACTACATGCTGGAGGCGGCAAATGTGGAGGAACAAAAGACATAAGTTATTTCCATTTAACAATTAAAAATAAAAACGCTAACAACAAAATTCCGTTGATAATAAAAAATAAAATTTGTTTTGGCCAGTTGATTCCTGCTGGCAATAAATGAAAACGAGCCAACAACCAAATATCATACCAAAACCAAACCAAAATCATTGCACTTGCAAAATACCCAAGTGGCCAGCGAAACAAAACCCATGCAATTTCAAAAATAAACAAACCGAGACAAGCGGTCCACCACCAAAATCGTGTTTTTCTTTCAATGTTGTATTCACACCACCACCAGACGGTAACTGCTGTAGTCACAAAAGATGCCGCTGCTAACAAAAACCAATAACTGATATTTAAAATTTGCAAAAATACCGCTGCAAAAGTTCCGCTCCAAAGACCGAACAGACCAAAAGCACTCATCCAAAAACGCCAACGGCGATATGGCTTGGAGACAAAAGATAGATGACCTTCACTTTTGGCTGGTAACAACCAAAAACTAACCAGCGGAAAAAACAAATAAATCGAGCCAACTACATACCAAGATGGTGACCATTCGATAAACAACAACAATATGACAGATCCAATGTGAAAAAACAATAGAGTCAACAAATGCCAAAATCGCTTAATATCCGGTGGATAATAAACTAAACGCACCAAAACTGTCCATAATATTAATCTAATAAAGATATAGATCAAAAGCACCCACCACAAAGAAACTCGTTTGATGACAAATAAAAATAACAAACCGACCAGCACGTCTAAAAAGCCGGCAAATTTAGGGTGTAAAGATAGTGATTTTAGTGACATAATGTAAATAAATACTAGCACAAAACCAAAGTTTTTACAAATCAATGACCGGCCACTTCAAAAACTTGAATTCTTCGCTAAATTATGATATTGTTGTCCATATGACATTAGCTGACAACCGCAAAGCCCTACATGACTATGAAGTCCTAGAAAAATTCCAGGCTGGTTTGGTGTTGAGCGGACAAGAAACAAAATCAATAAAAAACGGTCATTTATCACTAAAAGGGGCCTATATCACCTTTCATAACGGCGACGCTTATCTCACCAACGCTCACGTTACCAAATACAAGCAAGCTGGCGATCTGACGGATTACGATCCAACTCACAGCCGTCGATTGTTGTTGCGAAAAAAAGAAATCCGCTATTTACAAGGAAAATTGGAGGAAAAGGGCTTGACAATCGTCCCTCTGTCGGTGTATACTAAAAATCGTTTTGTAAAGATGGAAATCGCCGTGGCTAGAGGTAAAAAACAACACGATAAACGTGAAACCTTGAAGAAACGCGATGCGCAGAGAGAAATGCGCCAAACCTTAAAATTTACAAATTAAACGGGGGTGCCGTGCTTTTGACAGAAGTTTCTGCGTACGCTCGCATGCTGAGGGTGTTTTAGACCTCAATAATCCCTAAGACACGATATAAGTGCAAACTTATTCTCAAAAGCTAAAGTTGCTTTGACTAACGCCCTAGGCGGAGGTTGCTGCAATTTTGCTCCGGTAGCAGCTTAATAGTTGCTTCCCATCGCCTGCGTGAGATTTCGTAGCGCAACACGGTGTCACTTACGAGATGTAGGTTAAAAATATTGTCAGATGTTTTTATCCGAAAGTAATTCTGGCTCGCTCATAGAGAGTTTCGTTCACCTATTATCTCTATAGTTAAATACTAAGTGGACTAAGCATGTAGAAGGTTTATTCAAAATTATCTGGACGCGAGTTCAACTCTCGCCACCTCCACAGATCCCCGCTTTCGCGAGGATGACATAGTTATTAGCTTATGCGTATTTCGCACAAACGAAAAAAAGAAGAGCCAAAGAAAAATTTTCCATACAACGAAAATATTTCTTTTCCCGAAGTTTTTACTCTTGATTCTAGCGGAGAGAGACTCGGTGTGATGAACACTGCCGACGCTATCCGTATGGCCAAAGAACAAGAATTGGACCTGGTGATCATCAACCCAAAGGCTGAACCACCAATCGCCAAGATCATGGATTTTGGACAGTTCCGTTATCAACAAGAAAAAGAACAACGCATCCGCAAGGCTCACCAACATGTCATCGATACCAAAGTAGTCCGCATGTCACTACGTATCGGAAAACACGATCTCGATATTCGCAAAACTCAAACTCTTAAATTTTTGAACGAGGGTGATAAAGTAAAAATCGAAATTGTATTACGCGGACGTGAAAATCAACAAGCTGGATTAGCTTTCGAAAGCTTGAAAAAATTCCTTGCCGAAGTCAACGCTGAAGTAACGACCAGATTCGAACAGGCCACCGAAAGACAAGGAAACAAAATTACTGCTATTATTGTAAAAAATTAATTCATACATTATGCCAAAGTTAAAGACACACAAAGGAACTGCAAAAAGATATCGCGTAACCAAGAATGGAAAGATCATCAAACGCACTTCCGGACAAAATCATTTTAATTCCCGTGAAAACGGAAAGGTAGGACGTAATAAGAAATCCGATGTGGTCATGAGCCCGACCCTCAATCGTGTTATTCAGATTACATTACCAAACTAATTTTTTAAACTATGACCAGAATTAAAGGCGGTCTATTGCACCGCAAACGCAGAACCGGTATATTGAAACACACAAAAGGTTTCCGCTGGGGACGTAAATCAAAAATCAAAGTAGCTAAAGTAGCCAAGATGAAAGCTGGTCAACACGCTTTCGTAGATCGCCGCAAAAAGAAACGTAACGCACGTGCTTTGTGGTTGGTTCGCTTGAACGCTGCTGTACGCAAATATGATTTGTCTTATAGTAAATTTGTTGGCTTGCTCAAAAAAGCAAACATCGAATTGGATCGCAAAGTTTTGTCCGAATTAGCTTTAAACTACCCTGCAGTTTTTGCAAAATTAGTTGAAGCGGTAAAAAAATAATTGGATAAAATTATCCACAACTAAATTGTTTGACACGGATGTTGCGGATTGTTATAATTATATTATCGAAAAATAAAAAGGTCCTGAGAGTGTTCGGTTAAGTGTAAGTACCCCCTCCTTTACTTATTGCTTAGCCTGAACACTCCTAGGACCTTTTTTGTTACTTTTTTGACAGTTATATACTTGACGAAAAGATAAGTTTCAACTATAATATCATTTGTAAAAACCTGGGTCGGTAGTTCAACTGGTTAGAGCACTGCCCTGTCACGGCAGAAGTTGCGGGTTCGAGTCCCGTCCGACCCGCCAGGGAGTTTCGCATTAAAAGCACACGTCGCAAGACAGGTGCTTTTTTGTTTGTACGGTTGACAAAAGTACTGTTTTGTAGTATACATAGCACAACCTTCACGTTCGTGAGGGTTGTGGCCAACAACTAACCGGAGAAAGTAATGAACATCACCCCGGACACCATGACTAGTGTCCAAATCACTCAGGAAAATTGGAGCCGACTGCTGCAGCATGGGAGCACCATTCGTGCCTGCAACGGCACGACGTTCACCATCAACTACATTGACCGGTCTGCGGTGGGGTACCCACCGATCGACGTCAGTGTCACCGGCACCTTGCACGGAACGGAAACCCGCATTCGTATGTTCCCCAACGGGACCATCAACGTGGGACCTGGTTCGGAAAAGGCCAAAATCTTGGCGAAGGGCTTCACCCTTCTTCCCAAGACCCAGCCGATCTTCGGACGGCGCACAACCGGCCCCATCACCTGAACGAGTTCTGACCACTCC
>CAZXEV010000030.1:0-3034 GCA_964639735.1 uncultured Gammaproteobacteria bacterium
ATAAATAATACCTGAATCACTATAATGATTTTTTAAATAAGCCACTATCTGTTCATACATCTTTCTTTTTGGCTCGACACTATAATGAATATTTGGACGATTAAAACTGGACACAAAAATATTTGGATCCTTTAATTTTAATTTCTTTAAAATATCTTCACGTGTCAGACTATCAGCCGTGGCCGTCAAAGCAATGATCGGAACTTTTGGAAATTCCTTTTTTAATGAAGACAACATGCGATACTCTGGACGAAAGTCATGACCCCAACTTGAAATACAATGAGCTTCGTCAATGGCAAAAAGTGAAATGTCTAGACTTCTCAAAAAAACTAAAAATTGTTGGTTGTTTCCATGCAATCTTTCTGGTGAGACATAGAGTAATTTTATTTCACCTTTATTTAGCTGATCATAGATATCAGAAATTTCATCACCGTCAAGTGATGAATTCATATAGGCTGCCTTGATACCATTCAAACGCAGTGCATCCACCTGATCTTTCATTAGTGCAATCAGTGGAGATACCACGACTGTCAAACCATCAAACAGTAGGGCCGGAATTTGATAACACAAAGATTTACCACCACCAGTTGGCATCAAAACAAACGCATCACGTTTTTGCATGATAGTTTGAATAATTTCTGCCTGGTTAAAACGAAACGATTCGTAACCAAATTTATTTTTTAAAACCTGAATTGGAGTTTTCATTTAATTAATTTTCTTTGCTTAAGTATAGACTTTTTACAACCAAGCGTCAATCTAAAAAATACCGCTTGTTCGCGGTATTTTTTCATCTAAACTAAGTCTTTTAGCGCAGTGAATTTGTTTGTCTATTCCAACCCTGCCTAAATACACCATCCTCTTGCAGCGACCGTCTCATAATTCCACGTTTTGGTCCTTGGGAAAACAAAATATCATTTAAGCCAGTCATATCAATAACCCAACCAGCCACTATTACGGCCATTACAAAACCAATAACTATTGCTTTAAAATTTAATTTGTAAGAAAAATCATATCTTCTCAATAATTTGATTCCAAATATCAAACCAAAGATAGCAAACACCACTGCCCACCATGGGAAATTTGATAACATTTGATCTAGCCTATATTCTCCCATCGGACCGTGAGCTCTCGTAAAAAAACGAATTAACCCTACCAAAAACACGGAGACTAACATAGAAGCAACCAAACCCAAAAATGTTAATGCAGACCCAATAACAAAATATATTTTTGGGCGCATTTTTATTTCATGATTATCAATTTTGTTCATGACCAACCCTGTAATATCTCTTAATTCTTTTGACATATTTTTTTCATTAATATTTTTGCCTGACTAATGCGTGTAGCTACAGTTCCCATCGGTATTCGTAATATGTCACTTATATCCTTATAAGATTTTTCTTCAATATAATATAGGGTAAGCGGTTCAGCATACATTACGGGCATTTTTTTTAAACACTCCTGAACTTTTATAATAGTTTCTTTTTGTTCGAAATTCTTTTCAATATCTTCTTCACTCTTGAAATCAATATTCTCTGGAATTGCAATTTCTTTTTTAAATTTTTCAATAAAATTTATCGCTTCATTATGAACAATCCTATATACCCAACTTGAAAACTTCTTTTTTGTATCAAATCCGTTTAGATTTATATAAGCTTTAATAAATGCAGCTTGGACTATATCAGCCGCTTTATCTTCATCTTTTACCAAGTTGCTTGCATAACGCAAAAGCTTATCTTGGTACCTTTCCATAATCACAGCATAAAAACCACTATCAACTGATCGTGTTTTAATAACTATTTCTTCATCAGTTAATTTTTCTTTGTCGTTTTCAGTCATAATAAACTGGTTTTTATTGGAAATATTATTTACAACACGTTAAAATCCGATTGAAGTCGGATTTTAACGTACTCGAAATTTGAAAGTCTAACGATGCATCCCTCTACCCATTCCCATACCTCTTCCTCCATTTAATTTACCAGAACCGTTGTGTAATCCCAATCCAAGTTCTTCTCGAATTTTTTGCGCTTCAGCTGTCTTGCCTTGCAGTGTCAACTGATGAGCTTGGGCAAACTTTGAAAAATTATCCTGATTAATCACCTGTGACACACGACCCTTTCCTTGCATGAGATTTTTCCATGCTGCATAGTCATTTGTAGCAAATATTTTTGTCATGGCGTCGTGTCTCTCTACTGAATAGTTTGGTCCTTTTACACTAGCATCGCCTTGATAAGCAGAGGCAGTCCCCGCCAATAAACCAATAAAACCTACAACTAATGCGAGTGTACCTAATTGTAAAGTAATTTTTTTCATATATATCAATTTTAAATTTATTTAATCAAACCGACCTTTCTATCCCTAATACAAGGCAAGAAGAACTTTTCTTTGGTTTGATTCTTAAATTTATATACAAGAACGTGCCGCAAAATAGTCAGCGGCTGACGGTGTTGCACCATTTTTAATTTCATCAGCCCGTTTTTCGCCCAATTTATTATAAAAACACGCTTCCATAGCAGGTGTTATTTTGGCAGGAAGAGTCGCTGGGTCAATACCGATTTTTTCAAGAGTCTGTTCTTGGACAGGGGTTAATAGAGGATTTTTATCAACAACACTGGTATCCGTTTTTTTAGCAACTGGTACTGTTTGACTGCTAATGCCTTTAATAAAAGGCTTGATTCCAAATGGATCAACTACATATAAATAAGTTCCAGCCAATATTAAAATAAAGAAAATTACCCCTAAAATTATAAAAAATATTTGTAATAGTTTTTTCATAAATGTTATTATTAAATTAAATAACTTTATTTTTGGTTCTAACCACAACCACTATGATCGCAATGATTAATATAAGACCGATCCCTTGCAACCCTGGGCTGTCATCCAATTCACCAAATACAATAAAGTACGCTCCCAACATTATTGCTAAAATTTTCGGAATCCAGTAAAAAAGCGTATTTTTCATATAAGAGTATTTTATACACTTGTAGTATATATTAAAAATTTAATTTATTAAAGGACAATGATTTACTACAAAAGC
>CAZXEV010000030.1:3044-10613 GCA_964639735.1 uncultured Gammaproteobacteria bacterium
AAAAGCAAAAAGTGAGCGTTTAAACTCACTTCGTTGCGAACTGCGGAGAGAGAGGGATTTGAACCCTCGATACCTTGCGGTATACCGCCTTTCCAAGGCGGCGCACTCGGCCACTATGCGACCTCTCCAATATTTTTTTGTCGTTTAATACTATCAAAAAACAACCAATAAGTCAATCCAGCAAAGATCACGATCATCCCCCATTGTGCTGGTGTAAGTAGCCAATATCGAGCATCTGCTTGTTGCACATCGGTAGCTCTCAAAAAATCTAGCCAAAAACGTACAAAGGCGTAAACCATAAACGAGATTTTCGATACCAATCCCCAATGAATTTTTACCAACTTTTTAAACAAAACTGCAAACAGAACAAAAATAAACCAAGCCAGCAAAGAATCAAAAAGACCAAGATCATATCTAGCACCCGCTGGAAAATTTATTGCCAAAAACGAATCGGTGATTTTACCTGGATGATCATGAATCATAAAACAACCAATACGCCCAATCGCCCATCCCAACCACAGTGAAATAGTCATCACATCAAAATATGGCCACAACTCTTTTAGACTGAAATGCTTAATTTTTGAAAAAATATAAATTGCAAAAACTGCCCCTATAAATCCACCTAGCGAAGACGCTCCACCCTGCCAAAAATATACTATTTCTGATGGGTGTAGCAAATAATATTCTGGCGCATAAAAAACAACGTGAAAAACTCTGGCCATTAACAATCCACCAATAATACTCCAAACACCCAAATCCAAAATTACCTGTTCAGCCAAAAAATATTTTCTAGAAAGTTTGTAAGCCAAAAACAAACCAGCCAAAATTCCCAGTGACACAAACAGTCCCCAAACTTGGATGATGAGCGGTCCGAAAGCAAATGCATTAACTTGAAAATATGGAATCATTTTATTTAATATATTTTAAAACATCTTCAGGACGATCCACTGTTTTCACTAAATCCTGATCAGCAGAACTAATAGTCTTAAATTCATGAAACAATAAATGGAAATATTCTAATAAAGGTTTCCAAAAATCACTACCAACCAATATTATTGGTACTAATGGAATTTTCTTTGTTTCCATAAGAGTCAATAATTCAAACAATTGATGTAAAGTTCCAAACCCTCCAGGGAAAAATACGAATGCTTTTGATGGCGAAGTAATAATTAGTTTGCGTACAAATGGAAAGAAGAAACCAGTAGATTTTGTTACAAAGTTATTTACTCGCTCGCCTTTTTCCCAGCGCATATTAATACCAACACTTTCACCACCCGCTTCAAAGGCCCCTTTGTTAGCCGCCTCCATGATACCAGGACCACCACCGGTGATTGTCGTAAAACCATTTTGAGCTAACAACTTACCAACCTCATAAGCAGAATTATAATATGAAGATCCAGGTAAAATACTTTTTGTTCCAAAAATTGTAACGTTGTTTTTTAATTTTGTTAAAAATTCAAATCCATCTACTAGCTCCGCCATAATACGAAACACTCTCCAATCCGGGCCTCCCTGACAAAATATACTAGATTCAGCAATTGTGCATTGATCTGGTAAATCGGCAACATTTTTTATAAAATCATAGGCATCTTGAGCGGTGTCCACCACTTTCCAACCGTTAATTATTTCTTCTGGAATAGAATGAGCAAGCCCACTTGAATTTTGACGTAAAAATTTTAATAACGGTTCCCAAAATTCTTTTCCAACTAAAACCACTGGAACTTTTTGCATAAAACCAAGTTCCATAAAATCCACTACTTCAAAAAATTCATCCATTGTACCAAAACCTCCTGGGAAAAATACGAATGCATCCGCTGGAGAAGTTAACATCACTTTACGAGTGAAAAAATAAAAGAAACCAACTGATTCTTTTACATACGGATTTATGCGTTGTTCGAAAGGAAGTTGAATGTTTATACCAACTGTGACTCCACCCGCTTCAAATGCCCCTTTATTGGCTGCCTCCATGATGCCAGGACCACCGCCAGTGATAGTGGTGAAACCATTTTTACCAAGCAAATAACCAAATTCCTCAGCCACACGATAATAGCGACTATTCTTTGGTAATCTAGCCGAACCCAAAATAGTTACTTCACGTTTAAATTTACTCAAAAATTGATAACCATCAATAAACTCACTAATAATTCTAAAAATTCTCCAGCTGTCGCGAAAATTAATCGCTTCACCAGCTGTGGAAAAATTTTGTGGTGGCAGGGTTCTTCCCGGAGTATAATTTGCCGCTTCAGAAACTTGTGGTGGATTTATTTCTGGTAATTTTTTTGGCATAAATTATTTTTTAATATGATTAGCAACTTGCATAATTAAATCCTCACTCAAACGAGCCCCCATAATCTGCAAACCGATCGGCAAACCAGCTTTTGTCTCCCCGGCTGGTACAGAAATAGCCGGAATACCAGCGCTGGCGGCAGGACTAACAAATATATCGGCCAAATATAATTGGATTGGATCAGAAGATTTTTCACCCAAACCAAATGCCGCAAACGGCGAAGTTGGTGTTACCAAAACATCTACATCACTAAACACACGATCGAAATCACGACGAATCAAAGTGCGTACTTGCTGAGCTTTTTTATAATAAGCATCATAATAACCAGCAGATAGTGCATAAGTGCCGATCAAAATACGACGCTTCACTTCTTCTGGAAAACCAGCAGCACGACTCTTGGCGTATACATCAAATAAATCTTTCGCATTTTCACGCACACCATAGCGCACACCGTCTAAGCGACCAAAATTGGAACTTACCTCACTTGGCACGAGCACGTAATATACTGCGATCGCATATTTCGTTAGAGGTAAACTTACATAGATAATTTCCGCCCCTTGTTTTTCCAAATTTTTAATTTGTTTTTCGATTACCTCTCTCACCTCATTGTCCATCCCTTCGGTATCAAAATATTCTTGCGGCACACCTACGCGCAAACCTTTTAAATCTTTTTTTGCATTAACATTATATTCCGGGACAGCATCAGGAACTGTGGTAGCATCGAGCGGATCACACCCAGCGATCGCTTGCATTACTATTGCCATATCTTCCACAGTTTTGGTCATCGGGCCAACAGTATCAAAAGACGAAGCCATCGGCATAATTCCAAAACGAGAATTGCGACCATAACTTGGACGCAAACCAACGATTCCACAAAAACTTGCTGGCTGACGAATTGATCCACCAGTATCTTCGGCTATCGCAAAAATACACATATTATCGGCAACCGCAGCAGCTGAACCGCCTGAAGACCCGCCTGAAACTTTGGTTAAATCATGCGGATTTTTTACCGGGCCATACATACTATTTTCATTACTAGCACCATGCCCAAAAGCATCACAATTATTTTTTCCAAGCAACACTGCACCCTGATCACGAAGTTTTTTTATTACAGTCGCATCATACGGAGGTGTGTAATTATCCAAAATTTTGGCCGAACCAGTAGAACGAACGCCAGCAGTACAAATAGCATCTTTTACTGCAAATGGAATACCGGTCAATGGCATTTCTTTGCCCTGAGCAAAAATTTCATCAGCCAGAGTCGCTTCTTTGAGCGCCACCTCTTCGCAAACCGTAATAAACGCATTCAACTCACTATTTCTATCTTTTATTCTTTCAAGACAGGCCTTGGTAATATCTACAGCAGTAAATTTTTTACTTCGCAAACCAGCTTGTGCTTCCTTGATTGTAAGTTCGTTTAATTTCATAAGTTTAAATTACATCTTCACTATCACTAAAAACAGCCGGCACTTTAAGTAATCCAACATTTACTTGTGGCATTTGAGCGATTAAATCTTTTTTAATTTGACTGCTTTTTACCACATCTTCACGAGTTACATCTTCCAAACCGGTCACCTGAGCCGTAATCTCAACTCCATCAGTACTGACTTCTTTTAGAGTGTTTACAAAATCCAACACCGTTGAAATGGTAGAGGCGTGACGCTTCTCCTCAACATCCGTAAGCTCAATTCTGGCTAATTTAGCGATTTTTTTCACTTCTTCAATAGAAAGGGACATAAATGAATTACAGTTAAAACAATGACCTTATTATACAAAAAAAAGCTAAGCTTGGCAAACATCATCAAAATAGTGTAGACTATGGAAAAATAAACATATGGAAATCATCACAAACTCAAAAGAAGAAACTTACGAATTTGGTAAAAAAATTGCCGGTCATTTTATAGGTGGTGATATTTTGTTGCTAGTTGGAGAACTTGGCGCGGGCAAGACTACTCTCATGAAAGGCCTGGCGGCAGGATTTGGGGTAGATAGCGAAGTGACCAGCCCAACATTCACTTTGATGAACCATTATCACACGCATGATTCAAAAATTAAGAATTTGGTACACATTGATACTTATCGACTAAAAGACGAATACGAACTCAAAGATATTGGCATTGAGGATTATCTTTGTGAACCTGATACGTTGTGTGTCATAGAGTGGCCAGACAAAGCTATAGGACTCTTAAAAAACAAAAAGACGTTCACCGTAAAGATAGAACATCTTGGAAAAGACAAAAGAAAAATTACGATGGAATAATCCTATCTCGCAGTGAGAATTCGCAACCGCAATAATTTTGTCTGTATATTCCTTTTTCAGTCACCAATTTTCTTCCACGTTCTTGCCTACCACCCTTTTTCCAATCTTCGTCGTAAAATTCAACTTTATATTGGTCAGCCAAAAATTGCGCAATCGGATTGATGATTTGCGCTTTTTTATTTCTACCACTTGTAAGGCTAGTACCAAATATATCAAAATTATTTTCCGATGCGTATTTCACCGCCTCCACTAATCGAAATTTGAAACACACCTGGCACCTATCACCCATTTCAGGTTCTGTTTCTAGACCCTTCACGGTTTCACGCCATTTTTCATGTTCATAATCTTTATCTACCATTTTTACACTCCATTCATTACAAACTTTTATCACCTGTTCTTTACGTTTAATATATTCGGCTTCTGGAAAAATATTTGGGTTATAAAAAAATACCGTTAGATCAAATTTGTCTTTCAGTTCTTCAATGATTGCGATACTGCACGGTGCACAGCAAGTATGTAATAAAAACTTTTGCATGCTATTTTTTAAAATAATTTTTTCCTTTTAATTCTTTTGGCAAATAATCTTGGTCTACCGGACCGTCATAATCCGGGTTATATTTATAATCTTTTCCGTAACCAATATTTTTCATAAATTTGGTCGTGGCATTTCGCAAATGAATCGGCACGCCCAGATGAGATGTTTCTTGCGCATCTTTGGCAGCTTGTGCGTAAGCGGTATACAGCAAATTGGATTTGGCGGATTTGGCACAATATACCACTGCTTGAGCCAAATGTACACTGCACTCTGGATAACCTATTTTATGACAAGCGTCATAGGCTGCATTGGCTTGAATCATTGCCTCACTATTGGCCATGCCAATATCTTCGCTAGCAAAACGCAACACTCGACGAGCAACGTACAAAGGATCCGCTCCACCTTCAAGCATTCGTGCCAACCAATAAATAGCCGCGTTAGGGTCGCTACCACGCATTGACTTATGAAGAGCCGAAATAAGATTATAAAATTCTTCTCCCTTTTTATCAAAAATTAAATGAGTTTTTTGCAATGCTTCTTTTATATCTTCTTTGGAAATTTTTATTTCGCCATTTTTTCCTTTTCCGAGTTTTGCTTTTACAGCCAACTCCAAACTATTGAGGGCAGTACGTGCATCACCGGCTGATAATTGTGCCAACAACCAGAGTTCAGTTTTGTCAATTTTTACATTAATATTTCCCAAACCTCGTTCTTTGTCTATCAGTGCTTGCTCTAAAATTTTTACAATATCATCATCTCCAAGATGTTCTAAAATAAAAACTCGTGAACGTGACAGCAACGCCCCATTAATTTCAAAAGATGGATTTTCCGTAGTTGCACCAATTAATGTAATCAAGCCTTTTTCTACATACGGCAATAATGCATCTTGTTGGGCCTTGTTCCATCGATGAATCTCGTCAATAAACAAAACCGTGCGTTTGTTCTCCAAGCGCAAATGATATTGAGCGTCTTCTACTGCTTTTCGTAATTCATCCTTACCATCCATCACCGCCGAGATCACAACAAAATGAGCTTTGGTTGTCGCTGCAATAATTTGAGCAAGTGTAGTTTTGCCAACTCCAGGCGGACCCCAAAAAACCAAAGAAGACAGCTGGTCACTATCTATCAATTTACGAAGTAATTTTTTCTTACCGACAATTTCTGCTTGTCCAAAAAATTCATCGAAATTTCTCGGTCGCATGCGATCGGATAATGGCACAAAACTCATACCCAACCTCCAAATTGTTTACCGAGCCAATCTTTGACCTTTCCCTTCCAACCAAAATGCTGATAATTTTTTTCGTTCAAAAACAAACCACGCTGACGTAAATCTTCAAAAATCAAATTTAAATCATTGATCATCGGCAAATCATTAAACAAAATCCCAGCTTCTTCATTTATAAAAAAACTGCGATTGGTAAAATTAATACTACTAACAAAACCCAATCGGTCATCCGAAGTCATCGCTTTACCATGATTCATTTTTGTAGAAAGATAAACATTTATACCGTGTTTATGGGCCATTTTGGAATAAAAACCAGAAACCCATTCCAAAAATTTGTGATCAGGCAACAAAGGCAAAAACAAATCAATTTTTACCCCTCGTTCTTTAGCAGCCGACACAACATTGAAAAACCTTTTATCAGGAACAAAATACGGTGTTAATAAATTGAAAGTATCTTTAGCACCAGACAAGGCATTAAAAAAAATATTTTTGGCTTTTGAGTGCTTGGTGTTTATCGGCGAATGTAAAATAAATTTGTAGCGTTCTTTTAAATTTTCCCACTCCTTTTTTAATTGTGGTTTTAACAAATGTTTTATTTTTTTCCTTTCACCTCCACCATGCACATACGATCTAGCAAATGAGCGCAGAAGCGGTGTGGCAATTTTACCAGTTACTCGCACATGCAAATCATCCCAAGCGGAATAAATACTCGCAACATTCACTCCACCGATAAAAACTATTTTTTTATCTACCACCAAGACCTTGCGATGATTTCTTCTCCATACAGATCTAACCCAACCGGACATTGAAAAACTAGGAAATAATGAATTATAAAATAAAACATCAACTCCAGCTTGGCGTAGCCGAGTGATGCTGAGTCGAGACAGCTCAAAACTACCAATAGCATCTACGATAATTTTTACCTCTAAACCAGCTCTGGCTTTTTCACATAAAATATTTACAAATTGCATTCCAACATCATCATCTATGAGGGAATAAATTTCCCAATATATTGAATCTTGCGCAACTAAAATAGACTCACGCATTCCCTGCATAGCCTCTGAAGTAGTACGATAAAATTTGTAACTAAAATCTGAATTCATACCTATACTTTATACTCATAACAGCAAAAAATCAACTATTAAAAAAGCAAATGAACAATTAAAACTTGTAATTCCTTAAAAACGCAAATCTACTAAAACACCTACTACAAATTCTATTTTAAAAAACAATCTTATAAGCAAAAGCCAAACAACAACAGG
>CAZXEV010000031.1:0-10523 GCA_964639735.1 uncultured Gammaproteobacteria bacterium
GTGCCAGTGTTTATTGAAAAATGGCCAAAGAGTATCAAACCATTTTATATGAAACGCTCGGCTGAAAATCCAGATTTAGTTTACAATGATGATTTGATTGCCACTGAAGGTGGCGGTGAATTAATAGGTGGTAGTCAGCGTGAAGAGGATGTAAATTTGTTGACTGCACGTATTAAAGCTGAAGGTCTCAATGAAGCGGACTACGATTGGTATACTGATCTTCGCAAATATGGAAGTGTGCCACACTCTGGTTTCGGTATCGGTCTTGAGCGCGCGGTGCGCTGGATTACTGGTGTTGAGCATATTCGTGAATGTATTCCTTTCCCACGTACTATTTCTCGTTTGAAGCCATAATTATGGAAAAGGTTTTGGTAACAAGTTATATTAATCCCGATATGGATGGCACGGCTTGTGCTGTCGCGTATGCAGAATTTCTCAATAAGACTGGTAGCCAAGCGGCTGCCGGTCTTTTAGGTTTACCTCATGAAGAAGCATGGTATGTGTCTGAGCGGTTTGGAATTTCCTTGCCACTGATTTCAAGTACCGATGATTTTGAAAAAATTGTTCTAGTAGATGTTTCTGAATTAAGATTATTGGCTGGTAGAATTGCCCCAGAAAAAGTTATTGAAATAATCGATCACCGTGAAGTGGGGCAGACCGAATCATTTGTAAATGCCAAACAACAAATTGAATTAGTTGGTTCGGCAGCTACTTTAGTGGCCGAAAAATTTATCCAAAATAAAATCGATATTTCACGTGATTCAGCCATTTTGTTGCTCAGTGCTATTATTTCTAATACCTTAAATTTTAAGGCGAGTGTGACAACAGACCGAGATGTTGTCACAGCAGATTTCCTGTTTAATGTTTCAAAATTGGAAAATAATTATTTTAAGGAATTGTTTGCTGCCAAGTCCGATATGTCTGGTGACAAACTAAAAAATACGATAATGGCAGATAAGGTGGTGGTGAGAGTGATTGCGGAAAAAAGAATGATAGTTGCTCAGCTTGAAATCGTTGGAGCGAAAGAACTGCTAGAAAAAAGACGTTTTGAGATTCTGAAAATTTTAGATGAAATGAAAAAAATTGATTCGCTTGATTTTGTATTTTTGAATCTTATTGATATCGAAAATGTCTGTAATTATTTTGTTGCCAATGATTTAGAAACTAAAAAATTAATCAATAAAATCTTTGGTATTGAATTTTCAGATGGTAGTGCGATTAGAGAAAAAATAATATCGCGAAAACAGATTTGGCCTTTGATAAAAACAGAATTAGAAAATATATAATTTATGAAAATAAAAGTTCCAGGAAACGGTGTTTTTGATATTCAAACTGTGGTGTTGGATTTAAACGGAACAGTGAGTGTGAATGGCAAAGTAGTTAGTGGTGTGAAGCAGAGAATAAAACAGATAAATGCACTAGGCATAAAAACAATTTTGTTTTCTGGTGATACTCAAGGTACAGCCGATAAAATTGCCAGAGATTTGGGAGTGATTTTTATCAAGACCAACTGCGCCCAAGACAAACTAAAAGAAATAAAAAAATTACAACCAAATAAATGTGTGGCTATTGGAAACGGTTTGATCGATGCGTCGTTTTTGAAAGCGGCCAAACTGGGCATTACAGTTATTCAAGCCGAAGGTGCTCATACTAAAGCGATTTTGGCGGCGGATATTGTTATGAACAGTATCAATGATGCGCTCGATCTGATTCTCAATGAAAAAGTGTTTATTTCAACACTTCGAAAATAGCAAAAATTTTAAATAAAAAACCACAGATTAATTCTGTGGTTTTAAGTTTATAACGGCAATTTCAGGTGGGTTCCAGAAACGAATCGGTCCGCCGGATTCACCGATACCGACAGTGGTAAAAATTTTCATTCCGTTGTAATCGTTTAGCCCCTTAAAATATTTTTTTTGCAATTTTACATCTGGATTTCCAAGCGGTCCGATAATCGGCAGCCTAAGTTGTCCTCCATGAGTGTGACCGGCTAGAGTTAAAATTGGATTTTTTAGTTCAGTCGGATAGAGTCTTATGCCGTCGGGATTATGGGTTAGGAATACCATTGGCAAACTGTTGTTCCATTTGTTTAATTCTTTAAAATCAATTTTGTTGCCCCAAATATCGTCAATCCCGAATAAACATATTGTTTGGTGTTTGATCTCTGGACAGGCTAGGGAATTGCGCAATAAAGTTATATGTAATTCGTTCATTTTCTTAATTAGTAGGGCTGAACGATCGCCAGTTTGCTTGTTTTTATCATTTTGAGTTTGGCTACCGATACCATATTCATGGTTTCCCAAAATATAAAACATGGAATATTGCCCGCTAATTTTTCGAAGTGGTTCAAGATATTGGCTCTCATCTTCAAAAGTTCCTTCGTTATCGATGAGGTCACCACCTAATAATACTATGTCCGGATTTATTACTTCTAGTTCTTTTACAATCTTTTCAATCCAAGCAGTTTTTTTATGATTACCGATTTGGATGTCAGCAATAAAAGCAATTTTTAAAGATGAAGTGATATTGGCTGATGGAAAATCAAATTCATTTTTTACAATAATATTTGGTTCGATAAAACGAGTATCAAAAGAGCAAATAAAAATAATAGACAAAATGGCGATAAGAGGATAGGCGACAATTTTGTGAGTATTTAAAAATAAGCCATTTTTGAAAGTATCGCGAATTACAAAAAATAACAGCAGCGCACTGACAATAATAAACGATAAAATTATAATGGAGAAAAAATTCATACAGGTTTGTATTTTACCAATTTTGCATGGTTTCGTCTATAAAAAAATCCCGATATTATCAGGATTAATTTGTGCCGCGGGAGAGAATCGAACTCTCATGATGTTGCCATCGCTGGATTTTGAGTCCAGTGCGTCTACCAATTCCGCCACCGCGGCTACTAATTTCTCAATAATTATAGCCAATCTTTTATTTTTTGTCAACTTTATGATATACTATGGAATGTAAAAATAAATTATGTCTGTAATCATTTCTGTTGTTAACCAAAAAGGTGGAGTGGGCAAAACCACTACCTCTGTGAACCTAGCGGCCGGACTGGCTGAGGCTGGTAAATTTGTGTTGCTGGTAGATTTGGATCCTCAGGGAAATGCAACTTCAGGACTAGGTATAAAATATCGTGAATTACAAAATGGTTTGTACCATGCCCTCATGGGTCAATCTCGTATTCATGACGTTGTGGCCAATACTTCACACGTCGGATTGCGGGTAGTGCCAGCAACACCAGATTTGGCAGGTGCCAATGTGGAGCTGGTCAGTGTGGATGGTCGTGAACGAAAATTATCCGATCTTTTGACTGAAGTCAAACATGCTTATGATTATGTAATTATTGATTGCCCACCATCACTTGGTATTTTGACTTTAAACGGTTTGGTGGCTGCGGACCAGATTCTGATTCCAGTACAAGCGGAATATTATGCTTTGGAAGGTTTGGGTCAGCTTTTGAAAACTGTTGATTTGGTTCGTGATAATATCAAACCAGAACTTTGTGTTCTTGGGGCGATAGTGACCATGTTTGATGGTCGCAATAAATTATCCGAAGAAGTTTTGGGAGAACTATATAAATTTTTCCCAAATAATATTTTTAGATCAGTGATTCCACGTAGTGTACGTTTGGCTGAAGCCCCAAGTTTTGGTAAAAGTATTTTTCATTATGAACCAAAAGGCAAAGGAGCCAAAGCTTACGAAAGATTATCTCGTGAAATCTTAGATTTTTTTGAAAAAAAATAAATTCCTTAGAAATTGTAAATAATAATTTATGTCTTTAGGACGTGGACTCGGCGCTTTGATTACGCCAACAACAAAACATAATAATCCAGCGCCTTCATCTGCGGAGGCGGAAGGAAAAGTTTGGTTTATTCCGATTAGTAAAATTACGCCCGATCCAAATCAGCCACGTAAACATTTCAAACCAGAAGAATTGAATCAGTTGGCTTCATCCATAAAAGAGCATGGGGTATTACAGCCATTGCTCGTGGTTGAAAAAACTGATGGCGGTTATGAATTGGTAGCCGGTGAGCGTCGTTGGCGCGCTTCACAGTTGGCAGGTTTAACGATTGTGCCGGTTCTTGTGAAACAATGGGCTGATCAGGAAAAATTGGAGGTATCATTGATTGAAAATATTCAACGTGAAAATCTCAATCCACTCGAAGAAGCTTTTGCTTATAAAAGATTGATCGAAGAATTTAATCTTACCCAGCAACAAGTGGCTGAGAGAGTAGGCAAGAGTCGCTCAGCGGTGGCCAATGCAGTGCGTATGTTGGAACTACCAGAACCGGTACAAGCCGCTTTGGTAGAAGGGAAAATAAATACTGGTCAGGCGCGAGCTTTGTTGTCACTTGCCACACCTTCAGAACAACTCAACATGTTGGCTTCAATGCTTGGTGAAAAGATGACAGTGCGTGATCTAGAGCGTGAATCAAACAAACAAAAAATATTAAGTAATCGCCCGATTCGCAAAGATCCAAACATATTATATTTGGAAGATAAATTACGAGCGGAACTGGGTACCAAAGTAAATATTTCGCAAAAAGGGGAGAGAGGAACAATTGCGATTGATTATTATACGGAGGATGATTTGAAGAGGTTGGTAAAAAAATTGCTAAACGAATAAAACAAAAAAGACACTTTTTAAAGTGTCTTTTTTAATTAGTGAGGTGCCAGTTTGGATCGGCTTTGATGTCTTTCCAATCGGTGTAATTATTTTTTTGTGCTTGATAATATCCAGCGACAGCGATCATGGCGGCGTTGTCCATGCAGTGTTTTAATTCTGGATATACGAATTTTGTTTCTGGGTATTTTTCAGAAATAATTTTTGCCAGTGTTTCGCGTAATTTTTTGTTGGCACTAACACCTCCGGCAAGAATTAAAGTTTTTGGATTGATTTCTTTTACAGCGTGAATTGTTTTATGAACCAGCACATCTACAATTGCTTGTTCAAACGAGGCACAAAAATCATTGTCAGACACAGTACCTTTATTTTTTTGCAACCAATATAGGGCGGAAGTTTTTAATCCTGAAAAAGAAAAATTAAAATTATTTTCTTTCATCATCGGACGAGGAAAATCAATTGCATCAATTTTTCCTGTCTCGGCCAATTTTGAAATTTGTGGACCGCCTGGATAGGGAAGATCTAAAAGTTTAGCAACTTTATCAAAACATTCTCCAGCTGCATCATCTTTGGTGTGGCCAAGTAATTTGTATTCGCCAGAATTATTTATTTGAGTAATTTCAGTGTGACCACCACTAGCTACGAGTGCGATGGCTGGGTACTCTATCTTTTGATCAGCCTTTAATTCTACGGAATACATATGTCCCTCGAGATGGTTCACAGCGATCAGTGGAATTTTCCAAGCGTAAGACAATGTCCGTGCAGCTTCGGTGCCGACGATCAAACCGGTGATAAGTCCTGGGCCAGCGGTTACTGCTATAGCTTCTGGCTTTGGCTGGTCTTTTAGAATTTCTTCAATTAGTGGAACGATTTTTTCAGCATGTAGGCGACCGGCAATTTCGGGTACTACACCGCCGTATTTTTTATGAATTTCAATTTGAGAGGCGGTTTTTTCAGATATTACAACACAGCCTTTTGGAGTGCAGTCCAACAAGGCAATAGATGTGTCGTCGCAAGATGATTCAATGCCGAGTATTATCATATGATCTGGTTGGGCGTTTTGAAGGGACGCCCGTAAGTCTTTCTATTGACTTTTTGGATAAATCGTATATAATAAGCGGAGATAATTTGTGTTAAATGTTCACTCTCATTTGGCCTCTTCGTCTAATGGCTAGGACATTGCCCTTTCACGGCGAAAATACGGGTTCGATCCCCGTTGGGGCTACATATAAAAAAACTGCTTTAAAAGGCAGTTTTTTTATATTTATTTATTTATTTTACCACCAAAGTGCCGATCATTTCTTTGTGACCATCTCCGCATGGGACTGCACAGCGGAATTGAAAAACACCAAATTTGTCAGCAGTGAATTCTATAGTTTGAGTTTGGTTTGGTTCTAGTTGTACGTTGATGTTGTAATCCTTCAACATAAAACTATGTTTGACGTCGGTGCTGGTAATTTTGATTTTTACTTTGTCGCCCTGCTTTACCACAATTGTGCCTGGATCAAATTTCCAGTTGCTAGCAGTGATAGTAAATTCCTTTGTTTCACTAGTATACACTTCTGGTGCTTGTTGTCCTTGTATATTTTCTGGTACTTCATCCTGCTTGGTTACAGAAGGAGTGGAGCTGCAGCCAGCCCCCGTCAAAATTAAGGTTAAAAAAAGACCAGATAAAAGTTTTGAATATTTTTTATTCATATGGTTTGTTTAAATTAATACCATTATAGTATAGTTTGTTATATGTGTTTATGCAAGTACCACTTTACGTTAAAAAATACTATGATATAATGAAATTAAATTATGATAATAATTGTATAATTGTTAATTAATCTAAAACGTTATGATGAAAGCATCGGATTTATTTGTGAAATGTTTGGAAGCTGAAGGGGTAAAAATTATTTTTGGGGTACCTGGAGAAGAAAATTTGGATTTATTAGAATCGTTGAGAAATTCAAGTATTCGTTTTATCACTACTCGCCATGAGCAAGCAGCTGTTTTTATGGCTGCGACTATGGGGCGTTTAACTGGTAAAGTCGGGGTGGCATTGTCTACACTTGGTCCTGGTGCGACTAATTTGGTTACTGGCGTTGCTTATGCACAACTCGGTGGTATGCCACTACTCGTGATTACCGGCCAAAAACCAATCCGTAAAAGTAAACAGGGACGTTTTCAAATTATTGATGTAGTAGGAATGATGAAACCGCTTACCAAGATGACCGAAATAGTAGTGAGTGCCGACAGAATTCCTAGTTTGGTGCGTCAAGCTTTCAAATTAGCAGAAAGCGAACGACCGGGGGCGGTGCATTTGGAGTTGCCTGAAGATATTGCGGTGGAAAATTCTGAAGTATTACCAATAACGCCTGTCAAAGTACGACGATCTGGTCCGGATCCAAAATCAGTAGAACAAGCCATAGAATTGATTTGCAAATCAAAATCACCAGTATTATTAGTGGCCGCTGGGGCAAATCGTAAATTAATCAGAAAAAATTTACAGGCTTTAATCGACAAAACAAAAATTCCATTTGTAACCACACAAATGGGTAAAGGTGTAATTGACGAAACTAGCGACCTCTATTTGGGTACCACCGCTTTGAGTGCGGGTGATTATGTACATTGCGCATTGGATCAATCTGATTGTGTGATTGTGGTTGGTCATGATATTACGGAAAAACCACCAGTAGTTTTAACTTCACAAGAACGCACTGTAATCCATATAAATTTTAATGAAGCTGAAGTAGACGACGTCTATATTCCAACTTTGGAAATTGTTGGTGATGTTTCTCATTCACTTTGGGCAATTACTGAAAAAATTTCAAATCAAGCCCATTGGAATTTTGATATATTTAATAAATTTAAAAATAAATTGTTGGCCCATTTGTTAGAAAAAACAAGCGATGAATCATTTCCAATAAAACCACAACGTCTGATAAAAGATTTGCGAGATGTTTTGCCGGCTGATGGAATTTTAGCTTTGGATAATGGAATGTACAAAATTTGGATTGCTCGTAATTATTTTGCACGCGAACAAAATACTGTGTTGCTCGACAACGCTTTGGCTACGATGGGAGCTGGTTTACCGGCCGCGATGGCGGCGAAATTGGTTGATCCAAACAAACCGGTGATAGCTGTAGTTGGAGACGGTGGCTTCATGATGTCATCACAAGAATTAGAAACTGCCGTGCGTCTCGGTCTGAAATTAGTTGTTTTGATTATTAACGACAATGGTTTTGGAATGATTAAATGGAAACAAAAAAATAGTGAGATGAAAGACTTTGCATTATCATTTTCCAATCCAGATTTTGTGAAGTTTGCAGAAAGTTTTGGGATTGATGGGGTTCGGATTGGTTCGGCTTCAGAGTTAGTTCCGGCTCTGAAAAAAGGTTTGTCACACCCAGGAATATTTTTGATTGATTGTCCGATTGACTATAGTGAAAATAATATTGTGTTCAACCAGGAATTAAAAAAAGATATTTGTAAAATTTAAAATATGAGTATTATCTCTGCTAGCCCAGCCACACTCGAAGTGTTTCAAGAGTTTGAAGAAATATCTGATATTGAGTTGGAAAATAAATTAGCCCAGTCACAGTCTGCATTTTTGGAATGGAAAAAAACCTCGTTTGAACAACGAGCAGAATTGTTGCACAAAGCGGCTGAAAATTTACGTCAACAAAAAAACGATTTAGCTGTATTGATGGCTCAAGAAATGGGTAAGGTTTTAAAATTTGGTGTAGCTGAAATAGAAAAATGTGCGGCGGTTTGTGATTATTATGCCGATAACGCTCATGCCATTTTATCATCAGAAATTATCCCGACAGAATATAAAGAAAGTTTTGTGCGTTTTGATCCAATGGGAATAATACTCGCTGTGATGCCATGGAATTTTCCTTTTTGGCAAGTACTTCGATTCGCGGCGCCGGCTTTGATGGCGGGCAACGTTGGTGTTTTAAAACACGCTTCCAATGTGCCAAGATGTGCGCTTGCGATTGAAAAAATTTTTATTGACAGTGGTTTTCCGGTTGGCGCTTTTCAAACATTATTAATTGGTGCGAGACGAGTGGAGTCAGTGGTAAATGATCAGCGAGTAACGGCTATAACTTTGACAGGGAGTGAATTGGCAGGCAGTCAGGTAGCGGCCACAGCCGGAAAAGTTTTAAAAAAATGTGTGCTTGAGCTTGGCGGTAGTGATCCATTTATTGTCTTGGCAGATGCAGATTTAGAAAAAGCCATTGAGAATGCGGCGAGCGCGAGATTACAAAATAATGTTGGTCAAAGTTGTATTGCCGCCAAAAGATTTATTGTGCACGAATCACTGGCGGTTGATTTTACTGCGGGATTGGTAAAAAAATTTACGGCCTTAAAAATTGGTGATCCATTACTTCCAGATACTCAAGTAGGGCCGCTGGTTTCCAAACAAGGGTTGGAAGATATTAATTTGCAAGTGCAAAAATCAATTGCGTTGGGTGCGAAGTTGGAATGTGGAGGAAAGCAAGTTGGTGAGGTTGGGTATTTTTATGAACCGGCAGTTTTGAGTAATGTAAAAAAAGGAATGCCGGTTTTTGATGAAGAAGTTTTTGGACCAGTAGCTCCAGTTATCACCTTTACAGATGTTGATGAAGCGATCACTTTGGCCAACGACTGTCAGTACGGTTTGGGTTCGACCATTTTTACGAGCGACCTGGAATTGGCAAAAAAATTGGCGGTGCAAATTGAGAGTGGTGCGGTGTTTATAAATGGGGCAGTGAAATCAGATTCGAGGTTGCCATTTGGTGGAATAAAAAAATCCGGCTTTGGACGTGAACTCGGATCGTATGGAATAAAAGAATTTGTAAATGTAAAAACAGTAGTGGTAAATTCGTAAAATAAAAAATACCCCGATTGAGTCGGGGTATTTTGTTTTTAGAACATTTCCATTATGTCGATTACTTCGGCTGGATAACTACGTAGTACAGTTCCGTTATAGTACCATAATTTTTTCTTAGTATCAGCGTTCTTATAGTATCTTGCTGTATTTGGATTGAAACCTCCAAGATTACTTGATACCACATCTATCGCTTCACTAAAATCAGCGAATTTGATTTTGGCTGAACCCCAACCAAAAGGATTGTTGTTCATCAAGTGCTTGCCACCAGAAGATTCACGGACGCCAATAGCCGCAATCAATCTCCAATCTAATCCGTATTTATTGGCTGCATGGACAAATTCAATACCGTATCCAGACAAAGGCATGCTACGCTGCGCGAAATAATCGTCCAATCGTTTGGCTTTTTCTAAATCTTCAACTGAATCAGTGTTTTCATCGATCTTTTCCAGTTCGTCTGTAGTCGTTGCGAACAGGGTGGTGCTTTTTAGAGTATTTGTTACCAAAACCGAAGAAAAAAGCTGTTTATATGATAAATCAATGGATTTGGCACTCGCCATTACTGGATTGGCTAAGGTTAGGAAAATGGCTAAAACATTAGCTGTATACAATATTGACTTAAATCTGCTAATTTTTGGCTTATTTGTCATGTTTTTTATAATTAAAAAAGATACCTACTAGGCATCCCGCGATTAATTAACTGGAGATTATAGCACAAAAAGCCGATTTTGTCAATGCTAGAGAGGCTCTGGCTAAAAATGTATTTTATTAATACGATGTGCACCTTTATTTAAAATATGGTATAATAAATTGAAAATATATTTAACTCTGATGGGGGATTAATTTATCCTGAGTTATTAACATAAATTTTATGGTGGAAAACAAAAAACGCATTTTAATTGCTGAAGATGAAAAGCCTATGGCTCACGCTTTGGAGTTGAAATTAAATAATAGTGGTTTTGAAGCAAAAGCTGTTTACGACGGTGAAGAAGCGTTAGCAGAATTAGAAAAAAATAAATATGACTT
>CAZXEV010000032.1:0-10399 GCA_964639735.1 uncultured Gammaproteobacteria bacterium
TTTTGTTGTGGTGCCGGTGCTGCTAATTTAGTATAATACTGTGTTACCGGATTTTATGTAATATGTGAGGGTGCCGTTGGTGGCTTGTTTTTTGGTGCGGTTGTTGAAGTCGTCGTAGGTGAAGTTGAGAGTGTTGTCTGGGACAGCTGGCATGAAGGCGGGACGGTTGGTGTACTGGTAGTTGATTTGTGATAAACGATTTTGATTATCCCAAGTATAAACTATTTCTTTATCAGTCTTACCAAGTTTGGTGAAGGTTTCTTTGGAGAGAGAGCCGTTACCATCAAACAAACTAGCGACTGATAAACGATTGTTGTATACTACTTTGTCCAATTCATTTGTACCGGAAACATAGGTGTAGTTTGCACTACTCAATGGATTGGTTGTGATAGTACGGTTGCCATAAATATCATAGTTATAACCAAGTACACTATTATTACCATTGTTGTTTATATTTACATTAGTGAGTTGTTCGAGGTCGTCATAACTATAAGTGGTGGTACTGTTTTTATCTTCCACCATTGCTGTGCGATTGCTTTGAGCATCGTAGGTGAATTTTTGAGAAAATAAAGTAGTAGTACCAGAATTAGTTTCAATATTGACAACCCGATTTAGCCCATCATGGACTAAATTAGTTTTTATGCCATTACCATATTCAATCAAACTTGGTTTACCAAAATTGGAATAAGTGTATTTGGCCAAAGTTGTGGCACCGTGTTTTACATTATCCAACATACCACGAGTGTTATAAGTGTAATCAAATTTGCGATTTGCCCCATCGGTGAGTGCGGATAATTGGCTGTCGGCATTGTAAGCACGCACTATGACATAATTTTTTCCAGTCAAACCAACGAAAGATTTAGTTTCAGTGGTGTTGCGATTTAAATTATCATAAACATATTGCGTGGTACCACTTTCATCAGTAAGGTTGGTAAGATTATTCCAATTATCATAAACATACTGGACTGTAAAACCACCTGGCAAAAGTTTGCTGGTCTGACGATTTAATTTATCCGAAGTATAAGTTATTTTTTGTCCTTTACCATCCGTCTTGGTGGCGATATTTCCATTGGCATCATAAGTAACACTTTCGGATTTATTTCCCGGATAAATAATTTTGGTATTACGATTTAATTCGTCGTATTCGTAGGCTGTAGTTTTTGCGCCAACGGTTTCGGCAGTGCGATTGCTATTATTGTCGTAAGTATAAGCGGTTATTGTTCCCGCTGGGTTGGTTTCTTGGGATAAACGATTTAATTTATCATAAACAAAATTGGTCGCTTTGCCGAGCTTGTTTGTTTCTTTGGTTTTGTTGTTGGCGCCATCATATTCAAATGCACGTGTGCCATTGAGAGCATCTTTAACGGTAAGAATCTGATTGAGCGCATTATAGATGTATTGAGTTTTGGTGGTGTCTGGATATGTGACGGCAATTTTATTATTATTGGCATCATATTGATAATCGGTCGCCAAACCAGCATTGTCTGTTTCTTTGATAAGACGACTGAAATCATCGTAAGTATAGCTGGTCACCAAACCAGCGGCGGAAGTTTTGGTTTTGACGGTGCCTACTTTTTCATAAGTGTATTGAACTACTCCACCTTCAGCATCGGTTTCAGTTTTTTTCCAATTGTTATCAAAATAAGTTGTTTGTGAAACATGAGTGGCTGATGTGCCATCACTATTTTGATTTTCAATTGTTTTAAGAACATTGCCGTTGGCATTGTAAATATACAAGATTGCTTTATCGTTGGCATTTACTTTTTTGATCAAACGATTGGCGGCATCATAAAAATAAGCAGTGGAATATCCGTGCGAATTTCGAAGAATTACATTGACACTAGCCCGTGGTGAGCGTTCACCGATTTTATTACCAACTGCATCGTAAAAATATATAGTCACTCCCCCTTTGGCATCGGTCGAAGTGGTGAGACGATCCATCATATCATACACAAAAGTGGTGACATTATTTTTTCCATCAGTTTGAGAAACTAATCGATTCAATCCGTCGTAAACAAATTTATTGGAAATAAAATTTGTCGCATCGTAATATGTTCTGGTTTCAGTTTTATTACCTCGACTATCATAAAAATAATCGGTGCGACGACCTTCACTATCCGTCTGTTTTTTCAACCAACCGTTGACGTAATACTCATTGGTGATTGTACGTTTGGCGTCAGCGGTATTTAATAACCAATTTTCAGCGGTGTAGGTATAGGTTTTGTTATTGCCATTACCATCGATTTCTTTTACAACATTACCGACATAGTCATATTGGCGACTGTTGATAATATTGCCACTACCACTGACTTTGGTTACAGACAACAAGCTGGCATTTATGTCTGTATCAAACACATATTGTATTTCACGTCCGAGCGCATCCGTGTCTGAAGTTTTATGATCCTCTTCATCGTATTTATAATATTTACTATTGGCAAGTGGATCCGATTCAAACCGCATATTACCACGAGAATCATAACCATAACTATAGGTCTTGCCGTTTGGGTCAAGGTACGATGTGCGATGGCCGTAACCGTCATAACCGTATTGTTTTTTAATAGTTTGAGAAGTGCTGTCAGCCTGAGTAACCGTCACGGTTTCACTGGTAAGATAGTTACCATTGTTATCATAAATAAAATCTGTAACTGCATTATTTTTATTAGTGTATTTTTTTACATTGCCATAAACATCATATTGGAATGATTCGGACAGACCATCTGGATATTGGACGGCTGTCAAATTGCCCGTTGCCGAATCAATTGTGAAATTGGTCACTCTTGGAGCTGGCGGTGTTTTGCCGGTGAGTGCGGTGACCGTTTCGGTTTTTTTGGTCAAACGATTAAAATTATTTTCATATTCAAAAGTGATTACGGTATGCCAATCGGTACTATCGGCTGGTGTCTGAGAAATCAAACGGCGTTTGGCATCATAAACATAATTGGTAACATTACTCAGTGCATCAGTATGTTTTGTCGCCATTCCGTCAGCATTATATTCCCACTTTTCAACATTACTTCCTTTTTTACTATATATTTTTAGTTCACTACTATTAAAACAAAGATATTCATCATAATAATTACTATTATCGCGATAATTTTTTATCAAAGTACAGTGAGTACTACCAGAAACATTTGTGTCGGTAGAATCAGTATAAATAAAATCATAAATTAGTCGCTTGTCATTATTACTTATGCGTGGATTTTTTTCATACTGTTTCAACACTCGTCCAGTAGCATCATATTCATTGTATAATATTGTACCTCGTGAATCGGTGTAAGTAAGCATGCGACCCGCCGCATCATAACTAAAAGTATGGTCAATATTTTTTACCACCTCCGCCGAATAACTTGATTCTTGATGAACTGCAGTCAAATTTTTATTTGTGTCATAAGTGTATCGCGCTACCAAACGACTCACCCCACTAACTGTTTCTCTCACTTCTTTTATTTTATCCCAAAGTAGATCGGTATCCGCTGGATAAGTAAAAGTCAACTGACGACCACTCGAATCGGAAATCGAAGACAATAAAGGAACTTCACGCACTGTCGTATATCCGAGAGTCACCGCGTTATTGTTGGTATCCACGATTTGTGTAGCCAGAACAACAGCCCCGCCACCGACAGATTTACCAAACACATATTTTATTCCTTCTGCAGTGCGGTAATCCAACAATCCAGTAACCGCATTCTTGGTAAGAGTTTCATATCGTCCAACTTCTGGTACATAAGTTTCTCCATCATGACTCGGACAAGTAAAATATGCAGCCAGATGCCCACCTAAATAAACTTGTACATCTTTGGATACTGCGTCTTGCGCATAATAAATATCATAAGAATCAAACCAACCATTTCCAAGACGACCAGAAAAGTCGGACAGTTTACTGTCATATGTACGAACTAAATTTAAACCAATTCCTCGTCCACCCAATCTAAAATCTGTTTGATCAAACTCCAGAGCACCAGTACGCATATTTACTGGATCACCACCAAAAACTGAACCCTGCGCGACTTGACTAGCTACTGCTGTGCCTGCAGATTTTGGGGCTACACCATCTACCTTGTTTGATTTAACTGTTAAAGTTTTATTTTTGTCAACTGGTTTAATAGTATTGGTGCCATTCACCTTTGAACCAATCGTAATTTCCGCCGTATTTGGTACACCATCACCATCGGTATCGAGCGTACTTCCGCTACCACCGCCACCACCATAATTGTATTGTTGTACTACTATCGTACCATTACCTTGTTTGGTCGGATTACCACCACCATTAATAGATAGAACTACATAATAATTTGTTTGAAAATCATTTACAGATGCAGGCAGAGCACCTGAAAAACTTATTGTCTGAGTAATTCCACTTGGAATTGAAACTGTGCCAGAGAATGTATTTAAATTATAACTAACACTACTATCGGAAGTTTTTACTATCTTAATATAATAAGGCAAATAATTAGCCGCACCAGTTCCAACATTTTGAACTTGGGTCGTAACACTTATATTATTGCCGGAAAAATATGTTCCTCCGGACAAATTAAAATCTGAAATAAAAAGCACTGGAGAAGATATTGCATAGGCAGTGCCGGAAAAATCATTATTTGAAGTGTTCGTTTCACCAGACACCGGTACAATATGAAATTTAATAGTATGATTTCCAACCGAAGCGTTAGATGGGATAACAAATGAATTTACTTGAGACTGAGATGAATACGCTGCCAAATCCATATAATATTTTGTACTCTGGTACACATTATCCCAATACAATTCTACTGCAACGTTGCTAGCCGTACCATTTCCACCATTATAAACATCGACATTTATATTGTAATTTATTCCAGGCTTTACATTGGCTGGAATAACCGGATTAGAATTATAATATAAATCTGGTTTAGCAGATTGATTAATTGTAATATTAAAGCTACCACTATTATTAGATTTTGTTTCTTCTAGGACAGTAGGATTGTTTACCATATACGACAGACAGTACGACCCCGAAGCTAAGCTAGGAGAGAGATTAAAAGAAAAATTATTTGTTACAGGAGATCCAACAGATGGTGGATTTATAGAATAATTAGTAATAGTAGCGCCGCTTACACACGCACCTTGATTTAAATAATAATCTACATTCAAATTTTGATTGGCGTTGTGACTACCAATATTTTGCACAGTTACAAAACCATTTACATTTTCTCCAGCATTAAAATTATATTTATTTATACTACTATTTTGAATGGAATAATCAGGGCGTTTTACTAATACATCAAGATATGCCCCTTCACTTCCACCGTCTTCTGATGCTTTAAAAAATAAAACTTTATTTGGCCACCCTGTTGGAGAAGTTCCACTTGTCCAAGCTGGGGTTGGTTCTATAACGATGCCATTATTTATAAGATAATTTCCAGCCCATCCCTGCACATCACCAGTTATATTCCATGATTTCCAACCACCACTACCTACCGTAATATTGGTAGTAGAGATATCCTGCATATTATTTTTAACATTGGAATATACCGTGGAAAATTTTGGAACATTACTCAACACTCTTCTTGCAGCCAAAGAAATTGTGCCGTTGTATGTGCCAAGCCCTACTCGGCTACTGTTGTAATACATATTTAAAGAAGCAGAACCGACAGATGCGTTTAGCGACAAGTCGCTAAAACTAGAATCAAAAAACACAAACATCGCTCTACTCCATTTTGCTGTTACCGACTCATTATAAAAACCAACGGCTAAATCACGCGAACCAGTAGAAGCACTCTGATCGTAATCTTTGTAATCACCTTCCGTCTGGCGCATATACAAGTCGTTCATCATAAAACACGACCAGGCACTACCAGAATAATTTTCGCGACAAATAGAATAAGTAGGATCAATATAAACCGGGTATAAAGTATCACGAGATAGTAAATATTCACCATCCAAAACTATACCCACAGACAAAACATTACTACTCTCATCAAAAACAGCTTTACGCTCGACGATCTTAGAGTGAGTCTCGTTTTCTGATGAGTCAAACACCATCGCTGAACCAAGTTCGATTACTTTGTTTTCATTGTTTTTAATATAAACGATTTCTTTACCAATATCTACCGTACCAGAAATGCGTTTTTGATCTTCGCCATACCAAAAATCATAGCCGGCTGGAATCTGATATTTTTCCCAGACCAACAATTGTTCATCGGCCACCATGTCCGGCTTGTCCTTTATTACAACCACCCGCTCACGTTTTTCTCTAGCATCATTAAATTGAACATCTACCCCCCTATAAACATTTTGAAAAATATTGTCGATACTCTTGTCGTTTTTTAGTTCTCGAGAAAAAACCGGTATCAGAGGATGAAAAATTCTATTTCCTATTTCTAAATTTCCGGCAGTTATTTTTATATCTGTATTATCGTACGGTAGAACAAATTCATAGCCAGCATTATTACTACCAAATATTCTTGATTTGGTGTTTTCAAAATATAAGTTCCAACCTATTGGTCTTTCTTTTTTCTCTCCTGAATTTGGATCATCATAAATTGAGCGTCTATTTTTGTATATACGATACATCATTTTTCCATCGCCTAAACTTGAAACATCTGTTTTTTCATCTACCACTTTAAATGTACTACCGCCTTCAATTGCTGGCCTAACAACCTCGGAAAAAGTAATTTGTTTTAAAAATGATTCGTCATCAAAATGTATTACCGGCACATCTACTATTTTTTCCGCCAAAACTTCTATATTCGTTTTAATTTTTTCAATTAATGAAACTGTGGTGGACACAAAACTGTCAATTTTGGATTCAAAGATTGTGCTCGTTTCCAGAACTATAGCAGGAGTACCAGTCGAAAAATTAATTAGGATTGATTCAGTTGATGTATTTAAACCAATATCAACCTGTGTAGTTGTTGTAGCGTTCAAGAATATCGTAGAACTAGAATCAGGCACGGTAACACTCTCAGTTATTACCACATTTTGAACACTTTCTATATTGGTTAACAATGGAGCAACAAATGGATCAACAACAACGGTCGAATTTTCATCCAACAAAACTACTTCTGTAATATCTTTTTCTGAACCATCAACATTAGTGGTTTTTACTAGATCCTCACTGATATCGGGAGCGGAAAAAATAAAATTTTCTGCCTCTTGAGCCAAAACCGGTGCCACTGGCATCAAAACCATTTGCAAAAGCATTATACCCACCAATGGCTTTAATAGATATTTTGACTTGAACATATTCTTTAGAGAAAAAGTTTGTATTAAATTTTTTAAAGTCATAAAATTCTATTAAGGTGTTACCGATACTGTTGTTGTCTTGTTAACAATGTTTTGTCCGTCACTCACCGATACACTCACAATATAATCACTAGATGAAGTATAAGTGTGATAGATTGTATCTAATCCTGCCGAACTGGAAGCGGTCGTGCCATCACCAAAGTCCCAATTATACATATAATTTGGTTTGTCAGATTCATAAACACGAACATTTCTAAAATAAGAATCAAAAACAGCTGGACAATAAGCATTGCCACATGATGAATTAAAATACATTTCACTGTAAGTTTTGTTGGCCAACAGTTGTCCGACCGGTATTTTGTAGTGTTTCCATTGACCAAAGGTAGTGTAGTCTTTGAAACTGTTGTCTGTGGTTGGAGATTCACCATAAACTGCACTGAGGGCGACAAAGTGTTTTACATTCCATTCTGGGTAGCCGTTATCAAAACCAAAACCATGACTCCAACCTAAACCATTGGATTTGAAATCTAACTCAACTACTGTGTTTGGTGTGATTGTGTATGGAGCACTCACTGCTTTCCACATCATTTTATTTAAATAAAGTGTATCGCCATTGTCTTGTGATTCACCGGAACCGGTGGCATAAGACGGAACGATATTTCGCAAGTTTAATTTGCTGAAATCTAATTTTACAGGCACTTTGGAAGCCGCCCCACCAGACGCATCAACAAACAATTTTACTGGTAGTGGTGAATTACCAACAGATGGAGCGGTATTGAGGATAGCTTCTAATGATAACCACTCTGTTTTGATTGGAATATTTTTAATTACCTGTGTCAGACCATCACTCACCGTCACTTTGGCGGAAAAATTACCAATTGTTTTGTAAACATGGTATATCGAATCTAGACCAACAGAGCTAGCTACTGTCGTACCATCCCCAAAATCCCAAGCGTAACTGTAATTTGATTTATCAACTTCGAAGATGCGAACATTCCTAAAATAGGAATCAAAGTTAGTTGGGCAACTTGCATTATTACAATTAGCATTAAAAACTAATTTTGATGCCCAAACCGTATAATATTGTCCCACTGGAATTTTATAATGTTGCCACTCCCCTTTTTTAGTATAATTTCTAAAATCATTTATTGCCCCTTCAAATAAAGCCGTACCAGACAAATTGAAAACGCGTTTGCCATAGGTCCACGGCGTTTCAAAAGCAAGACCGTGACTCCAACCATCAACATTTGATTTAAAATCAAATTCCATAACAGTGTTTGTAGTGATCTGGAAATTTACATCGTAAGTTTTAAAATTAAAACCTGTAAGACCAAGCGTATCGCCACCATCTAAAATAGTTGATGTTCCGGATTGATTCGGATAAGAAGAAAAATTCTTTAATACTTGACTGTTAAAATTTATTTTAGTTGGAATAGCTAAGGCCGCACCACCAACTGGAGTAGCAGTAAGTTTTACCGGTAATGGTGGAATGCCAGTTGGAGGAGTGGCTGTAATAGTGGTATCAAAAGTGGCCCAAGCGGTTTTGATTGAACTGGTTCGTACTATTTGAGTTTTACCATCGTCCACTGTTACTTTTGCAATATAATCACCTGGATTTTTATAAATATGATAAACAGAATCATAACCAACCGAACTGGAAACTACAGCACCGTCACCAAAGTCCCAAGCAAAAGTATAGAGTGGTTTATCAGATTCATAAACACGAACATTTCTAAAATAAGAATCAAAAACAGCTGGACAATAAGCATTGCCACATGATGAATTAAAATACATTTCACTGTAAGTTTTGTTGGCCAACAGTTGTCCGACCGGTATTTTGTAGTGTTTCCATTGACCAAAGGTAGTGTAGTCTTTGAAACTGTTGTCTGTGGTTGGAGATTCACCATAAACTGCACTGAGGGCGACAAAGTGTTTTACATTCCATTCTGGGTAGCCGTTATCAAAACCAAAACCATGACTCCAACCTAAACCATTGGATTTGAAATCTAACTCAACTACTGTGTTTGGTGTGATTGTGTATGGAGCACTCACTGCTTTCCACATCATTTTATTTAAATAAAGTGTATCGCCATTGTCTTGTGATTCACCGGAACCGGTGGCATAAGACGGAACGATATTTCGCAAGTTTAATTTGCTGAAATCTAATTTAGTAATAAAACTGGAGGCGGAACCACCAGACGGAAAGGCCGATAATTTGACTGGTAGCGGTGGAATGCCGGTGGATGGAGTAGCGAAGATAGTTGCGTCGAGTAAATCAAATTTGCTTATTAAATTAATTTTAATACTACTCCACAAAGAAGTGGCGATATTTTTTAATGAATTAACCGAATATAAGACAAAATTATTAAAACCAGAAAAAAGTGAGCCTTCTGCTTTGTTTGGAATATCTAGACTCTGATCACCAAAACTTTTTATTCCTAGATCAATTGGTAATTTTTCACCCATCTGATTAAACACATCCTTACGACCGTTAGATAAATTCACTACAAGTTCCATGGTAGCATCGTCTCCATCTACATTTACCAAAATTGGACTACCAACTGCAGAAGATGAAAGTGCTACTGGAAAACCAGCCACAACTTTTCCACTACTTTTTTCAATAGCCACTATTTTATTATCTTTGGTAATACCAAATAGAATTGTCTCGTTCGAATTATAATAAAAAGGAAAAATTATTTCAGATGTTAAGGTTATTTTTTTCAAAAAAGTAATTTTTGCACCATCCACATTATAGATATCTACTAATTTACTACCTGGATAAACTATCACTAATTCAGTACCACTACTATTTACACTGACGGCTAGTGGCTTGGTGAGATTTAGCAAAATTGTAGTCGTCAACAAACTACCGCTTAAATGAACTTGCAAAAGTTTGCCACTTTGAGTTGGTATCAATACATCTCGACTGGATTGATTTTTTAACGGCAATACAGAGGCATCATAATAAACAACTTCGGCCCCTAGATTTATTGACGCTAGCAGCTGTTTACTACCATTATATACGAATACTGAGTAAATATTGTTAGCATCGCGCCCCAAACTAACTATTTCACCTACACCATCACCATTCATATCTACCACTAGTGGCGAACCGACCAAAAAAATATTATCAATATTTACTGGCCAACCAGGCAGAATTTGTCCATCCCCGCCGACT
>CAZXEV010000033.1:0-9858 GCA_964639735.1 uncultured Gammaproteobacteria bacterium
GGTGATGTGATGAAGTTGAAAAGATTTGCAATGGTTGAAAACAACCCAGAACAAACCCGCATTATGTTGCACAAATTATCGCAGATGGCGACGTTGTGTGAAGCGAATGCTTGTCGACGTAAAGCGATATTAAATTATTTTGATGAAGAAGCACCAGAACAATGTGGTAGTTGTGATGTTTGCGTTACGGTGCGGGAGAAAGCGGATTGTACAGTCATCGCACAAAAAGCCTTGTCGGCGGTGGCTCGTTTGGAAAATCGATATGGTCTGACTTATTTGGTAGATTTTTTACGTGGTTCCAAATCAGAGAGAATTACTGATGCTCATAAAAATTTAAAAACTTATGGTATCGGAAAAGATATATCAAAAGAAGATTGGTTTAGATATTTCAAAGATTTACTTTCATTTGGATATCTCAAACAAGTAGGTAGTGAATATCCAATATTGGCTTTGACTGAAAAAAGTAGAGACGTTTTGCTTGGCAAAGAAAAAGTTTTCTTGGTCAAAATTATTACAAAAAAAGATACCGCTCTTTCCGATATGCCGTACGAAAAAGGATTGTTTCTCAAACTCAAAGTGGCGCGCATTGATATCGCTCAAAAAGAAAATGTTCCGGCTTATCTTATTTTCTCTGATGCAACTTTGCTCGAATTGGCTTCATATTTGCCACAGACGATGGAGGATGTACGAAAGATCTCTGGATTTGGAGATATCAAACTGGCTAAATACGGAAAAATATTTTTGGATGAAGTGGTAGAATATTGCAAGAAATATAAATTAGAAACAAAAATAAATGAAAAAACCCCTAAACGCTAGGGGTTTTATTTTTTTATGTTTTTATTCTAATCCGTTTACTTCATTGTAAATTTTCCATGATATTCCCAGCAGGGCGACGGACAGTAACGCAGACAGTATGCAATAGTAACAAATATAACCAATAACATTAACTTGTAAATAGGTGAGTCTCATACTAAACAAAACGGCTAGTGCAGAAAAAGGTAAAAGTAAATTTAATAAAAAATTAAAATCTTTTTTCCAAATACTCAAAATTCCGATTGTGATGATAGTCAGATAGAATCCCATGCCAAGTAGTGAAATTGGCACTCCCAGCACAGTAGAATAAATGCTGTCTGCTACAACTTGGCAAGAGTTTACTTGTTTGACTTCTGTAAAACAATTTAGTGGATGTGCTTTATAATGGGCGTAAGTAAGATATGACGAATCGGCCAATCCGATTAACCCAATGATGACTACGGCAATTTTGAGAGATTTTTTAATCTCGACTGTGCGTAAAATGTATTCTCGAATTTTTTTAATCATAAAAAAAAGGTGTTAGTATATTTACATATTCTAACACCTTTATTGAATTTAGTAAAAGCTTATATCTGTTCGAGGTCTAGAGTTTGGTCGATTTTGATCTGGTCAACGAATTCATAGGCGTGACTTACGAGAATCACTGCACCTTCGAATTCATCCAGAGCTTTGGCGATAATAGGTAAGTGACGGAAGTTGATGTGGTTGGTAGGTTCGTCCATGATCAAAAGTCCAGGTTTTTGTAGTACAAACTGAGCGTAACACAACAAACCTTTTTGGCCTTCGGATAATGAGCCCACTTTGTTTTTTAAAATTTCAGAAGATAATAAAAATCTGGCAGCAGTGGCATAAATTTCTTGGTTCCAAGGATCTTCCATCATATCGGCTAATGCTTGGTAAGCAGTTTTATCAAAATCTAAACCAGAAAAATCTTGGCGATAGTATCCGATTTTTACACCTTTGGTAATAGCTGCGCCAGTTTCTTGACCACTAGCAAGTGCTTGCAACAAAGTACTTTTACCAATTCCGTTTGGGCCACTGATCAAAAGCTTTTGTTTTTTACGCAATGAAACAGGGGATGGCAAACTTTTGCGAACTGGTTCGTGATTTACCATTACACCTACTGAACTTATTTCTACAATCGGACCGACAATTTCAGTTTGAGTTGGGATGTTGAATTCAGTGATAGTTTTGTCCTCTTGACGCTCGTCTACCATATTTTCTTCGGCCTCTTCTACTTGGTCGCGAAGTTTACTTGCAAGTTTACGCATCTTTCCGCCTTTGTGGGCGAAGAAATTGATTTTGTCTTTTCTGTCTTGAATACTTTTTTGTAACTGTGCATTTTTGGCGCGCTCACGTTCGATCTGAGCTTCGATTTCTCCCAAGGCTTCATAATAATCGCCAACGTATTGTTCTACTTTTTTTGTATATGAATCTAAATATAAAATACCTTGTGTGAAAGCATTTAGGAAGTTGGCATCGTGGGAAATTACCAAACAAGTTTTTGGATAATCCATTAAAAATCTAGTGAGATGGGAAATACCGTCAACATCAAGATTGTTGGTAGGTTCGTCAAGCAACAAAATGTCTGGTTGTTGAATCAAGGCAAAAGCCAAAAGTAGGCGAGCCTGTTGGCCACCGGAAAATTTGTTTATCGGTCTGTCTAGTGGGGCTTTGAGCTGTACTACTTCCAAAACATCCTTGATGCGTTTTGGTAAATCATATTTTTTTTCAGAAAATGCTTCAGCAAAAAATTCTTCAACTGTTTTTTCTAAATATTCGCGTTTCATTACCTGAGTGGCAATAGCGATAGTGGCGCCAATTTTCAAATGAACTTTTCCTTCAACTGGTTTTAAGTCACCAGTAATCATCTTGAAAATTGTACTTTTGCCAGCGCCGTTTTGTCCCATGATAGTGACTTTGGCATTTTCACGTACAGAAAAACTAGCTTCTTCTAAAAGTGTTTTATTTTCGTCGTAGTAAAATGTTACTTCGTCAAATCTGACGATTACGTCACCGTGGTCCATAATTTCTAAATTAAGATTCAGTAGGAATCTGTATTAACTATGCGATTATACAGCAAAAATGTCATTTTGTCAATTATGATACTGGTCTTTGACAAAACCCAGATTATGGCTTAATCTTGTAGTATTAAGTCATAAAATATTTTTATATGTATGAAATCCTTGCGTTAGTGGTTTTTCTAATAATAAGTGGTTTGCGTACCATTCAGCAGTATGAAAAAGGGGTTGTGTTTCGTTTGGGAAAGATTGTTGGCATCAAAGAGCCTGGTTTGAACTGGGTAGTGCCATTTATCGACCAAATTCGTAAAGTGGATTTTCGTACCGTTACCCTGCCAATTTCTCCTCAAAAAATTATTACCAAGGACAATGTGTCAGTGGATGTTTCGGCTGTGGCCTATTATAAAATCGTTGATGGGGTAAAAAGTATTGTGGCTATCGAAAATGTAATGACAGCTATCAATCAGATCGCTCAAACATCCGTACGAAATATTGTAGGGCGTTTTCAACTGGATGAGATCTTGAGTGAACGTGAAGCTATCAACAAAGAAATCGCAGTTGTGTTGGATGCACGTACTGAAGAATGGGGTGTGGTAGTTTCAATCGTGGAAATAAAAGATATTGAGCTTCCTGAAGGTATGCAGCGCGCTATGGCCAAACAGGCTGAAGCAGAGCGTGAAAAACGTGCTAAAATTATTGCAGCTGAAGGTGAATTTATGTCTTCTCAAAAATTGGCTGATGCTGCTGATATTATCGCTGCTCACCCAATTGCTTTGCAGTTGAGAAATTTGCAGACTCTGGCGGAAATCAGTGTTGAGAAAAATTCCACTATCATTTTCCCAGCGCAAATGATGAGTACCGTGGCGGATGTAAAGAAATTCATGGCTGGTGAAGTTGTAAAATAAATAGAATAGAAATTTAACACAAAAACAGTCCAGATTATTCTGGACTGTTTTTGATGTTGCCGCAAGATTGAGTTTGTGGCCACACCAGCGCCTTGCGGCGGCGCGCTGTTTTTTTTGTGTGGGTGGTGTGATGAGGCTGGCTGACGAAGATCTGTCTAGCCAATGCCAAACATCTGGGCGTCCTGGAACAGGTGGAACCGGGTGTGGTCCAGCTGACCTTCCTCGAACTCCGATTGGTCGAAGATGGTGATCATGTTGAGACCGGCACTGGCAATCCAGCGGTCGACTTGGTTATCGCCAGGACGATGGTAGTTGACGATCGTCAGGACGGTGTCGACCTTGTAGCCGTGAGAGCGAAGATGGTCGATGTGGCCGGTGGTGTTGTACACGATCCTGTCGGTGATCAACACTGCTTCAGCTCCATTTGCCATGGTCGTGGCCGGCCCGTTGATCAGGCTCTTGAGCAGCAATCCGCCTTGAAGGGTGTTGCCGGCCAAAGCAATGATCGATCCGACGATCGGGAAAGCGATGTCGTCGGTAGCGGCAATCAGGCTCACCTTGGTCCCCTTGACGGTGATCAGGTGAAGCATGAGCTTGGCGACAAGCACCGAGCCCTCGGGCGTGAGAAAAACCTTCTCGCTGTCCACGACGACACTGTCCTCGAACTTGCGGGTCGTTGCTTGCAAAAGCTGAAACAACCTTTCTCGCATTTCCCGGAAATCTACCGGGGAAAGAACGTTTTTCATGAACTACTCCATACAGAAACTAGTCTGTGTGCATATTCAAACACCATCGACTCGGATTGTCAATAATAACTGTTTGTGTTATAATTGTTTTAATTATGATTGACATTCTTACATTGATTTGGAATCAATATTTATTGATACCGCTGGTAAATGCGCTGATTTGGATTTACAACAATATGACTGACCACAATCTTGGGTGGGCGGTTGTTTGGTTAACAGTTGGTTTACGTTTGGTTCTATTACCTTTGACAATTATTTCTGAAAGCAATGCAGCTAGACAAGAAAAGGCACAAGCTGAGGCTATGAAAGCAGCACAGGCTTTTCGATTTGATCAGATTGCACAGCAAGAAGAAATTCGCAAAATTATTAAAAAAAATCACATCTCTCCTTGGGCTAAGGTCTCTGCTTTGTTGATTCAGTTATTGGTTTTGTTTTTACTATATCAAGTGTTTGTTCGCGGAATCACCGGAGATAAATTGGCAAAAGTGTTGTATGCATCGATTGATTTTCCTGGTAAAATCAATACAAATTTTTATGGTTTTGAAATTGGAAAAGCGCGTGATTTGGTTTGGTCTGGAATTTGCGCATTTTATATTTTCTTCTTTATAATTTTTGAAAATAGAAAACAAAAAAATTGGCAGAGTGGGCAAGTGGTGTTTTTGTTCTTATTCCCATTGTTTACTTTCGTTGCACTATGGTATTTGCCAATGGTCAAATCCTTGTTTATTTTGACCTCAATGATTTTTTCTGATATAATAAGTTTAATAATTAGCGTGCTTTTTTCGTCAAAACCTGCCAAGTCGGCTGGTGCTCATCATTAATATATTGAAATATGGCTGGAGATTCTTTAGATAAGTTAATGTATTCGTTTGTAATGGATGATGTTTTGAAAGGTTTTTTCATTTCTGTTCCTCCAGGTTACGTAGCTTGTGTTTATGATTTGGGACGTGGTGTTTTGAAAAAAGTTTTGACACCTGGATTACACCTAAAAATTCCATTTTGGCAAAAAGCAAAATTATTCAATGTGCAAACATTGGAATATACAATTTCTCGTCAGTTTGGAATTGAAAATGAAAAAGCATTGGGAGATATTCCAATTGCAGCACTTACTCAAGAAGGTACACGTGTGGCAGTAGAGGGGACGATTTTATTACGTCTGGATGTTCACCAGATTCCAAGTATTTGGCAGCAAATTGGTGAAGATTTCATTGCCAAAATTATTCGCCCAACTATTCGTAGTCGTGTTCGCATGGTGTTCAGCAAATTCTCTTTACAAGAGATCACTAGTACCAAGCGAGATGCTGTAGAAATGGAGCTAAAAAACGAATTAGAGCGCATTTTCTATGCTCGCGGAATCTATGTTGAAAATGTCTTATTGCACGAAGTGCAGACGATAAAATAGGGTCTTGACACTGGGGATAACTTCTGATATATTATCACTCGTACCATACGAGTGATAATTTTTTTATGAATATTCGTCAAGAACAACTTTTGACCTTGGTTATCGAGAAATATATCGAAACCGCCCAACCAATTGGGTCGAAATTTTTGGTGTCTGACGCTGGCTTGGAGCTTAGTGAAGCTACCGTTCGCAATGAACTTCGCGAGCTTGAAGAAGAAGGTTTTTTGACCCATCCTCACACTAGTGCCGGTCGTATTCCTACGGAGAATGGTTACAAATACTATTTGAGTAAAATCGAATGGGATAAATTGAAATTAAATAAAAAAGAAGGCGAAGTTTTGGAAAGTTTTTTTGCTCTAGAAGACAAAGTTCAGGCACAGAAAAATTTATCAAAATCTTTGGCAGCTATAACCCAAGAAACAGTTATCTTTGCCTTTACTCAACATTCCATATATTACACCGGTCTTTCCAATTTATTTTCCAAGCCGGAATTTGTTGAATTGGGAATAGTGGGGGACGTGTCTCAGGTTTTTGATCGTTGTGAAGATTGTATCCCAGCTTTTTATAATTTAGTTACTGAAGATATCAAATTTTTTATTGGTGATGAACATCCATTTGGAAATATGTTATCTGCGGTATCATTTAAAACGGGTGATAGTTTGGTTACATTGTTGTCTCCACTACGCACCAACTACAAAAGAAATTATACGCTTTTACAAGCAGTTAAAAATTTACTAAACAATTAATATGACTGATGAACAATTACCAATAGAAGAAACTAATGAAGAGGTTGTTCCAGAAGAAGTTCAAGAAGAGACAAAAGAAAAAACAGGATTTTTCAACAGAAAATGTAAAAACTGTGAAGAGAGTAGCGCTAAGGCCGAAGAGTATAAAAAAGATTGGCAGCGCGCATTGGCAGATTACAAAAATTTACAAAAAGAAACTAGCGAACGTCGTAGTGAATGGGCACAGATGAGTAAAGGAATAATTTTGGAAGACTTTATTCCGGTCTACGACAATTTCAAATCCGCATTTTTTCATCATCCAGTATTGCAAGCCGATAATGAAGAACACAAGCAGATGAAAAACTGGATTGATGGTGTTGGGTTTATCATGAAACAATTTGGTGACGTGATGAAAAGTCATGGAATAGAAGAAATAATAACGGTTGGAGAAAAATTTGATCCAAATTTACATGAATCGATGGGTGAAGAAGAAGTTGAAGGAAAAGAAGCGGGGGTAGTGGTGAAAGAATTAGTTGGCGGGTATAAATCTGGAAGTAAAGTAATTAAAGCCGCTAAAGTCGTAATTTCAAAATAAAATTTAATATTTAATTTTAAATATATGTCATTAATTCGTTGGAGTCCAATGTGGGATCCGTTCGCTGAAATGGATGACACATTCAATCGTTTGCCAGCAGTGAATTCATCACTCAAAGCTTTTACACCGGCTGTCGATGTCTACGAAACAGACAAAGCGGTGGTAGTAGAAACACCTTTGGCTGGATTCAATCCGGTTGATGTAAAAGTAAGTGTTGAAAACGGTGTACTCACTTTACAAGGTGAAAATAAAAAAGAACACGAAATCGAAGAAAAAAATTATTATCGCAAAGAGGTTCGCAGTGGTGCCTTTTATCGCCAGATTGCTCTGCCGACTGCGGTAGAAGAAGATAAAGTGGAGGCAAGTTTTGAAGATGGGGTGTTAAAAATATCTTGTCCAAAAACAAAACCAGCCGAACCAAAGAAAGTAGAAATTAAAATCACAAAAAAATAATTTCTACTTCACTAATTTAAATTATTGATTTTTCACTGTGTTAGGCGGTTGGTAGCAACCGCCTAGCACCTGAGGAATTAATATAACTTAATTAAAAATTAATTTATATTAACTATTTTATGTCTACCTCAAAATTTTATCAGTTCATTTCAGTTTTATTTGTTACTTGTTTAATTATTTCTAATATCATCGCTGTAAAGATTGGTGCCTTTGGAAATTACTTTTTGCCAGTAGCGGTAATATTATTTCCAATTACCTATATCATTGGCGATGTCTTGACTGAAGTATATGGATTCCGTGCTGCTCGTCGCGCTATTTGGACAGGTTTTGTTTGTAACTTGCTCGCGGTAATTGCAATATTTGTTGCGATAAAAATTCCATCTGCTCCTTTCTTTGAAAATCAAAAAGCCTTTGAACAGATTCTCGGATTCACACCTCGATTGTTACTTGCCTCATTTGTGGCTTATCTAGTTGGACAATTTGCCAACTCAGTAGTGCTCGCTAAAATGAAAATAAAAACCGCCGGTAAACATCTTTGGATGCGTACTATCGGTTCGACAATTGTTGGCGAAGGTTTGGATTCAATGATTTTTATCACTCTCGCATTTTATGGTGTAATGCCAACTAGTGCGATTGGTGGTCTGATTGTTACTCAATGGATTTTCAAATCTCTGTTTGAAGTATTTTTGACACCGGTAACTTATGCAGTGATTGGATATTTGAAAAAATCTGAACAGCTAGATGTTTACGACAAAGAAACTAGTTTCAATCCATTATCAATGAAATAATTTATGCCTACATTAAAAACTGATTTAGAAAAATTAACCAAGCTTGGTAAGGGGTCAAGTCTGAAAGCAGAACGTAGTTTGGAAGTATTTCCAAATCACGCTGGAAGTAATCTAGAAGTAGAATTACACTGCACTGAATTCACTTGTCGCTGTCCTTTGACCAACCAACCAGATTATGCGGAAATTTTGATCACCTACACACCGGATAAATATGTAGTGGAAAGTAAATCAATGAAATTGTATCTAGAAACTTTCCGTGATGTCGGAGTGTTTCACGAACATCTGGCGGTAGATATTGGAAATGATTTTGTGGAATTTGTGAAGCCAAAAAAGTGTGAAGTAGAAGTGATGTTTAATACTCGTGGAGGTATTGCAATCTCTGCGAAGTGGACAATGAAAAAATGAATTTTGCCAAGTTAAATAAAAAAGTATTATGAAGTCAAGAACAATAGGAATTATTTCGTTGGTAGCAGTTATATTATTTATTTTATATCAATTATTATTTTTATTGTTGGCTATTAGTTTTTTATTTGGGGTATGGAATGGAAGTTCTAGTGATATTAATTGGAAAAATGCTGAGCCGATAATTGTTGGTTTGATACCTTTTTTAATTTTTGATCTTGTGGCTATTTATACATCTAATAGATATATAATTAGTAGACCATTTGTTCAGAACAAAAAACTAGGGTTAGTAATTTTTACAATAGGGGTTTTTTTATTGTTGATAACCGCATATGTATCGATTTCATATATTTTGTTGATTCCGTATAAAGCAGTATATCTTGATGTTTTTGCATTAATTCCAATTGGAATTGTTCCGGGAATATATTTTATACTGTTGGGACTAGGGTTGAGAAAAGTACTATAATATTTTTCTAAAATAATAAATATGCATGGATAATTTTGAAAAAAATAAATAATATTAGAAAAAGATTTATATTAAATAGTTTTAAATAAATTAATTAATAAACGTAATTTAATACACATATGTCAAAAGTATTAGGAATCGATCTCGGTACAACCAATAGTTGTATGTCCATCATCGAAGGTGGTCAGCCAAAAGTATTGGAAAATAAGGAAGGTGCTCGTACTACACCATCTATCGTAGCAGTATCCAAAAGTGGTGAACGCTTAGTTGGTATGCTTGCAAAACGCCAAGCAGTAACCAATCCAGAAAACACTTTGTATTCCATCAAGCGTCTAATCGGTCGCAATTGGAATGATGCTGAAGTGCAGCGCGATCTCAAACTCATGCCATACAAGATTGTAAAATCTGGCGAAGGTGTGAAAGTAGTGATGCAGGGGAAAGAATATTCTCCTCAAGAAATCTCTGCCATGATTTTGGGCAAAATGAAAGCCGATGCCGAAGAACGTTTGGGAGAAAAAATTACCGAAGCGGTTATTACTGTA
>CAZXEV010000034.1:0-5950 GCA_964639735.1 uncultured Gammaproteobacteria bacterium
GTTGGTGATGACGATGAAGATACTCAACTTGGTGATTTCATCGAAGATGTAAAAAATGTTTCACCGGATCGTTCGGCTGGTCTACAGCTTTTGCGAGATTATGTAAAAGAAGCTATCAAATCGCTTTCTCCTCGTGAACAAAAAATCTTGGAAATGCGCTTTGGTCTAGCGGATGGTGTAACTCACACATTGGAAGAAGTGGGTCAAGAATTTGGGGTTACTCGTGAGCGTATTCGTCAAATTGAAGCGAAAGCACTAGAAAAAATTCAACATTCTGATCTTATTTCTAAGTTAAAGGATTACTAGTTATTTTCATCGCGGCTACTTATCTTTTGCTTTTTTCAGCCGCGAGGCTGAAAGGACGAGCTTCGGCTCATAACCCGCAAAAGATAAATAGCCGCGATTCTGTATTCAAAAAATATATGAAGATAGTTTTTTCTGGTGGAGGGACTTTGGGGCCGGTGACACCGCTTTTGGCGGTGGCTGAGGCTTATTCATTGAAGTATCCAGATACTCAATATGTTTGGGTTGGAACAAAAAGTGGTCCGGAAAAAGAATTTATTGAAAAACATCAAATACGATTTGTTGCTCTAGCCTCCGGTAAATGGCGTCGCTATTTTTCCGTTTGGAACATTATTGATATTTTTTTGATTATCATCGCTTTTTTTCAAGCATTCTTCTTTTTACTAAAAGAAAAGCCTGCACTTTTGATTTCGGCTGGTGGTTTTGTTAGTGTACCTTTGCATTGGGCAGGAACTTTACTTGGTATTCCTCAGTGGATTCATCAGCAAGATTGGCAAGTTGGTTTGGCCAACAAATTAATGGCACCATTTGCGGATACTATCACAGTAGCTTTGAAAAAAAATTTGACTGAATTCAATTCGAATAAATCTGTTTGGTTGGGTAATCCAGTGAGATCTCAAATCTTGAAAGGCGACAAAGAGCGAGCAAAGAAAAGATTTGGCATTACCTCTGGTTTACCAGTTGTGTTGGCAATGGGTGGTGGTACCGGATCATATAAAGTAAACCAGTTAATGGTAGAAGCCGTGCCACATTTACAAAATTTTTGTGAAGTTATTCATCTCTCCGGCAAAGAACGATCACAAGAATCAGTTGATCATGCTTCAAGACTTTTTGGTTACTATCATCATTATACTTTTTTTACAGACGAAATGGCTGATGCGTACGCGCTCGCTGACGTTGTTATTTCACGCGGCGGTTTCGGATCTATTAGTGAGATTGCTGCTTTGGAAAAACCATCTGTATTGATTCCAAAGCCAGGCCATCAGTATGATAATGTAAAATTTATCGCTGAAGAAAAAGCAGCTGTTTTTGTGGACGAACGCACCGCTGACGGAAATTATTTGGCTAAAACAATCCGAGAGTTGTTGGCCGATGATATAGAAAAAAGAAGATTAAGTAAAAAAATAGCGACGGTTATGCCGATCGCTAAAACTGAAGATTTGGTAGGTATAATAGAAAGGTTAATTCAAAAATAAAAGTCAAAATGACTTTTATTTTTTTTAATGTTATAATATAAACATCAATGAATATTCAACCCGAGACAGAGGATGCCATTTTTCTGTCTTTGGATTATTTAAAAAACTATGAAGAAAAATCTTCTTCTTTTGGCGGCATTTGCCTTTTTATTGGCACTTCCGTCAGCAACATTCGCAGCCTTACCAGATGTAGGTGGCAATCCTGTGAACGTTACAAAATGTACACAAGTGGGTAATGATATACAGGTAACTCAAAATGGAAATACATATGATCTTACTACCGCTTGTCGTCAGACTGAGTATGGTTATAAATTTTATACCATGAAATGTACTTCCGATACTGGTTATTATGTAAACTGGAAACCTTGTACTAGTGATGAAATCGTTGCAGTCACAAAAACAAGTTGTGCTGAAGGCGATAATGGTCTCGATTATTTTAAAACTAGTTGGTCCAATGGTGTTATTGAAGGTTCTACTTCGATGGCAACAGTAAACGATAGTTGTGGAAATAGTATCGGTGATTTAAACCAAGAAAAAGGTCCTTGGGTAGCAGAACGAAATTGTTCCAACGGCTATGTTCACACTCAATGGTATAAATGTGAAAACGGCTGTGTGAATGGTGCTTGTCTAAAAGAACCAGCCATAGATCCAGTAACCACCCCAACATGTAGTGAAAATGACAATGGTTTAAATTATAATGTGTATGGAGCAGCTTCTGGCCAAGCAGAAAATGGTTTGTCATCTGGAACTTTCACTGACAGCTGTGGTGATTACGTCGGGGATTCAGGAAAAAACGAAGGTGCCTATATTGATGAAAAAAATTGTTCATATGGAAAAGTACATTCCCAGTGGTCTAAATGTGACTATGGATGTTTTGCCGGTGCTTGTAAAGCTAAACCAGCTCCAGCTCCAGTAACAAAATGTTCTGAAACAGACGCTTTTAATTACAATGTTTTTGGTAAGACTACCGGTAACGACGAAGTTACTGGTGTATATGGTACATACGGAGATTCTTGCGGTATGTATGTTGGAGATAAAAACAAATCATCTGGTAGTTTCATTGCTGAAACACACTGCAGTTCAGCTGGTGTTAAAAATTATGTTCATACCCAATGGTATAAATGTGAAAACGGTTGTGTAAATGGTGCTTGTCAGTCCAAACCGGTTGCTGAAGATGATCAAAACAAATTTGATCTTAATGCAAAGACTGTAATTACCAATCCAACCAATAAAACGGTTTTAACAAATTATCCACGTGTAGCTGATTTGGCTTGGTATAAAATCGATAATGCAAATCAATATCAAGTGGAAGTGGCATGTGATACCTGTGGTCATACACCATGGTCATCAATTGCCAAATGGAAAACTTACGCTAATAATTTTCAAACTCCAGCTTTGTGGGGTGATAATGAATTTAGAGCAAGAATCTTGCCAGTTTTCCCAAATGGTTTAACTGGACAGTGGTCGGATTATTCATATTTCTCTTTCAAAACTACTCCAACCACAAACACTGCATTTTCGTTACCAACATGTAGTGATATCAAAGGCGGTAATACCAACTTTATTGTTTGTGCTGGATTCTCTGTTGATCATTTTTGGAGTGGTTCTAGAGTGAAAGTTATTTCTCACGATGGCGAAACAGCCAACGTTGAACTTGGAAGTTTGAGTGAAGTAGATGCCGACTTGGTTTTGAATATTCCAGAAACTATTTGACTGTCACATATCTCGGTATTGGTGCGGAAGGACGTGCATTATTGAAAGTTGATTCCAACACTACATACCAAGATTCATACAGTGATAGTTGTACAAATGAAAAAGGAATTGACGGTGTCTATGCAGTTTGTAAAAACAAGACATTTAGTTATGATGGTGTCAATTTCCAATATACAGTAACTAAATTTGATAATAAGTATGTTTGGCTGAAATTAATTGGTGCAAAAAGTACAAACGTAGTATTAAAGGTTAATACTAAAAAGAAATACGCTCTTAAAAAAGACGCTTTAAACATCGAATTAACCTACTTGGGTAAAGCTGTTTCTGGTGGAGCTAAAGTAAAAGTTGTGGTCAGCTCAGTCAAGTAAATATTTAAATATATTTTAAGCCCCTCAATTAATTTTGAGGGGTTTTTATTTAAAATTTATAATTTTATTATTTAAATTTGTTTAATTTGTTGATATAATCAATAATGAATAGCTGTAATTTAAAAAATGTGATATAATATTGAGAAGAGTTTTGCTTTAGAGCAAAAGTATGAGAATTAAAAAAAGCGAACTGTCTATCCAAACCGAAGTTGAAGGTTTGAAGAAAAATTTATCCGTACCCGACAACAAAAAAAGGTTATTCCTAAAATTATTAGGCGTAGCTGGTTTGGGTTTTGTCGGTTCGTTGATGTTACCAAAAAAAGCAGACGCTTATGTGTTTGGTAGTACACCAGCTTCGAATGTGGTGGCGATAAAAAATATTACAAATGAAAAAATAAATCCAGCTACAGATGAATCAGTGCAATCCCTTTTAGCTGGACAAGGTGTAACAAAAACTACAGTTTCTAAATCTGTCTCAGACACACTTGTAGTTCCGGCTAGTGGTAAAAAAATAAGAATTTATGCTATCAGATTCACACTAAGTGCTAATCTAGACAACGTTTCGTTTAAATTTACTACGAACGGAGTAGATGGAACAGATTTTGAAAGATATTTAAATCCAAAAACCGGTGGCTTATATGGAGCCAACAATCATCCGAATTATATTGAAGGCGGAGCAAATATGTGGCTATATGTTACAATGACTGGTACAGGAAACATCCAAGTAAACATAGATTATTCTGAAGTATAAATAATTTAATCATATGACAAGAAGAGTAGTAGAACATTCATTTGATACAGCCGGAAATACTATAGCTTATTCGGCCACTTATGACTCCACAAAGACAATATTAGGTGATTTGATAAAGCAATACAACGACGGTGCTGGTGCTACAGATAAATTTGCTGGCCCAATGAAAATAGGCTATACCAGGACCAACGAAACTACTGGTACAGCGATGCCTGGTATGTTTTCGCATGTAGTTCGCTGGTCATCTACTATTGATTGGGTATTTTTGGCTGACAATGCGGTGGCTGGTACTACCAAACGCGTGTCGCTTTATGAATTTGACAGATCGACTTCGGTTTTTACATTCAAAGGAATAATAATTTTAACTTTTACTTCTGGCAACGTTACCCCAAGAGGGATGCGTGCGGTTTATTCCAAATATACAACTGGTTCTGCTTCTGTAAGTGGTACTGCTGTGACTGGTACTGGTGGTACGGCATGGTTGTATTCAAGTAATAATATTTGTGTTGGTTCGAGGATAGGTTTTGGTTCAACCGACCCATCAGCAATTTCTACGTGGTATGAAATTTCTGCTATCGGAGCTGATAACACTATTACTCTTACTAGTGGTGCTGGAACTATCGCATCTGGTGCATACGTTATTGAAGATTTGAGAATTTTGCACACCCAGACTAATGTGACGACAGCACTTGGTGGTTTATATATGGCAACAGGATTACGTTACGAATTATTTATTCAGGCTACTGGTACTACTATTCCGTATGCTACCACTACCGCCGGCATTCGAGCCGTCTATCATTTGCCTGACAATACCACGACTTGTACAAATCAGGCTGCTGCTGGATTGGCAATAGACGATAGGGTAGGTAACTTTGAACAATATGCCTATGTGATGAATTCCACCTCGCTTACTCAGCCTACTATTTATAGGTATAATTTCATGGCGAATTTGGGTACACCATCTGGTGGAAAGTGGCAGACTCCTTCATTCATAGTAACTGGCCAATGTAACACTGCTTTGACAGGTAACTTAATAATATTAGGGAATGGTCGTATTGGTTCCTTGACTCATCAGGGTGGTATAAAATCATTATATTTTTGTACTACCACTCGTATTTACCGAGTGCCAGTAACCCAGATTACCAGTGGTTCAGTTTTGTGGCATACTGGTAGTACCGATGCGATGGTGGAAATTCCACCTGGAGGTGTTGCTACTTATGCGGCTTCTGGCGCCATACAAGGTTGCGAAATTTCCACTGGTATGGACAGATTGGTGATAAATACACTGGGAACTGCTGGCACTAGATCATACGTGACAAAATATAATGTAAATTCAGATCCATTTGATTATATATTTTTGATAGATTCAAAACAGCTAGATGCTACAACAGCGAGTAGTTTTCGTATCGTCCATCCAACTGTAAACGTTTCCCCGATGTATTTTTGGATTGAAGATGGTGTTTTATATATAATGAGATATGTGGCAGCCCTGACCGGTACAAGTGCTGTAAATATTATGTATGCTATTCCACTTGGGGCAGATTGGGATTTCGCGGCTGGTACGGTCAAACAAAGACTAATCACTCCTTCATTGGCAACTCCAAATGCTGTAGGATTCA
>CAZXEV010000034.1:5960-9346 GCA_964639735.1 uncultured Gammaproteobacteria bacterium
CCATGCGTGAGCAATAGTGGTGTGACAGTTCCTACTACCTGGACTTTACCTACTGAACCGTATCGTGCTTATTATAGAACGACTGGTATAACTGATGATAGTGGGGCGTGGACACTGATTGATTATTCCGGAAATATTAGTGGAGCTGTCGGTGCCAATGCCATTCAATTTATGTTGGAATTTAGAACTATTGGAGCATTTTCTCAGCCAAATCGTATATACAATGTGGGTGTTACATATGAAGACAACACTACTGATTCTCATTTTCAACCATCGGCTGGTAAATCAAGTGTAACTTTGAAACAATTTGCATGGAGACATTCTACCGCGTTTGGTGTGTCTTACGGTTCGGTCATTCCTAATTTGCGTATCCGATTATACGATGCAGTAGGTGGTGGGCTTGTTTTAGATGATACTTCTGCCGCACCGCTACTTGGAACTTTTCAAAAATCCACTGACAATGGTGGTACTTGGGGTGATTTTACTACCGTAGATAAAATAAATGATAATACTTATATCAGATACACGCCAACAAATTTGGGGGATAATATCAAAGTGCGCGCGCTACTTACATTAAATTAATTTTATGATTGAAATAACACAACACGCATTTGTTCCAAATCATCCTGATATGATGGTGTATTCTCCTTCTGGCAATTATGATGTAGAAGACTTGATAGAGTGTTATAAAGCGGGTGACCCTAGTAAATCCATCTGCGCTTTTCAAGCTCAATGTGTAAAATATGGAGACGGCATATATTCTCAAGTGGAAAGAAGCTGGCGTGCCACTTGAAAAAGTATTAAACAATAAAGATTTAATTGATGGCAAAGTGAGTGCTTTGGATTTAGGGGCATCTCAAACAAAAATAGATGAAGTAAAACAGCGAGTAAAAGCCGCAGGGCAAGAACCATTATCCGATGTGATAAAAGAATTCAAGGAGGACATGAAAGTGGCCAAAGATGAAAATGTTTTAGTAAATAGTGAGGAAGTTTCGACTATTAGCGAAGAGACTGTTCCAGCAGTAGTAGCTCCTCCACCAACATCACCAACTCCTCCCGCTCCAACAGTTGATACTACTTCGGTAGTTCCTCCAGTTGAGACAATTACCGAAACAGCCAATACATCGACACCAATAATTGAAATTCCTCCTGTCGCGCCGGTTGTGGTGCCAGAAGTTGTAGTACCGGCTAGTTCATCTACGCCGATTGCTGAAATTCTAACAACAGAAACCAGCAAGCCACCAATTATTGTTGAGTAATTTTATGGCCGATTTTGTAGATATAAATTTTCAAGAAGGTGAGGGGATGGATATAATTTTGGAAATTCCCGTTGGCACATCCAATCCGCCTGTGGATATCTTGGCTTCGGCTGGCGAGGAATTTTTTACTATGGATACTGTTTTGGCATCTGAAGGAAATATATTTATCATGTCTGAATAGTTATGAGTAGATTTCAAGAAAAGATTGAAATGTATTATCCGTTCTTGGATGATATTCGTAGAAGAATTACAATAGTTGGAATATATTTTTTGATAAGTTTTATTGGCGGTTTTTTTGTGACTGCGCCATTATTTCGATTGTTTGCAAAATTTTTTGTTATTCCAAATGTTACAATAATTACAGTATCACCATTTCAATTTATTGATTTAGCGATGAATACAGGTATAACAATTGCGTTAATTATTAGTTTGCCAGTTTTTGTTTATCAATTTTTTTCATTTTTGAAAACAGGTCTGACGATTCGCGAACAAGTAGGTTTGGTTTTATATCTGCCAACAATTATATTGTTGTTTTTGTTAGGATTTGCCTATGGTTTCTTTACTTTATATTCCACTTTTGGTGCCATCGCCAACATAAATACAAGTATTGGAATTCAAAATTATTGGGATATTAGCAAATTATTATCACAAATATTTCTGACTTCGGCACTGTTGGGAATAATATTTCAATTTCCATTGGTGCTTACTGGTCTGATAAAAATGAAGTTATTTGATGTGCGATATTTAAAATCCAAAAGACGACATGCTGTGGCATTTATATTCTTTGGCACTTCTTTACTCCCGCCTACAGATGGTGTATCATTGATAGTAATGGTGTTACCGTTATTGTTGCTTTATGAAGTAACCATAATGTTAAATAATAAAAATATTAATTCAAATTTAATTCATTAATTTATAAGCCATATGTTTGGTTTAGGAACAAAGGAACTCATAATTTTGGCGGTGGTGTTGGTTCTGTTATTTGGAGCCAAAAAAATCCCTGAATTGGCAAAAAGTATCGTAGATGCAGTTCGTCATTTGAGAGGTGCTTTCAAAGATGAGACTCCAACAACAAAAGTTGAGGACAAAAATATAAAAAAATAATCCGTATTTAAATAATAGATAAAATATTGAGGGTTGCTTGTGCCTTACAACGTTTTTTCAATTAATAATTTAATTTTCAAAAAAACACCGGGGAGGGTGGCGGTGTTTTTGTTTTTAGTTGGAATTTTATTGACGGGCAGCGTTGCTTTGGCGGCTTATGATAAATACGCTCCAGGCGAAGTGGTAACAATCGGTGAATTTGTATATGATGATAACTTTGCTGCTACTACCACTGCTTGTACTACTACTGTGTATAGCCCAAATCCAGCACATACATTGGTTTTAGAGGCAGCGATGACCCCCAGCACGACTGGTTGGCATGAATACAGTTTTACACCAAGTCCTATAGAAGGTCTGTGGTCTGCGAGTATGTATTGCGGTACTACAGCAGGTGGTGATTTATCCAGGTTAGACAAAAGTTTTGTAATTGGATACAACGGAGTTTCTACCACACCAATTGCAAGTGCGGTTTGGAATAATGCCGGTCGCACACTTTCGGATTACGCCACTTCATCGATCGTGGATTCAATTTGGAATGTAGCCACATCTACTTTATCAACAGTTGGGAGTATTGGAAAACAAATAGTTACTAATTTAAATGGGACTATTTCTGGAATTGCCGGTTCAGTTTGGGGTAATGTTACAAGACTTTTGACAGGCAAAACTCTGACAGATCCGGGTGAAGGAAATATAGCTACCGAAAATTATATTGATACCGCTACCACTACAATTATTTCGAAAATCGAAACAGCTTCCACTTCAGTTTATAATAGTTTAATGGGGTCTTTGAATAATATTTCCGCTTTTGATGTTTGGGATTACGCTGGTCGCGATTTAGATCGTCCGACAATAGTGACGGCTTCAACTAGTGCGGCAGTTTGGGCTGTGGCTACCAGTAGTCTTTCCAATTCTGGAAGTGTTGGTAAATTAATTGTGGATAATTTGGATGAAAGGATTTCAACCCGAGGAACGAGCATGCTGACAGCTGCAAATATTTGGGAATATGCAGGTCGTTCTTTGACT
>CAZXEV010000035.1:0-9165 GCA_964639735.1 uncultured Gammaproteobacteria bacterium
CAATAATTTTATTAAGCACTTTTTAAATATTTCTGATGGTTCACTTCATACTAAAATTGGCCTGGTAAAATTAAACAACCCGGTTGGGTTGGCCGCTGGTTTTGATAAAAATATCACTGCGCCATTGTCTTACGGTATGCTTGGTTTTGGTTGGGCAGAGCTAGGCTCGATTACAAACAAAGAGCAACCGGGAAATCCTAAACCACGTTTGTGGCGCATCCTAAAGGATTGATAGTGTATTATGGTTTGGCAAATTGTGGGGTGGAAAAAGTAATAGCAAAAATGAAGAAATTAAAAGTACGTTCGATTCCGCTTGGTTTGAGTATTGCGCCGACTACTGGTTTGTCTATCACAGAGATGGCAGAAGACTATGCGAAAAGTTTTGAGAGAGTTATTCATTACGCTGATTTTATTACTCTAAATGTAAGTTGTCCCAATGTTGCCAACTGTGATATGTTTGCTCAAGTTTCGTTTATAAAAGAATTAACAGATAAAATAAATAATTTAAAAAACAAATTAAATTCTACTGTTGATATTCTGATAAAAATTGGTCCAGATATGACTATGGATCAGTATGATGAGGTTGTAGATATTTGTATTCAAAATAACATTACAGCTATAATTTCTACAAATTTGGTAAAAAATCGTGCTAATATAAAGTCAATGAGCACAGTCGAAGAATTAAATCACCCTGGTGGAATTTCTGGAAAATTGGTTGATGAAAAAAATTTGGATATTATTAAACATTTATATCGCCGAGCCAATGGAAAAGTAAAAATCATTGGAGTGGGTGGAATTTTTACCGCCCAGGATGCTTACAAAAAAATTAAGGCGGGAGCGAGCGCTCTCCAACTAGTAACTGGTTTTATATATGGAGGCCCAATGACAATTAAAAATATAAATAATGGTTTAGTGGAGTTGTTAAAAAAGGATGGGTATAAAGACATTAGTGAGGCGGTAGGAAAAGAAGCTTAGAAAACAATGAAAATAGATTTAGAACAAACAATACAATCGTTGCCGGTTGCCGATGAAAGTTATGATTGGCAGGGAATAAAATTTGATATTTATTTGGCCAAAAACTTTTTTGATAATCAGTGGTGTAATGACGCACTGCGCCTTTTAGTTTTAAAGTGTCGTGAATCATTTCATCGCTATGGTGATGTGGCAGTAGAAGACGGTTATGACAAAAAATCATTAGTAACCATTGTTGGTGTGAGTTATTTGGTCAATGAAAGATTGGTAAAAGAGTGGATAACCATCAGATTGGTGCCGGCATTTGGAGAGCCGTTTTTATCAGAAGACCTTCAGGTAAAATTTGCTGACGAACAAAGTTTGTTTGAAAAAATTAAAGAAAAACTTTTACCTGATAATAACGACACCGAAAAAAGACTTTTTACCATTTCTAGATTTTGCGGAATCGCACCGTATTATCAAGATAGTTTTCAATCAGTGGAAGGTTCAAAAAAAATAAAATTTACCTTGCTCAGTTTTATTTTGTTGTGCAGGTTTTCTTTAAATAGAGTTTCGTTGGTCGACAGGCATTTTTTTATTACGGCGATGTTCCACCATAATATTTTTGAGCGATTGGGATTTTTTAAATATGGAGACAAGCAATCATTGTTTGAATTACCTGATATCCATGAAACATTATCGGTTGATCTAGAAGGTTTAAAAATATTTAATCCCGGACCAGTGTCCTTTCGTCATCCTACATACTTTTTCAGGATCAAAGAGCTGTTGGTTTGGGTCAAAAAAATGATTGACGATGGAAAAATAAATAATGTGGTTTTAAAAAATGAAATTAATTGGGAAGAAATTGAAAAAGATTTAAATGAAAACAAATTAAACGTAATTACTAGATTTGCTAGTTTGGGTGAATTATTGGGTGATGATAATTTGAAAAAATCTTTAACAGCCGAAGTGCCGTTATCTTTGATTTTAAAATTAATACACCAAGCCGAGTTGGAGATAAAAATTAGTAAATTTTTGGATGATTTAAATTTTAATGATTAATATGAATAATTTAAAACAAAAACCATTTGTATTTAGTGGTAAAGAAGCGGTATTGAACAATCATTTAAAAATGAATGATAATGGGGTAATGGAGTTTCTTTATAATGAGAATTTGATTTCGGTACCCCCTGAAAATCAATTTGATTTAACGGCCGCGACCATATTTGGTCTCAATGAGAGGCTTACGTTGGCTGCCATTTCGCCACTCATTGATGATTCCGGACTGACTTTGCGTGAAAAATTTAATGAAGAATGGGAGAGATATAGTACAGCGATCGAAAATGATGATTTGATGAGCTATGGATATTTTGCATACTATGCAGACAAAAAACACCTAGTTCATTTTTGTGATCCGTATTGGCACAAAGTAGTGTCAGTCGCAAGTAGCTCGACTTTGTTGACTGATCCAGAATTCAAATTAAAATGGCGAGAGGTGCGTGAGATTTTTGCAAAAACTGTGGTGGGTGTGGCGGGGTGTAGTGTAGGAAGTAACATTATCCACAATATTATGATGGATATGCGTCCTGATAATATTAAGATAGCAGACAAAGTTCCATACAAAATGGAAAATATAAACCGTGTTCGTCTGGGCTATTCTGATATGGTAAAAAATAATGCCAATCGCATGAGTTTGCTCGATGTTGGTTTGCGCAACAAAGCCCATGTCGTAGCTGATCAAATTTACAGTATTGATCCGTTCACCAATGTTCATGTTTATGACGAAGGTCTAAACCAGGAAAATATTGTTAAATTTTTTGATGGAGATGAAGTGGAGCCTAAAATGGATATAATTATCGAAGAAATCGATGATCCACAAAGTAAATTATTTATTCGTCAAGAAGCCAGAAAACGTCGTCTGCCTTTGGTGATGGCAAGTGATATGGGCTCAATTGTTCAAGTAGAGGTTTCTCGTTATGATCTAGATGAAAATTTACCTTTGACTTACGGTGTGACCGATGAAGAGTTGATTAAAGCTGTTGAAAATTTTTCTCAAAGTGGAACGGATCGTAAAGTATTTTTTAAATTTGTTGATACCTTGATTGGCAGTGATTACCGTCAGGATGAGCTCCTACGCATCATGGAAGAAAGATGTGAAATACCTACTTCTACCATCATCCCACAGCTAGGATCGACAGCAGCTGCTTCAGGAGCGATTGTGGCTGAGTTGGTAGCCAGAATACGCCTAGGGCATAGTTATCCTAAACGATTCTTGTTTAATAAAAAAACTTTAGAAGTAAAAATTTATTAGTTGTTGGTGATAACTTTATCAAGTGGCCAACGAGGAGAATGAGGGCGCTGCGCGTCTTCTTTTCTTTTTACCTGACCCATTCTAAAAAGAGAAAGTATTCTTCGGCTAGTTCCCAAAAACGACATTGAAAAAAGTTTGTTTATCAAAGCTACTTCGGTAATGCCGGCGTGCATCGTAAACGAAATTCCTTGAACGGCTAATTTTAAGAAAATTTTCTCAACAATTTCACCAGCTTCCAACCAATTTTCGATCGTGTCGTCTGTGGCAGTGAGAAAACAAATGGTAGGGGATTTTTCAATACCGATTTTGCCGCCGGTAGAAAATTTCAAACCGTCCGCTGGATTGAGTGGAATCTCACCAATTAGTCCTCGGTGTAATCTCTCTGCCTCGTCGTCACTAAGTCCAAAATCTCTTCCAGGCATTCCGATAGCACTATCTGTGTTATTTGGTAAAAGCCACAACCCTAGTTCGTGACTAAATTTTTTGGAATTTATGACAAAATTATCCGCTTGGCCTTGAAATTCTCCAATAGTTAATCGGCGCAAACGATCAGAAACCAAATGGATTTTTATTTTTTCATTTCCTAGTGTATTGATTTCAGCGAGTAGTTCTGTTGGTAATTCGGCATTTTCCAAATATTCCGCGCGAGTTACTTTTCTTTTAAAAATCGCATGATAAATTTCCCTTAAATTTTCCTGTGAAAAATCAGGGGTTATTTTAATTTTAACAACCGAAATTAATTTCTGGTCCGTTTCGGTTGGTTTAAACGATTGCTTGTCGATATTTAGAAGTTCAGTCTCGGTTTTGTAGCCAAAATAGTTGGCAGTAATTTTTAAATTTGATAAGGCACAACCGACACTGATTATTGTCTGTCGGCCGCTAATATCTGAGGCCGGTAAAATATATTTGTTGTCTATTTTAACAATTATTTCGTTTTGATCCGGATGAATTTCAAAGCGCCATGGTTGGGTGTTGTGTGAGCTAGGGGCTAGATGTGCTGTTAGACACAAATGTTTTAATTGTTCTAGTGTTGATAAATTTTTAAATTCAGAAATTTGAAAAGGGGCAGTCTGCCAGATCGAGTAGTTTTGTTCAGATAGTTCGCTCATAGTTGGCTAGTGATTAGATTAAAAATAGTGTATAATAATATTATGTTTACATTATAACAGTCGATTTATCATTATACAATATGATTAGTTTTGACCTCTTAAATTTTGAAACTTTATTAAGTTTTATAACTTTTTTTGCTTCTACTGTTTTAGGGACAATAACCTATATCAGAGATCGCAAAAGTTGGACAAATCGATTGTTTGGCATGCTAGCGTTTTTGATTGATGCCTATATAGTAGTAAATTATCTTTCTTTACATCCACTTCGGTTTACTCCGGAAAATCAGCTATTTTGGATTAGAATTGTGATGTTTGTTTGTTCGTTTATTGGTCCGACTTTGCTTTTGTTGGTCTCTACTTTTCCAGGAAGACTGTTTACTGTAAAGAAAAAATTTTTAATTCCACTTTTTACTTTGATGATTGCTTCGGCGGGAGCTTCATTGTCAACATTGGTATTTAAATCTATCGAATACCCAAATGGCAGTCCAATGCCGGTGCCTGGTCCTGGTATCGGTATCTTTGGTGCTGATTTTGTCGGTCTGTTTTTGGTGAGTTTTGGAGTGTTGATTTATAAATATCGCAAAGCGGTAGACCAAGAAAAAGCAAAACTACTTTTGTTTTTGTTGGGTGTATTGTTTACCTATACTTTCATGGGGTTGTTTACGGTGATTGCCGTAGTAGTATTTAAAACTTCAGCCGGAGTGTTTCTAGGGCCGATTTCATTTGTTATTTTGTCTTCATTTGTGGCATATGCCATTATGAAGCTTGGTTTATTCAATGTTAAAATAATTACAACAAAAATTTTGATTGGAATTTTGTGGATAATATTTTTTTCCAGAATATTTATTTATGAATCAACACAGCAGTTTGTGATTGATTTAATTTTATTCCTGGTGGTATTTATTTTCGGAATTGGTCTTGGTCGCAGTGTTGAGCGCGAGGTAAAACAAAAAGATGAGGCAACTAGTTTGGCCCAGTCTTTAGAAGTGGCTAATTTGAAACTACAAGATTTGGATCGCCAAAAAACCGAATTTTTATCCATCGCTTCTCATCAACTTCGAACCCCACTCTCTATTTTAAAAGGTTATATTGAGCTGATTAAAGACGGTGGTTACGGAAGAGTTACTAAAGAAACTGTAAAAATATTGGGAAACATGGATGATAGTAATGAACATTTAATAAAATTAGTAGATGAATTTTTAAATATTTCGCGAATTGAACAAGGTAGAGTGAAATATAATTTTGCTGATTTTGATTTGACACACATGGTCGAAGGGGTCGTGTTTGAATTATCCAATCGTGCACAAGAAAAAGGATTAAATTTGAAATGGGATGTAAAGAAAACATTCAAAATTATTGGTGATGAAGAAAAAATTCGTCATGTTATTTTCAATTTTATTGATAATGCTATTAAATATACTGAACAAGGGGATGTGTCGGTTGGTTTAAACGCAGAGGTAAACGGTGTACGTGTTACTGTAAACGATCATGGTTTTGGATTTGGAAAAGTTGATGAAGCTAATTTTTTCCAAAAATTTTATCGTGGAGAAAATGTTAAAAATACCAATGTTACTGGGACTGGATTGGGTTTGTTTGTTTGTAAGAAATTTATCGAAGCTCATGGTGGTAAGGTGTGGGCGCGTAGTCCTGGGCTTGGAAAAGGTAGTGAATTTGGTTTTTGGCTTCCAAATAAGCCAACCGTAGCAAATTCATAGTAGGCGGTTGTTTTTTTCTGTTAAATATTGTAAAATAAATATAATAAATACTAATTCTATTTTTTATGATTTTTCAAAAATCCACTTCCAAAAATGTTGTCGAAGAAGAAATGCCTCAATATGAAGCACCAGTTGGTAGCGAAAGAGTGGATGAAGTAGAAACCGTTGTTGGTCCATCAGTTAATGTTGAAGGTGATTTTGCATCTGAAGGCAATATTATCGTAAAGGGCACGGTGTCTGGTAGTGTTCATACTAGTCGCTTTTTGTCAGTAGAACCTGGTGCAAAAATTATGGCCAATGTACGCGCTGGTACCGCCAAGATCGCTGGGGAAGTAAAAGGCAATTTAAAAATTCGAGAAACTATCGAGCTTACTTCCACTGCCAAAGTTTTGGGAGATATTGAATGTCAGGTTCTGTCGGTAGAACCAGGAGCTCTTTTGTTTGGAAAAGTTTCCATGCCTGGTATCGAAGGGGCTGAGACACGTAGTGCTAGACCGCGTGCATCACGCCGTGGTGAAGAAATGGTTGAAGCTGGAGAATAGATAAAATTGCATAGGCAATTTTTTAATACGGCAGACATGTATGTATGTTTATCTTTATGACAATTTTTTGCGACAAAAAAAGTATGATTCTGTAATCAAAGCGGTGGAAGTGCGTCTAACAGATTATGGAATTGCTGGTAAAATTTTGCGTTTAAATAATTTTATAGATCCAAAACAAATAATTGACGATGAAATCAAGCGTGGTGCCAAGACGGTTGTGATAGTTGGTAATGATGCCACTTTCGGTTATGTGTTGTCACGAGCGGCTACCTGCGATTGCACGTTTGGGTTCTTGCCCATTGGTCCTAGTAATACTATTTCAGAGGTTTTGGGAATTCCAAGTGGAGTTGAAGCTTGTGATATTCTTTCCAAAAGACGCAAAGAAAGTCTGGATGTTGGTTGGATGAATAATCGTTATTTTGTTTCTCAATTACATGTGTTGCCAGCGAAGTTGAAAGTAGTTTACGACGAAAGATTTTCGGTGACTACAAACGAAAAGATGGAAGTGGTAGTTTGCAACTTACAACCTTTTTATTGGAAAAAAGACAAAAAGGACAATGCTAACCAGGTGGTTCACCCTCAAGACGGTAAGTTGGAAGCGTTTTTGCGACCATTGACAAAGCAGGGGTGGTGGGGATATAAATATGAGGACCCTAGTGTGTTTCCATTTGAAGAAATGGAGATAATGTCTGATTCACCATTTACCGTTGAGGCGGATGGTAAAGTTTCCAAAGAAGTTAAAGTAAAAATTAAATTAGCTCATGGGAAAATAGACATGGTTGTTGGTAGAAATAGAAGGTTTTAATTGTAGCCCAGGTGGCGAAATGGTAGACGCACAGCCTTGAGGTGGCTGCGGCCGCAAGGCCATGGAAGTTCAACTCTTCTCCTGGGCACTTAGTAAAATATCTTTATGAATTACATTATTGGTATTATCTGTGTATTAGTTGGTGTGTTGTTAGTTTTAAAAACAGAATGGTTTTTGGAAAATTTCGGCACGATCGCTTGGGCTGAAGAAAATTTGGGCACAAGCGGTGGAAGCCGCTTGATGTATAAACTAATTGGTCTTTTGGCTATTTTTATAGGGTTCTTATTAATTACCAATATGTTCCAAGGTTTTATAATGGGAACGATTGGTAAAGTATTTGTAAGGGGTTAAAAATATATGCAACATGCCGGACGAGCTTTAATCGATCCATTTAGTATTTTTTCTAAAGTTGGATTAGCCAAAGGAATGAGGGTGGCTGATATGGGCTGTGGCCGTACCGGGCATTTTGTGTTTCCAGCTGCTAGAACTGTCGGCGACACCGGTGTAGTGTATGCAGTTGATATTCTAAAAGATGTATTAGAAAATATAAATAGTTGGGTAAAATCACAAGCGTTGAACAATGTGCAAGTGGTGTGGTCAGATATCGAGATCGCTAACAAAACACCAATACCTCCAAAAAGTTTGGATATGTGTTTTTTTATGAATGTGCTGTTTGGAATAAAAAACAAGCAGGCAACTTTAAATGAGGCGACACGTTTATTAAAAACTGGTGGGCAAGTGGTGGTAGTTGAATGGTCAAAAAAATTGGGAACTTTGGGGCCGTCTGATGCTAATTTGGTCGATCCAAAACAATTAACTGAAATGGCTATCCAAAGTGGTTTGAAATTGGAACAAAAAATTTTAGTCAGTGATTATCATTATTGTTTGATATTTAAAAAAGTATAATTATGCAAATTCAGAATATTCTAAAATTGTCGTATTGGTTTTACCAGCCTTTTATTGCGGTTGGTGGAGTGGCTTGGTTTTGGATCGTTGGTTTTTTGGCTTTGGTATTAGCTGGTATGGTAGCCAAAATTGTCAGAATCTATGGTAAGGAAGTTAGTCAAAGCACACAAGAAGTTTTGCGTCGCGCAGGAAATATGTTGATTACCACCGGTTTGCTCGGTTTGCTTTGGATGTTTTTTCGTCAACAACGCGTAGCCTTTTTGGCTTGGCGTTTTTGGTTGGTTTTGTGGGCAGTACTATTTGTGTGGTGGGGTTACAAAGTGATTTACTACGCTACCAAACGTTTGCCTCTGATTAGCGAAGAGCAGGCAAAGAAAGATTTGATGAAAAAATATTTGCCAAAACAAAAATAAATATGGACTCTGGGAGGGGTAAAAAGATCGGAAAGTGGGGAGAAGATCAAGCCTGTGCCTTTTTAATTCGGCATGGGTTTTTTATTAAAGATAGAAATTTTTATTCGACCGTTGGTGAATTAGATATCGTGGCAGTTAAAGATGGTGATTATTATTTTGTAGAAGTTAAAACTCGAGTAAAGGGTGAGTTAGCCAGTGATTTGTCTATCACGTCGTCCAAAAAACATAAAATGGAAAAGACTATCAAGAAATATTGTTTCGTTCGTAATGTTCCTGATACTGGGTTGGTGTCGGCTGGATTGCTAGTTACTTACGACCGAATGTCTAAGCGCGTAATGTTTCGATTAGTAATATTTTAGTAAATATTGACATTTTTGCTAAAACTCATTAAACTTAAGCCAAATTAAATATTA
>CAZXEV010000036.1:0-3378 GCA_964639735.1 uncultured Gammaproteobacteria bacterium
AATTCTGTATTTTTCGTTTATTGGATAAAATTTTAATCCTTTAAAATTTGCAAACCAGCGGCACGATCTGGAGAAACATTTTTTACATCTTCAATAAAGTCGCCAAGTTGAGTATCCTCATCGTCGTCACCAACTGAAACATCAAGCGAAACAGTGTCTTGAGAAATTTTTATAATATGGTTGATTTTTTCCACCTCTTCACCCATTTCAGCAGCCAATTCTTCTGGAGTTGGGTCACGTCCTAAATCCTGAGTAAGACGACGCTGGACTTGTTGAAAACGATTGATAGTTTCCACCATATGAACTGGAATACGAATGGTTCGTGATTGGTCGGCCAAAGCACGTGTAATCGCCTGACGACTCCACCAAGTCGCATAAGTAGAAAACTTGTAACCTTTACGATGATCAAATTTTTTCACCGCTCTAAATAAACCAATGTTGCCCTCTTGAATAAGATCCAAAAGAGATAAACTCTTACCAACGAATTTTTTGGCAATCGAAACTACCAAACGCAAGTTGGCTTCAATAATTTTTCTTTCAGCTGCTTTGTCGCCTCGTTCTTTTCTTTTTGCTAAAGAAACTTCTTGCTCACCAGTCAACAAAGGAATTTTACCAATTTCACGCAAATACATCTGGATAGAATCTGATGAAATTTCACCCAAATCAAATGGAACGTCCATATCTGGCTGTTCACCTTGAAATTCTTTTAGCGTTTCTTGGTGTTGAGCTTTGACACCCAAAATACTTGAATTGGATTCCACCACACTTACACCGTTTCTTTCGATAGCATCTAGGAAACCTTCGTATAAATCCAAATACAACTCTGGTCGTTTCATCAGACCAAGCAATTCAGTATCAGTTATAAAACCACGATGACGCCCCTTGCTAATTAATTTATAAAGTTCGTCGTTGGTTGGCTCAGCCTCTGGTTCGCTTTCCACGATCGGTCCAACATTTTTTTGCAAAAATTTTCCTTTTTTAAAAGGTTTGTCTTTTGGTAATTTAAAAAGTTTTTTAGATGGTGCTTTAGGAATTGTTTTAACAGGAGGTTTTCCTGAAATTTTATTCGACACCTTTGCGACTACTTTGTTTACAATTTTACCTACGGTTTTTTTAATTGTCATTTCTCTATTTTTAGACGGCTTAACAACCGATTTTTTGATTGGCTTAGTAATAATATTTTTTTTGGTTAAAACTTTTTTATTCGGCTGTTTTACCTGCTTTTGCATAAAATCAAAGCTAATTAAATACTTTGTAGTTCGATTAACAATTTTTCCATTCTTTGTTTGTCAGGATTTTTTTCAGAAGACACCAGGGCCAACTCCTGTCCAATCTGCTTTCTTCTCTTCTTCACCCATTCATCTTTTACTTGAACCGCTAGTTCCAGAAGCTCATCCTTGATTGTCGCCTCATCAACATTTTCTACCTGAATCTGAGCAATCATTTTCAAATCTTCAAATTCATTTTTGAACTGCGACTCATCAAAAAAATTCCGCCACACGTCGGCAGTATTACCTTGGTTGGTATTATAATGATTTTTAATGAATTCGTAAAGGTGTTCGTAAACTCCAGTTGTCCAACTACCGTCTTTGATATTTCCCCAGACAGAATTAATATATTGCGGTGAGTGAACTAAAATCATTAACAATCTTTTTAGCAACATGTCTAACCTCTCCAACTTTTCCTCTTTTTTGCCAACCTCGTTTTTACTATCGGTACTACTGTTTTTTGGTGTTTTATCAAAGCGTTTCAAGTCATCTCGAAGTACCGAGGTCTCAGTACCTAGTCTTCCAGCCAGTTCCTTAAGCCAATAGTCTCTCTCTACTGCAAAAGGAATTAATCCTATGATAGGTAAAAGTTCATTGGCAATCTTTTGTTTTTCTTTTGGGTCGGCTGTATTTTTGTTGGCAAAAGCCATTTCAAAAAACCAATGAAGAACATCGCTAGCATTTTTTACCGCGTCAAACCAAACATCTGGATTTTTTTTCAAACACTCGTCAGCATCTTTACCTTTTCCCTCTGGAATTCGAATCGCTTTTACATTCAAACCTTCTCCAATCGCTATATTTATTCCACGTTTAGCTGCCGCAATTCCAGCAGAATCACCATCAAAAGCCATGGCAATATTATTGGTGTAGCGCTTGAGTAGTTTGATCTGTTCTAAGGTTAATGCGGTTCCAGATGAAGCTACAACATTCTTCATCCCGGCTTGATGACAGGCCACTACATCCATCTGCCCTTCTACTAATACAACCAAGTCCAAGGCTTTTATTTCAGTTTTGGCTTTGTCCAAACCATAAATCACACGTGATTTATCATATACGATTGTTTGAGGAGTGTTTACATATTTTCCACCACTGTTTTCTGTCTCAACTAATACTCGTCCTGTAAAACCAACGACATTTCCGTGCACATCCCAAATTGGAAACATAACTCGCCCACGAAAACGATCATAAAATCCCTGTCCGGGACGAGCATTTTCTTTTTTAATTACCAGACCAGCCGCAACAAGATCGTCCACACCAACACCTTTTTTTAAAAAATATTTAGTAAGCAAGTCCCACTGATCTGGTACAAAACCAACTTGCCATTTTTCAATAGTTTCTTTTTTTAAACCGCGATTATCCAAATATTCACGAGCACCTTTTGCCCCATCCATCTCGGTCAAAACATGATTAAAAAAATATGCGGCTTTTTGATTGATATCCAAAATACGATTTTTCTGACTTTTATCAATTTCACTACGATAATTATCAATCTTTACCCCCGCTCGATCAGCCAAAAGTTTTAGGGCCTCAGAAAAATCCAAACCTTCCATTTCTTGTATAAAAGAAAAAATGTCTCCACCTTTACTACAACCAAAACATTTCCAGATTTGTTTTTCTGAATTTACCATAAAAGACGGGGTTTTTTCCCGATGAAATGGACAGGGTGCTTTATAATAAATACCGGCCTTTTTGAGGGGCACGTATTCCATAATAGTTTGCACGATATCCAATTTTTCTTTGATGAGTTGAGTGTCGGCCATAATACTTTAAACCTATCACTGTTTAGCGAAAAAAACAAGGGTAGGACCTGGGCTGGCACTATTGAGATTCCAACGTCCTTTTGGCCTTGATTTCCATCAATTTTATTTGACCAGGCAAAGAAAGTGCGGGACAACCGGAAAACGAAGCGGACACAGACAAGAAATCACTGGCGGCCGAGGCTGAATAATTCAATAGCCATGACAGCGCGTCCGATAAATCTGTATAACGCTCTCGAACCTCCACAATACCATGATCAAAACAAAAAGCGGCAAGCACTTGATCGGCGGGATCAAAATTATTAACATACTCTCCCCTTTTTTTATTTAAGTCTAAATTTCTTGAATCTAAC
>CAZXEV010000036.1:3388-9092 GCA_964639735.1 uncultured Gammaproteobacteria bacterium
AAAGAGTTTCTGCTGCCGTCATTAGATTTTTCACATTCATTTCCCAATCCATATTTATCAATCTCCCAATTCTTTCACACACATCTTCATAGAAGCTCGATTTCAGACTATCAAAATCTGAAACTGAAATATTTCTTAAATTTTTTAAATCATTCACAACCTCATCTCTATTACCGTCTGGTAGTGAATTAATTTTTTCTAAATTTTCTTTTTCAAATTGTTTTAATAATTTAAATAAAATTGGTAATGCTTTTTCAAACCGTTGTCTTTCTTTGTCAAAAAAACTAGCATCTTTTTTGAAATCTCCAATTCGACGTGAAATATCAATTCGATGAAATTCAGCTAAATTGGTACGAAGTTTTATCTCTCTCTTAAAAAACAAAATCAGTTGGTGTAGTTCTAAGACACCTTCCACCGAATTTCTTTTTTCTAGTTCACTAACTATAAAAGAAGCATCTTGAGCTCCTTGAATATCACATTGAATTGCGTGCGGTTCACATGATCTTCCTCTTTTTTCTGCGACCAATTCGACTACCGACATATCGTGGCAGGTTTCCAAGTTAAGATTTTGTCGACGTTGTTCTCTAAACTTTATAAACTGGTCTACAAAACCGTCGAGGTTTTCGGCGGTAACACTACCAATAATTACGTCCGATCCTTTCAGATTGGTATCGACTACCTGCACCACGGACGCCAATTCGCGTTGCGAAAAATTGTGATTATGTAATTGTTCACTATTATTCATATATTATTCTCGTCTCAGTGCTTCGATAGGATCTAAAGCAGCCGCTTTTTTGGCAGGATAAATACCAAACAACAATCCCACGAATGCAGAAAATCCCAAAGACAAAATGATTGAAAAAGGAGGAATCGAATACACCCAACTAAATTCATAATATTTTGCTATCCAATAAACTATGAGCGCGAGTATTGAACCTAAAATAATACCAACTATTCCACCAAGCAATGTAAGTACAACCGCTTCCATTAAAAATTGTATAAGTATGTCTTTGTTTTTTGCACCAATTGCTTTACGCAAACCAATTTCAAAAGTGCGCTCAGAAACTGATACATACATTATATTCATAATACCAACTCCACCAACTAACAATGACACACATACCAAGGCAACCAATAAAAATGTGAGACCATTAATGACGTTGGACAAAATGCTCGCCGCTTCTTCCATAGTATTTACAGCAAAGTCATCTTTATTTGGGTCAGTTATGTCGTGATTTTCTCTAATTGATTCTTCAAGATCAAGAACAGTGTTGTTTATTTGTGATTTATCTTTCGCTTTTGAAATTATTTGACGAACATAGTCAATACCCAAAATTCTTTTTTGCATTGTTTTGGTAGGAATGTAAATCACGTTGTCCATATCCATCCCAAACATCGCACCTCTTTTGGCGGCCACACCAACAACCTTAAAAGGTTTTCCTTTAATATAAATTGATTTACCAACCGCATTATCAGCTCCAAACAACTTGTCGGCTACCACCGATCCTAATACCGCAACTTGGTATAAAGAATTTTCCTCATCTGTCGAATATAATCTACCGCTAGACAAATTAAAAACTTCAACATCTTGCATATTAGCCCCTTCACCCCAGAGTAGGACCGTTTTTGTTTGATCTTCATATTTTACTACTGCTTGGCCAATCACTACACCATAAGCAGAAACTATATTTGGATGTTTTTTTACGGTGTCAATATCTTTATCATTTAATGAAGTGATAGTAATACCAGTAGATTGACCAAAAGAATTTTCATTTGATGTTTTTTTGGTAGACGGAACTTTTGTTTCAATGTTTATCGTATTTGGAGAAAAAACATCTAGTTGTCCCAAAACCAATTTATCTAGACCACGACCCGCAGCCATAATAGTAATAACGACCGCAATACCAATTGCGATACCTAATACTGTCAAAACCGTGCGTAGTTTTTGCGCCTTCAAAGAAATCAATGCTAATTCGAAATTTGCTTTTAACATATTATTCGTATCTTAGAGCTTCGATAGGATCAAGCTTAGACGCCCGACGCGCTGGAGAAATACCAAAAATTAAACCAATGCCAATAGAAACAAAACAACCTAATAAGATTGAAGAAATTGGAACTACAAAATCCCAATTATATTTCATTCCTTGAGCAATCTTTGCAACCACAAAAGATATAAATACACCCAAAATAATTCCAATCAAACCACCAATAAATGTAATCATCACTGTTTCGATTAAAAACTGCTGAACGATATGAATATTTTTCGCCCCAACAGCCTTGCGCAAACCAATCTCTCTTGTTCTCTCTTGAACAGCGGCTAACATTATATTCATAATTCCAACCCCACCTACAAGTAAAGCAATACTAGCGACTGCGACTAAAAAGAATTTTAGTGCATTGGTAATTTTTGTTAAGGCTTCTAGCCCCTGGGCCATTGAACGAACGGAAAAATCATCATCGGTCGGATTGTCAATTTTGTGACGTTCACGCAAAATTATTTTTGCTTGATTTATACCGTTGTCAACATTTGCCATATCATCAGCCTTTAATCTTGCAAAACTTAAATAATTTATTCCCAACAGTAATTTTTGAGCTGTTGTCAACGGAACAAAAATTTGATTATCTTGATTTTGAAAACCAGAAGAACCGCGTTCCTTCATCACACCGATAATATTAAAAGAAGTTTTTTTAATTTTTATTTTTGCTCCCAATGGATTTTGATCACCAAACAAATCGTGTGCTACCTGACTTCCCAAGACTGCCACTTTATCAGAACCGCGATCTTCGTCTGATGTAAAAAATCTTCCTTGACCTACAATCGCATCTTCTACAATCGGTAGATCAGAATTCACACCGACAAATGTGGTGTCTGTTTTTAGATCACCCCAAACAACTGTATCAGTTCCCTTAACATATCCTGTCGCTGCAACAAAATGGGGATATTCTTTCATTACAGCTTTTATATCATCTTCCTTCAAAGATGTTACAACCACACCAAAAACAGATGCTGGCGGACCTTTTTCATCTGACTGCCCAGGTAAAACGCCGACTAAATTTGACCCTAAACTACTTACTTGATTAATGATCAAGCTTTGTGCACCAGCACCAACAGACATCACAATAATTACCGACATGATACCAATAATAATTCCAAGCATTGTCAAAAAAGATCGCATTTTATTACGACCTATTAAGTGCCAAACACCGTGAACGTTCTCCAGAAGATTCATAATATAAGTTCGAAACTTTATTTAACTAGATCACTAGATTCACTTGCTATCAAACGATTTTTTACTAATTCATCGGAAATAATATTTCCATCACTTACACGCAGAATTCTTTTAGCATGCTCTGCGGTGTATTTTTCATGTGTTACCAATATTACTGTATGCCCATCATCATTTAATTTTTGTAAGATTCTCATAACTTGTAAACCTGATTTGGAATCCAAGTTACCAGTCGGCTCATCGGCAAAAATTACTGAAGGATTATTTACCAAAGCACGCGCGATAGCGGCGCGTTGTTTTTCACCACCAGAAAGTTGCCCTGGAGAATATTGTAAGCGATGAGATAAACCGACAGATTCAAGTGCCTGCGTACCTCTTTTTATTCTTTCTTTTTCAGAAACGTTGGTATAGATCAGCGGTAGCATAACATTTTCTAAAATCGTAGTACGTGGCAGTAGATGAAACGCCTGAAACACAAACCCTACAGAGGTACCACGCATCAGAGCTAAGTCATCATCTTCAAGAGTACTCACATCACGTCCATCAAATAAATATTTACCACCGGTGATCTTATCTAAAAATCCCAAGATATGCATGAGCGTAGATTTTCCTGATCCACTTGGACCCATAATAGCCACGAATTCACCTTTTTCTATTTTGAAATTTATATCATGCAAAACAGGTGTCACCAAATCTTCGTTATGATATTCTTTGAAAACATTTTGTAATTCAATTATTGAAGACATACTATTTTGTAGTTTGGATTCCAAGTATTACCAAATCGCCTTCATTTACACCTTCCAATACTTCAACTTTACCATCATTACCTTTGATGCCAAGTTTTAGTTCTTTTTTAACTTCCTTATTATTTTCTAAAATATTTACATATTTCGACCCATCAGTCCTCAAAGATCGTGATGGAATAATAAGAGCATTGTCACGTTGATCTGTTTTAACAATTACATTGGCAGTCATTCCAGGCTTTACCGGTTTGTCAGTATCATCTAAACTAATTTTTACTTTATAATAAACTACATCTTGTATGACAGTAGATCCCGGATCGATATTTATTACTTTACCGGAAAATTTTACATCATCACCAAAAGCGTCCAAAGTAATTACTGCAGGATTACCCAATTTTAATTTAGCAATATCAGTTTCTGAAACATCAACTTTTATTTCATAATGTGGTGACAAAAGTTTAAAGGCAACTTCACTTGCGTTTACTGTTTCACCTACTTTATTATTTACTTGCGTAATCACACCGTCGATCGGGGCTATAATAACTGCTTTGTCGCGATTGGCGACTGCTTGTGCTAAAGCAGCTCGATATGATGCGATATCTACTTCACGAGGAGGGTTTTCTGCATCTTTCAGTGCTGATTGTGCCTTATCCACAAGTGACTGATAAGAATAATAATTATTACGCGCAGTAACAATAGCATGAGAATAACTAATAACTGAAGAATATTTGGTAGCCAAAGTAGTGCGAGCAGACTGGATAGAAGTTTTTAACGTATCGAGGGAAGACTGAGAAAACGAACCTGCTGCAGAAGTATTATCCAAAACACCTGCTACATAAAACAAACAATCTTTCATTGACACCATGGCTTTATCAGCTTTTTCAACCGCTTGATCTATTTCAGTATGCGTTGAATTTTTGGAAATTAAATTTGAAGTCTGATCAAAGTTATTTTTATCGACTTTGGCTAATAAATACTGAGATTTAGCTGGTCCTAAACGTGAAGAATCCAAAATTGAAAGATAGCTTTCGAAACTATCGTTGGCCAAACTATTATCAGAACCTAGAATATTATCAGCAGCAGTCAAGGAAGTTGAAAGTGAAATTTGAACAGATTGCAAGCTAGCAACTAAATCGTCGTAGGCATTTTGAACCAATTTACTATCTTCTACCCCTTGCCCATTTCCTTTAGCTTGCATCAAATCATTTTTAGCTTTATCCAAATTTGATTTTAATTGTGCGATATAATCTGGAGTTAAACCGGCTAATTGTTTATTTAAGTTAGCTTGGGCTTGAGCGACAACAGCATTTAAATCACTAGCTCGAAGACTGCCTAACAATTGACCGGCCCTTACCTTATCCCCTTCTTTTACCTTAACAACGCTTAAAATACCAGGAATTTCAAATTTGAGAGAAAGGTCTTGAGCAGATTCAATTTGACCAGTGGCATCAACACTTTGTATGAGAGTTCCGCGTTCAACTTTTACAGTATCGTAAACCGGAGGTAATTTTGTTGCTTGGTATTTTGAAAAAGCAACCCAGCCAATCGCCAAAGCCGCAATAAGGATAAAATATATTTTTTTTTGTTTTAAAATATTCATAATATAATTATTTTAGATGTTTTGTAATATTTTTAACCATTAAACGCATTTCATCTTCACGATCTAATATCATTTTTCCGTAATGAATTACAACCAAAAATTTGTCCCCAGTTTTAATGCCTAATGTATCCCTG
>CAZXEV010000037.1:0-7326 GCA_964639735.1 uncultured Gammaproteobacteria bacterium
AAACCAAGGTGTAGTCCAAGAGCGAGGTATTGCTGGCCGTAATTCCAATCGCCTGTATAGCAATGCACTACGCCTTTTATTGGACTTGGGAGTGATTTGAGTAGGTCAATCATTTCTTGATGAGCATCGCGTACATGAATGACCAACGGCAAATTCATTTCGGTGGCCAGTTTATGTTGTAATAAAAACGTTTCAGTTTGTTTGGCTAGGACTTCTTCTTTGGTGAAACCTTCTGGGAGATGATAAAGTTCCAATCCGCACTCACCTATCGCGACTACTTTTTTATTTTGAGCAAGTGTTTTGTAATATTCGTAATCAAAAATTTCTTGACGAGAATGAAAACCAGATTCCGCTTCATCTACAAAAGTTGGAAATAGATGAACAGGATGCACACCGATGGTGGCAAAAGCAAAATCATATTTTTGTGCATATTCAACAGCACGTGCAGATGTAGTTTGTTGGGAGCCGACGATATTTAAAATCATACCCGCGTCCTGACATTTTTTCATTACGATTTCGGCATCATCTTTATATGCATTGAATTGTACGTGACAATGAGTATCAATCATAATAATTATTGGTGTAATCTTCCTCCCCATTCAACTACGGTAAAACCGGTGCGGGTAGGAGTTTCTATTTTTAAAGGTCTTGTATTAAATGAATAATCTAATGGTTGATATTCCATAAAGACGCGAATAGTTTTGTCTGGACGTGGTGAGATATTTATCGGAGCGACGCGGTCAAATTCGCTTTGTGATACAAAGGTTACAAACACATATGGTTTGACTTCCAGTTTTGTTTGCCAAAATTCTAGAAAATCAGCGGATTCTTTTTCATTCAAACCAAGGCGTGCCAAAAGTTTAATCATGTCGCGTTTGATATTTTCTTTTTTCAAAACAAAACCATCTGTTGGAACTTTTAAATTATAAGCGTTTCCTTCCCAGAAAAGATATGGATAATTTTTTCCATCTGTATTTGTTAGCTCACTATTTGGTTTGGCATTTACCAACCATCCGTCAGTTGGATAAAAAGGATCAACTTTGGTAAGGCCGCCGTTTGGTTTTATCTGTACATTTACTTTTGTTTCTTTGGTTGGGTAGAGATAAATAACTGGTTTGCCACATTCGGCCATCTGAATATAATACTCACGACTAGTGAAACGGATGAAGCGACCAAATCCATCTTTCATTATTATGATTGGGTTGTTCGACAAAAAGTTTTCAAAAGTGGTAGTGGCTTGGCCGGAAGATTCTTTGTAGCCATTGTAGTTTTTGAACATTTCAGCCTCTTCTGATCCATCGGCAATATTACTATATTTATAGATAATATTTCCGTCATTGGCTTTGCCAATTATTTCTAAATCTTTTTCGTTCAAATCTTTTATCACATCTACTCCACCTCTACCACCACAGCCGGTCAGTCTGGTGGAATCGTAAAGATCGGTTTTTATTTTTTGGCTTTGTTTCAAAATAAATGTATTTGGTAATACAATGTTATATTGAACAGGTTGAATATTTTGGATGTTGTTTGTGAAAGTTAAAAAGAAATCACCATAACTCCAAATATCTTTATTATCAAAATATGCAACTTTTTCTGCGGTGATACCATTACTTTCATACACCGGTTCCACTGTTTCATCTATCAAAATTAGTTTTTGTTTTCCTGTAACATTTAATTCTTTTGGGATATTTAGGTTTTTTGGAAGCTCTAGGTTTTTATCAACCAAAAATTTAATTTTGTTTAGTCCGTCTGTATCGGTAAGATCCGGACTCATTTTTGATAATAATATTGTCTGGTTGTTGTATTTCACGAATACAATTTTATTTTTATATTGAGTAGATATTCCAAAAGTTATCCATACATTTTGAGTAAAATAAAAAACTGTACCAGTGTTGTTTTTATATGTAAAATTTGCTATTTGATAATAATTTGTATCGGCTTCTTTGTACCAAATGCAACCCATATCCATCTCGCTGCCACAAGGAGAATAATTTTCTACTACCATCCCCTGTCCGGCGATTTTTTCTGGCGTTTGCCAAACAAAGTTCTCGGAAAATAAATCATTTGGTAAATCAGTATATTTGATAGAAGAGATATTCATATCCTCTCCAGCTTTCAAAGTGCTGGTCGGAGCGAGCTCAGTTGTGGTGTTTGAATTCTCTGTGGTTGGTTGTAGTGTGTTTGTATTTGTCGAATCATTGTTCGTCGCCTCTTTGGATGGTGTAGCTGGATTTTTGAACGGTTTGAAATATAAGAAACCAAAAGAAGCTAATCCGCTCAAAATAAGGAGTATCAATAGTGTTGATATTATTATTTTGTTTTTATTCATATCAAAAATTTATTTTCAAATTAAAATTATTAAACTTATTTTCACCTAGACGACTTTTTTTGGTCCAAGTTTCAAAATATTTTATTGCTTTGTAATACGACATCTGTTTGATCTGACTCTTGTTGCTTTCCAAAGGAAAAACATACATCGAAACAGACTTCTGATTATTTTCTTCTTTAAATACCATTCCGACACCAAGTTCTTGCTGGGTTGGTACTGAGAAATATTGATCAAAAACAAAATTGCCTAGTGAATAAAATATCGGATGGTTGTTGTAGATCTCCATTTCCTCTACTACGTGTGGATGGTGGCCAATAATCACATCGACTCCCGAATCTATCAAAGCGTGTGCGAGCTGACGTTGGCGGGTGTTTGAAATCTCTTTGTATTCATCTCCCCAATGAATATTAGCCATGATAATTTCAGCACCTTGTGTTTTGGCTTTTTCAATAAGTTTTTTTACCTCCGAAGTTTTTATTTTATTGATAGTGTCATCTAATCCAATCAATCCAAATTTAAAATTACCAATTTGTTTTATCAATAAATTATCTTCGTTGATTTTGTATTGTTGTCCATAAAAATCAATGCCGGCTTTTTTGAGATTTATTTTGGATTCTTCAAAACCCGCACTGCCCATATCAAGGCTATGATTATTGGCCAAGGTAAATAATCCAAAATTATATTTTTTTAAGGTGGCAATTAATGATGGATCAAATTGAAACGCAATCGATTTGCTTGTTGGGCGACGCTTGTTGGCAAATGGTCCTTCGAGATTCGCGGTAATGATATCTACACCATTTAGGAATCTCGCCTCTTCTCCAGCCAATGCCTTGAACGGAAAGTCTGGTCCGTTGGCATTGATTTGTTTTTTTACACTTCGATCCAACATGAGGTCGCCAAAGTTTAATATTGAAGCTGTTTTAATTTTTTCTGGTTCACCTTTGATAAAATATGGTGAATAATAACTAGTACCAGAACTTAACCCGAGATTATTTAAAATATTGGCAGAATTATTTTTTAGTTCATAGCCAATTTTTTGCGTGCCGTAGTGTTCCATTAATTTGGATAATAAATATAAACTAGGAATGGAATCTATTTCAAGTTTATTAAAACGATCGTAATCAAAATTTTTAACCACTGATTGAGTGAGTTCGTCGTGAAAATTTGATGATGCTAAAGTTTGATAATGAGAGAAATCAATCGAAGCTACAAATACAGTGTCCGCCGGTAGATTTTTTTCAAGCGCGGTGGCAATTTTTTCTAGTGTAGTAGTATCGGTTTGATAACGCAACATGAAAGAAATCACCTTGGTGTTTGGAAGTGATTTGGCAATAAATGGAATTAAATTAAAAATACTGTGCTCGTCTGTGATGGCTGGTTCGTCTATCGTCAACGATCCGTCGGCGATGAGTTTGTTTATTAGGTCTTTATCGTTTTTTACTTTGCCAATAAAGGTCTCCCAATCGTTGGCAGTAGTTATTGCTTTGGCTTTACCAGTGAAAAAATGATTTGGTCCAAACAAAACTATTGTCGATGGTTTTTGTTTTTCTAAAGTAGTAAATAATGTAGCTGGAATATAACCGGCTAGTAAATGATGTGGTACTATCGCCCCCTTGATATTTTCAATCGAGGTTGGTGGTTGAATTTTATTATAAAAATTATCAAAAATATCTTTTTCTAGTGGAGCAAAATGACTAGAATTTACAATTGAAACTGCTGGAAAATTAGCTTGAACAGTCGCGCCCGAAATCGGTGTACTAGTAATTTGTCCGTTGTTTGTGTTGGCGTTAGTTTGGTTTTTTCTAAAAAATAAACCAGAACCTATTATAGAGGCCAATAAAAATATTGATAAAAATACCGTTGTGGTTTTTTTCATTTTATTTAATTCCCGGAATCACACTTTGAATAGTTTTGATCGCGTCTGGGAGAAGAGGCCAAAGAACTGAAGCTAGTTTGACTAATGAAGGAACAATTTTCGATTCGGTAATCCAGCCCATGAACTGAATGCCAACTGGAAACTTACCAATAAAATAAAAAATTATACCTAGACCAAGTGCACCTTCGAGTAAACCAAAAACCATTCCCAATATCCGATCGATTCCATTGATAAATGGTAAATGAGTAAAGAAACTTAAAAATTTATCAAGAATCCAAAACACCAATCCTACTAAACGGTTTATAACAAAAAATACAATGATGAACATTAAAACTTTGGAAAAGTTTGCTCCCCAACCAGTTGTACTGATTAGCCAGTTGGCTACTGGTTCGTAATAATTTCCGGCCAAATAGACACCGGCAACAGTTCCAACAAGTGATCCAATAGTATGAACAAAACCAAACCACAACCCAAACAGCCCAAAACCACCAATAATCAATATTAAGGCGAAATCAAAATATGAAAACGGCATATTTAATGTTTAAAATTTAAAGTCTTGGGAATAATACATCCCCTTTTTGAATTTGATTACCAACGGTGAGTTCACTCCATTGTTGAAGTTCAGAAATAGATTTGGAGAATTCGGTGGCTGGATCGAGTCCAAGCTGTGTGATAATTTTTTCAGCGGTTTCAGGCATCACTGGATAGATCATGATGGTGATATGACGCAGAGATTCGCAAAGATGATAAAGTAAATTTTGGACTTCTTCCATTTTGCCTTCTTTGGCCAATGTCCAAGGTTTTTTGTCTGAAATAATCTGATCGCAATATGTAATAAATTTCCATGCGGTTTCTAGAGCATGAACAAATTTCCATTTTTCCATGTAGCCAATATAATTTGGCCAAATTTCTTTTTCAAGCAGATCCATTGGTGCGCGATCTACTGCTGTGACTGCTGGAATTTGGTTGTTGGAATATTTTTCTACCATGGACAAAACGCGACTGGTAAAATTACCAAGACCGTTGGCTAGATCAGAAGTGTAACGATCAACAAATTTTGTATTAGAAAAATCACCATCGTTATCGAATGGAATTTCGCGCATCAAGAAATAACGTACCGCTTCCAAAGAATATTTGGAAGTTAGTTCTAGTGGATCTATCACGTTGCCAATACTCTTACTCATTTTTTGTCCATCAACTGTCATCCAGCCGTGCACCGCAATTTGTTTTGGTAGTTCTACACCAGCTGAAATCAACATTGCCGGCCAAAGCAAAGAATGAAAACGATTTATTTCTTTGCCGATGACATGAGTAGCTGGCCAAAAATTATTAAAAAGTTTGTCGTCTTTGGATCCGTATCCCAGTGCCGTAATATAATTGGTGAGAGCATCAAACCAAACGTACATTACTTGGGTGTCATCACCAGGTACTGGAATACCCCATGGAAGTTTGTCGGCGGCGCGTGAGACGCTGATATCATCTAATCCATTTTTTAAAATGTTGTACATTTCGTTGTAGCGACTTTCTGGGTATACAAAATTCTTTCTTTGATCAAACAAAAATTGCAATGGTTCTTGATATTTGGATAATCGGAAAAAATAATTTTCTTCTTCTAGTGTTTCTGGTGCGCGCATGTGGTCTGGACATTTGCCGTCCACCAAATCCTTTTCAGTTTTGAAAGCTTCGCAGCCTACACAATACAAACCAGTATAAGTTTTTTTATAAATATCACCATTGGCCATTGAAGCCTCCCAAAATTTTTGAGCACCAGTGATGTGACGTTTTTCGGTGGTACGAATAAAGTCGTCATTGGAAATATTCCAAAGGTCAGCAAGTTCAGAAAATCTAGCGGAAGTAGTATCGGTAAATGATTCTACACTTTGGCCAAGATCACGAGCGGTTTTGTAAATTTTTTGACCATGCTCATCGGTGCCAGTAAGAAAGCGAACTTCTTTGCCAAGCAATCTTTGGAAGCGAGCCATGACGTCTGTGAACAATAGCTCAAGCGCAAAACCAATATGTGGTGGTGCATTAACGTAAGCGATGGCGGTGGTTAGATAAACTGTGTCTTTTTTGTGCATATTATTTTTTGTTGATAATTACGACAAATTCCCCTCTTTCTTCTTTCATATCCCCCATCACTTCGTCAATAGTGCCACGATATATTGTTTCAAATTGTTTGGTAAGTTCACGTCCCAAAATTATTTGACGTTTTGGATCGAGATATTCTTTTAATTCACCAAGACATTTCAAAATTCGATGGCCAGATTCATAAAACGCGACGGTAAATTCATCATGTATTACTGCTTCTTTAAAAAATTTCTGACGTTTGTTTTTGTGTGGAGGAAATCCAAGAAATAAAAATTTGTCGGTTGGAAAACCGGAGATACTTAGAGCAGATACAATAGCCGATGGGCCTGGGATAGGAATAATATCGTTGATATGATTTCTCAACAAGTCACTGATCAACATATTACCTGGATCGCTAATACCTGGTGTGCCAGCATCGGTAACCAATGCCAAATTTTTTCCTTCGTTTAATAGGTTTATTATTTCTTTAGTTTTTTTAAAATCACTATGTTGGTGGTAGCTGATTGTTTTGGTGTTTATCTGATAATGATCCAAAAGTTTTTTGGTCACCCGAGTATCTTCACACAAAATAAAATCAACGCCCTTGAGTGTCTCAATCGCGCGAAAAGTAATATCACCCAAGTTTCCAATGGGTGTAGCCACAATGTATAATTTTCCAATTTCCATAGTATTTTTTAATTGTTCTATTTTATCAGACAACCGCCCGAAAATCAACAACAAAAAAACCGTCGATTACTTTTGAGCGGGTTATGGGCCCAAGGCCCATCCTTTCAGCCTCGCGGCTGAAAAAAGCGAAAAAGTGATCGGCGGTTTTTGTCCTATGAGATAGCGCTGGTCAATGACTGTTATTCTAATATTATTGCCTTGGTAGGACAAGAATCACAAGCCATCTGGATCATATCATCATCATCTCCATTTGGAGTTATGACAGTGGCTTTGCCATCTTCATCCATTTTAAACGTCCCACTAGCCAGAGCAACACAAGTGCCACAGCCAATACAAAGTTCTTTGTCTACTTTTGGTTGCATAA
>CAZXEV010000037.1:7336-9025 GCA_964639735.1 uncultured Gammaproteobacteria bacterium
ATTATAAGTCTCCTATATTGTCGTTATTTAAAACTTCTTCGACAGATGCTTCGATGATTCCTGGGTCCTGAGGTTCGCGAGTTGCGGCGGCTTCGATTTCACTCAAAATAGTTTCTTCTTTGCCTTCGTGAATAAAATTTCCATTTACTACGGCAACCGGTGCCAAATGACAATGGCCGGTACAACTACAGTAATTTAAATCGACTTCTTCGTTTTTTTCACCAGCTTTTAAACCAGTGTTGGCTTCAATTTTTCGCATTAATTTGCCTGAACCCATCACTCCGCAGGTCATGCCACAACAAACGCGAATATTCTTTTTAACCATAGTATTTTTCTTGATAAAATCTTAGTAAATCTTCGATAGCCGGTATAGTTTCTTTATTGATTATACCAATTTTTAGCTTCTTTTGTAAATCCTCTAGATTTTGAGCACCTTCGAGCACTGCTTCTTCAATATCATGATCAGTAATGTGTAGCTCGGCATCAATAACTTTGGATCCAGCTGTGATGATGCGAGAGTGTTGTCCAGTTTGACGGAAAAAATCATTGATAGCTGCCTGGAGAGCCTTGTCGCCAAGAACAGAACAATGCACCTTGCGATCTGGTAAACCGCCTAGTCTGGTCAAAATATCTTGAGGTTTGATTTTGAGAGCGGTTTCTATCGGCATACCACCATTTTCTACTACCATTTCACTCAGCGCTGAAGTGGAAGCAATAGCACTACCACAACCAAATGTACGCCAGCGACATTCGCTAATCTTCTCAGTTTTTGGATCGATATTGAGCCAGAGGACCATCTCGTCTCCACAAGCCGGTGAACCAACTCGGCCCATGGCATTGTGTTTGAAAGTTTCTTCTTCACCGTAGCGCATGAAATTGCGTGGGTTGAAAAAGTGGTCCTTCACAGTATCGGTATAGAGCCAACCTCCACCGCCAGTGGTAGATCGAATATCTACCGGCTGCTTGGGGTCTGTAATTTTTACACTTTTTTTAGTCATATTTTTAAGCTTTGTATTTAGCGTGTTTTACATTTCCCATATTTACTGGGCTGATTTCACGTAATTGTTTGATAACATCAGGTAAATATTCCATAATATAGTCAATGTCTTTTTTTGAATTGCAATGTCCGAAAGTAAACCGCAAACTGCCATGAGAATATTCGTATGGCAATCCGAGTGCGAGTAATACGTGTGATGGATCAAGTGATTCACTAGTGCAAGCACTACCGGTCGAACACATGATTCCATATTCGTCCAAATAAAGTAACATTGCCTCACCTTCTACATCGATAAAGGTGACATTTAAATTATTTGGTAAACGATTTTCTCCGAGTTCTGGACCATTTAATTTTAGTTTTGGAATTTTGGCTTGTAACTCTTTCCACATATAAGCAATAAGCTCGCCTACTCGTTTTGATTCTGCCTCGAGATTTTGTTGAGCCATTTCAAAGGCTTTGGCAAAACCAACGATGGCTGGAACATTTTCCGTGCCTGCGCGCAGACGGCGTTCTTGTCCTCCACCTACTAATAGTGGTTTGATACGAACTCCGCGACGCACGTATAACATGCCAACTCCTTTTGGCCCGTACATTTTACTTCCATTCACTGTCATGAGATCAACGTGAATTTTTTCTACATCTAGATTGATATATCCGGCAGCTTGGCAGGCATCAGTATGAAAATATGGATA